>CAZQCK010000092.1:0-13260 GCA_964591925.1 uncultured Desulfobacterales bacterium
CGAAGCACCCTCTTCCTTGCATCTTCGGCAAACTCGACAATCGCTCAATTCAGGAAGATCCTCTTGGACCGGGATCGAAGATCGGGCCCGGAGGGTCCCCCGGCTGACTGTTCAGCTCATTCGTTCCGTGGTCCTGTCTCTCCCCTTTCCACTCAAGATTCGTGCCGCCCGGGCGGCGGGCTGTTTTGTCTTGTTCCTGGTCCCGCTCAGCAGGGGCATGGTTTTGCAACACCTTGGAAAACAACAACAATCAGAAAGACGGGGAACCGCCGGGACGATGTTGCGGCATTGGTGTTGCGGTTGCGGGGTAACGTTACTTTACGTGTCCCCGGGCAAGCAGCACCCCGGCAGAGGGCGGGCCTTGAAGGGTTGAGGCTGAAAAGAGAGGCAGGCCGAACCCGATGTTGTGAGGGCCACACATCGGAGATCGACCCGCCGGAGAGGAGGAGAGTGTTAATCAGGAGGTTATGCCAAGATTCGCTCTCCTGGTTTTATTCAAAGCATGATTCATGCCAACGGGTGGGAGGCTGTTTTACGAACGAGGCGGTCCGACAAAGTCCAGGCGAGGGTGTCTTCGGATTGCAGGCCTACAAGTCTTTGAACCTCCTTGCCGTTTTGAAAAAACACCAGGGTTGGAATGCTTCGAATGTCCAGGCTGCGGGCCAGGTGGCGGTTTTCATCGATGTTGGCTCCAGCTATGCCCGCTCGCCCTTTGAACCGGGCGGCTATCCTGCGTAGGATGGGTTCCTGAAGAAGACAGGGAGCGCACCAGGGCGCACCGAAATTCACCAGGGTGAGCCCGGTCCTGGTGGCCGTTTTCAAGTCTTCGGCGGATTTGATCTCTTGGATTTTCAATGCGCCCCGTGAACCTGCATTTCGTAAAGACGACAACCCACTCTTTGCGCGGAAAACACCGTGTCCTGTGGTTTTCAAATACCGTGCCGCCCTCCTAAGCGGTTGTTCAAGGACGTCAATCGTGAAAGTGCGTTTCGCACAGCCCGCCCACAACCTCCTTGTAAGGGTCTCCCCCCCCCTTTGGCGGGGTGCAAGGCTTTGATTGAGAACACGGAAACCTTGTCCTTACCGAAAGGCCATGGCACGCGCATCCGTGTTTGGGTTGCATGGTCTGAAAAGAAAAGGTAACGTTACTCAGGGTGACAAGGTGACGTTTTGTAACGCAATGGCCGCCCTTGCAAGCGTTTGGTTTCAGCGGGTACGGGCCGGGGAAAGAGGATGATTTGCTTATGGAAGAGAGAGGCAAAGGGGTATTGGATCCGAGCTTTTCCCGCCAGTTGTTGGAGTCCATGGCGGACGGCGTGTTTACCCTGGACAAGGCCGGCTGTATCACCTCCTGGAACCCGTCCCTCGAACGGATGACCGGGTACACCGCTGAAGAAGCCATTGGTGAGCCCTGTACCCTGCTCAATTTTACACAGTGTTTTCAAAAGCGTTGCCCCATGGGCATCGAGGAATGCGGCATTTACCAGCACGGGCGGGTGGACGCAAAAGAGTGTTTTCTGCAACACAAGCAGGGTCGGGACGTACCGGTGATCAAGAGCGCAAGACTGGTGCGGAATGAAGACGGGACCATAAGCGGGGTGGTGGAAACCGTAACCGATCTGACTGCCCTGGAAAAGGCACGGCGCAAGGTCGAAGAGGCCAACCGCAGACTGGGGGAGATCCACCGGCTGGACAACATCATCGGCAAAAGCCGCGCCATGCATCAGGTGTTTTCCAGTATCCAGGCGGCCGCTGCAAGTGAAGCCACCATCCTGCTCCAGGGGGAAAGCGGAACGGGAAAGGAGCTGGTGGCGGGGGCCATTCACCATCACAGCACTCGAAACGGCATGCCGTTTGTCGCCGTGAGCTGCAGCGCACTGTCAGAGACCCTCCTGGAGAGCGAGCTGTTCGGTCATGTCAGGGGAGCATTCACCGGCGCCGTAAGAGGCCGCGCCGGGCGGTTCGAGGAGGCGAGCGGCGGCACCATTTTCCTGGACGAGATCGGGGAAGTCAGCCCCTTCATTCAGGTCAAGCTGCTTCGCGTTTTGCAGGAGCGGGAGATCGAGCGGGTGGGCGAGTCCAGGAGGCGAAAGGTCGATCTCCGGATCATTGCGGCGACCAACACGGAGCTCATCAATCTCGTGAAGGCCGGGCGTTTTCGGGAAGATCTGTTCTATCGATTGAAGGTGTTTCCCATCACCATACCCCCGCTGCGAAAGAGAAAAGAGGACATCCCTTACCTGGTCAGCCACTTTATTCAACGCCAGAACCAAAAGACAGGCAAGCGCATCGAGGGGATCACCCAGTCCTCCATGAGGATTCTCATGGACCATACCTGGCCGGGCAACGTCCGTGAGCTGGAAAACGCCATCGAGCACGCGTTCGTGCTCTGCTCAGGGCCCTCCGTCGATGTGTTCGATCTGCCCGTGGAAATCCGCCAAATGGCCTATCGGCCCGGATGGACCGAGGAGGACTCTTCAGCGCAAGGCGTTCCCGTTCCCCGGGGCGGACTCACTCGCGAAATGCTTCTCCAGACCCTCGAGGCCTGTCGCTGGAACAAGGCGGAAGCGGCTAGGCGCGTGGGCCTGAGCCGAACGGCTGTGTGGAAGTACATGAAGAAGTGGGGAATACCCTTGAAATCCCCTCTTTCCTGAATTGACCGAGTGAGAGGAGGCTCAGGCCGGGGGGTCGTCTCTGTGACCGGTCGAAGGGGACTGTGAGGCAGCTGTTTGGAGCTCCTCCGTCAGTTGCTCGAGGTCCAGGCCGTATTGCTCCGCCACATCCTGCAAAGTGTCGAAAAGGGCCTGGCAGCAAAGACAAACCCCGGCTCTTTCGTCGTACCGTTTGAACACGGCCTCTGTCCGCCGGTAGCGGGACACCACGTCCAGAATGGTCATGGCGGGCTCGATGGCCGGCGGTTCAAAGGGCGTGTCTCGGCTCATTTCGTTCCTCCCTGTCTCCCAGGATCTCCCCCATGGCGGCGGGGATGTGCCGGATCATATCCATCACCTGTGAGGCCGGAGACGGATCTGCCAGGTAACCCGCAAGCCGGTTGATACGGGCGGCCAGGGTCGCCGCCTCCAAGGTGTTGATTCCGGAGGCGATGAGTGCCGATACAATTCCGGTGAGGCTGTCTCCTGTGCCCCCCATGGCCTCCAGGGCTTCCGCCGCCGGGTGGTCTATGACCGCATGGATTCCCGCCCTCGAGGCGATATGATCCTGCTTTCCTTTTACCAGAAGATATTGCGCTGCGTTTCGGTGTTCATAAGCGCGGGCGATCAGCTCCGGAATATGGTTTTCCTCGTGCAGGATGAAGCCCCGGGTGTAAAAGGGATGGGGCGCCTCTTCATCGGACAGAAAGGCCAGTTCTCCTGCATCCGGCGTGAAGAGCTCGTAGGATTCGGACTGACCGCTCATTTTGGCTGCGTACATGAACCCGGCATCGGCGAGGAGGGTAGGACGGGGAAGCACCTCCTCCAGGGCGAAGAGCACCTTGTTGTGCCAGTCCACATCCGGCTGGAGGTAGTGAAAAACCACGACCCGGCCTTCCTGCTCCCGGCTGTGACGAACCAGGTGCTCATAGAGCCGGCGGCTCCCGTGACCTCGTCCGGTGTCACCGACCAGACAGGCAATAGGGGGTGAGCTGTTCAAGACCTCTCCCGCCTTGAGGGCCGCGGCCAGCAGTGCGGGCGTCCCGCGGTTCACCGGGATTTCCCGCCCCTCCACCAGGATGCGATCTCCGTAAATGCGGGCTTCTCCGTTTACAAGAGGAAAATCATCGTTCGGAACGGTTCCTACCACTGCGAGCATTGCCTGGTAATCTCCTCATAAGCCAGCTGAAGGGCATAGCCGCACAGGGTGTGCCCGATCTCACGGGGAACCGGGGCCTCGGCCAGGGTTTTGCCGATCATCTCCTGCGCCAGGTAAGGGACGTCCGGGCATCCCCCGCCCGAAACATTCACGATGGTAAGGGTCTCCTTGTCCACGGTCAGCTTCATGTTGGCGGCCCGGACCATGATGTGGCGGTTGAACTCCTTGGTCTGAAAGAGGTTCACGGGTTGAAGCAGAGGGCTGCTCACGGGGACCACCTCGAGAGGAACGACATTCACCTCCTGAAGCGACCGCAGGATGTTCAGCTCCTCGATGAGAGGAAACTCGATGACCAGGTCACAGCCGGTTCGAATCTCCGGAGGCGGTCCCATGACACGGATGGGCCATCCCTTGGCCTTCAACGCGTTCTCCGCTTGAATCACCTCACTGGTGTGGTCGAAGACCAGGATACCCAGCCCTCTATCCTGCATTTTCGCGGCCGCCCGGGAGGCGTTCTTTTTGAACCAAGAAACCATGATCCTGCTCAACCCTTGTCAATGGCGATCCGGTAACCTTCTCCTTCTTCCAGGACCTCTCGAACCCGCCAACCCCGGCTCTCGGCGGCCCGGCTCACGTTTTCTCTGGACGTGTCCGTATCCACCAGGACCTCGATCTCTCCCCGGGCCCGCCTTTTGATCTCATCCAGGGTCATGAGAACGGGCTGCGGGCAGCTCAATCCCCTTGCATCGACTATCCGGCTCATCTTGGATCCTCCTGTGTCCTATGCGGCCTTTTTCCTCATGGTGAAACCGATGAACAAACAGACGAGAAGCCCGATGACCACGGCTGCGATTCCGTGAGGACCGACGCCCTGGGGCGAACTCGCCAGGCCGAAGTTGTGTGAGAAGGCCGCTCCCACAATCATTCCCAGCACAAAGACCGCGGCATCGCCGTCCCCTTCACCGGCCAGAAAGAGTTGGCGCCCCGGACATCCTCCGGCCAGGGCAAAGGCCAGACCGGCCAGTACCATACCGCCGAAGTTCCACAAGTGCATGGTGTGGGCCACGGGCTGATTCGCGAACCCCGGGTGAAACTGCCTCAAGATCAGGTTGGTGAGAAAGGCGAACACCACCAGGGCTATCAAACCCAGAAGCAGGTGCACCTGGCGAAACAACAGCAGGTCGCGAATGGCGCCCATGGTGCAGAACCGGCTTCGCTGGGCCGCGAAACCGATACCCAGACCGATGGCCAGAGAGACCGCCAGGGGAGCGTACATGGCGCCCGGCCCCTTGAGGCTGTAAAAAAGCACTCCGCTCTGCGCCTGTCCCTGGATGGGCGGGTACAGCAGCCGAAGGAGCAGAAAACCCAACATGATCAGGGCCAGGATCCATCCCGCCGACGGATAGGTCTTTTCGGCCCGGCCCAGATTGTACCCCTGCTTCAAAAACAGGGTGCCGATCCAGATCCCGAAGACAAGCCCGGCAATTCCAAGGACAGCGTTTCCGTCCCCTCCTGCAAGGCGCAGCATGGCCCGCCAGGGGCAGCCCAGAAACACCAGGGCCCCGATCATGGCAAAGGCACCCAGGACGAATCGAACAATGGGGGCCGACCCCAGCCTGGGGCGAAACTCATGGGAAGCATAGGCCGCGACGAGCGAGCCCAGAACAAAGCCGATGATCTCGGGTCGCATGTACTGGACCACCCCTGCCCGGTGCAGGCCGAGCCCGCCCGCGATGTCCCGTTCGAAGCAGGCCACGCAGATACCCATGTTGCCGGGGTTGCCCCACTTCTGGAGCAGGGCCGCCAGGATTCCGATCAGGCCGCCTACTGCGATGATGCCCCACCTGGTGGCAAAGACGTTTCTAGAGGATTTCATGTTGTTTCTCCTTCCGGTTGTCACTTCTGCGCCACATTGAGATCTCCATCATGACAAAGCGGGTTGAATCCAAACTGGAGCAGGCGTAAACCCCTGATTCGGCGTTCCCGAGCCGCGGCAGAGTTGTCTCATGGAAAAAACTGATTTGTCAAACAGGAAAATCCGATAGATTTGGGCCGAATCATCGAAAACCCCAATCCCATGGGAACAGGCCGTTCGGCAGGTTGAACAGGGGGCGGCCGCTGGAAGGATCAGGGCCAGGCGGAGACAATCAACCAAAAGGGTGGGGCAGAGGCGAAAATGGGGGCTGTTTTTGTGAAAGAAGACACAAGGTTTCCATTGACAGCAGCATGTGTGGTTGTGCTATAAATAATCCATGGCTCCGAAAGGCGTGCGATCCTCTTGTCTGCGAGGGAGGGCGCGAAGCCCGGGGCCGTCAAGGCCGCATCGAATGGGCCGTGACAATCAAACAACGAAACATTTGGGGCACCGCCTGGATCACCACTCGGTCGTGACCGGGACGGTCGAAAAGCATTTTTACGCATTCGCCGGTATTCAACGGCCGGGTGCGCATTCCGCGCCAACAGGCGGAGCTTTCGGTCGTACGACTCGTGAACCAGGTTCTTCGGTAGCCCGAAGAGCCTTTTTTTTGGTCGCGGGCTCCGGTGGTGGAGTGGTTTCCAGCCGAATCAAGCGCAATTTGGTTCAACACACGCAGGAGGCACACAATGGCACGAGAGAAGGTGACGATCGCGGGGTTGCAGGGAAAGAAGGACGCCGGGAAGAAGATCACCATGATGACCGCGTATGACTACTCAGGGGCGCGGCTCGTGGACCAGGCGGAAATCGATGCCATACTGGTGGGGGACTCCCTGGGCATGGTGGTGCTGGGGTACGATTCCACGGTTCCCGTCACCGTGGACGAAATGATTCACCACTGCAAGGCCGTGCGCCGGGGCACAAAGAGCGCGTTTCTCATCGGGGACCTGCCCTTCATGTCCTACCACGTGAGCCCGGAGCAGGCGGTGGAGAACGCAGGCCGCTTCGTCAAGGAAGCCGGGTGCGACGCGGTCAAGCTGGAGGGGGGCTCGGACATGGCCCCGGTGGTGAGGGCCGTGGTCCGCGCCGGCATCCCTGTCTGTGCGCACATCGGGCTCACGCCCCAGACCGCCACCATGCTGGGGGGGTTTCGCGTACAGGGCAAGGATGCCGAGAGCGGCCGGGCCATGATCCGGTCTGCAAAGGATTTGGAGGAGGCCGGTGCGTTCATGATCGTCTTGGAGTGTATTCCGGATCTCCTGGCGGCACGGATCACGCAGGAGCTGCGCATTCCCACCATCGGGATCGGCGCCGGAGCCGACTGCAGCGGACAGGTCCTGGTCTATCATGACCTGATGGGGCTCTTCGAACGATTCACGCCCAAGTTCGTCAAGCAGTACATCAATTTGGCCCCCATGATTCGAGACGCGCTGGCCAAGTACAAGGCCGAGGTGGAGCAGGGCGCCTTTCCGGGGCCGGAGCACACCTTCGCCATGAAGGCCGAGGAGGCGGAAAAGATCTGACTGGGGGGCATGGGATATGGATTTCCTTGTGGTGGGCCCCGGTGCAATGGGCTGCCTGTTTGCAGCCGGCCTCGAGCGAGCGGGGCTGGATGTGTCGCTTCTGGATTATCGACCGGAACGTGCGGCCGAGATCAATCGCAACGGCATTCGAGTTGAAGGCGTGAGCGGGACCTTTGAGGTTCGGGTGCCGGCGACGGTGGGCCCGGTCAACAGCGAGCCCGGATTCGTGCTCATTTGTGTGAAATCGCACCAGACCGAGGCCGCAGGTCGCGCGGTGCACAGCCTGCTGGACAAAGACCCGGTGGTGGTAACGCTGCAAAACGGGCTCGGTCACGTAGAGACCCTGGAGAAAATCTTCGGCCGGGGACGCGTCCTTGGCGGGGTGACGTCTGAGGGGGCCACCCTTCTGGAAACAGGCCGGGTTCGCCACGCGGGCCGCGGGGAGACCGTAGTGGGTCCCAGGGGAGAACCCGGTGGAGACGCCGAGGGACTGGCCGAAGCGTTCGTTCGTGCGGGGTTTGAAACGCGCTGCGCGGATCAGGTTCAGCACCTGATCTGGGGAAAGCTCCTGGTCAATGTGGGGATCAACGCCCTTACGGCCCTCACCCGGCTTCCCAACGGTCGCCTCCCGGATCTCCCCGGAACGCGGCAGGTCATGGAGAAGGCCGTGGCCGAAGCCGAGGCCGTGGCCTCGGCCTCGGGGATCCGCCTTCCCTACCCCGACCCCCTGGACCGGGTGATCCAGGTCTGCCGCGCCACGGAGAAGAACGTGTCCTCCATGCTTCAGGACGTGCTCAGGGAGCGGGTCACTGAGGTGGACTACATCAACGGGGCCATAGTTAGGGAGGGAACGGCCCTGGGCATACCCACCCCTACCAACGAGACGCTCACCTCCCTGGTTCAGTCGGTCCAGGAAACCTACAGGGAAAGACTGTCGTAAAT
The DNA here is from genome assembly GCA_964591925.1 of uncultured Desulfobacterales bacterium. GTDB lineage: Bacteria > Desulfobacterota > DSM-4660 > Desulfatiglandales > HGW-15 > JAIPEI01. The sequence continues at coordinate 8,191 of CAZQCK010000092.1, forward strand.
GCGGCGGTGTCGAGGATCCCCCGCCGCTTGGTCACCCTTCGAAGCAGACCTCGATAGTGAAACCGCCGTTGTCCGTGTCAAAGGGAATGGCGATGACCGGGTGGCTCGTGATGTGGGTGATCTGATGCCCCTTGCCCATGATCACCGAAGGAATGGCCGCCTGGAGCGGACGGCCCATCTCTTCGAGGGCTTGCCTGGCCTGACCGGAGATCATGTTGGCGATCTCACCCACCGCATCCCCGATCTCGTCGTTGACGGCCTTCATTTCTTCACCGAGCATTTTCGTCACAATAGCCAGTATGCTTTTCTCGGTGAAGCTGACCGATATGGTTCCGCTAACCCCCCCGGTGAGACCGATGAGTCCGGAGACATCCCCCCTGGCCACCTTGTCCTTTTTGAGGAAGGGCTTGCCCGCGGTGACCTCGGTATGGGCCATGGTTTTCAATACATGGAGCGTGGCGGTGATGAACGGATTGATGAACTGCACATCCATTTAGTTCCCCCGAAATCCGGTACGATTCGATTCAAACGCCCATGATCGGGCGCCGGCGGCAAGTCTCACTTTTTCAGAGGAGAGAGCCGGAGCTTCCACTCCTTGCCGTCTGCAGGCTCTTCAATGTGTATTTCTCTGATCTGAACGGCCTTGTGCTCCTCGGGGAGGGTCAGAGAGGTGTGCCTGCCCTTGATCACGGTATAGGGAAAGATACAGCCGGACACCTTTACCGAAGGGATGGGGGCTTCTGATTTCGCCCACTCCTCGAGGTGCTCGATTTCGCCGGAAAGGGTCCCGGCCTCGTCTTCCATGCTCTGCAGCCTCTCCCTGTTCACCTCGATTTCCCTGTCAAGGGCCTCCTCTTTGGAAAAAAGCGCTTCCAGACTCTCCTCACGCGCCTGCATCTGCCTCTGCAAAGTCTGGACCGCCTGCTCTATCTTTTTTAAGAGGGCCTGATCACCCCTGGCGCGGGCCTCATCGATTTTTTCCTCGAGCTGTCGCTTCTTGACATTGGTCGCATCCTGCTGCTGGACCACCTCCCCCAGTTCCAGGGCGATCTTCTGCTTCTTCTCGTTAAGGGCGGCTGTTGCTTCCTCGAGGGCGTTTCGGTCTTCGTAGATCGTCTCGATTCGGTCCCGCAAGGCCTGAGTTTCGCGTTTGACCCGGTGGTCCGTTCCCACCACCAGGAGGCAGGGATTAGAGGTCTGTGAGCCCACTTGGCCGGCTTGAACCCCTTTCTTGGCGATCACTTTGGATGACAGCACAGACCCGCTTTTGACAACGAACGTGCCGCTGATTTCCACGTCCGCGTCAATGGCCTCCTTTTCCAGGATCACGTCTCCAAAGGCCCGTATTCGGCTCTTATGTAAATACCGGGCTCGAAGGTTCCCTCCGGCCCGGATGGTAGACCCTATGACGCCTCCGGTCACCACGACATCCCCGCGGATGTCGATTTCCGCCCCGGCGACTTCGCTGGCCGCAAGGCTCCCGCCCGATACACGAAAACCCTTCTTCACCGTACCGCTTACGAGGATGTCCCCATCGAAATCCACATGCCCGCTCTTGAGATCCACGTCGCCTTGAATCTTGTGCTCGGAAAATACGAATACCTTGCCGTCGGCGCTGATCTCGGGCCGACCGGGGAGGTCCGCATGTAGTCTGAGGCCGTCCTCTGAGAGATCCGTCCCTTTTCCCTTTCGAAGCTTGATATTGCGCGGCTTGGGCGGGGGCAAAGGGCGGCCGGTCACGGCCACGCCGGGTATGCCTTCTTCCGGGGGAATCCGTTCGGCCAGGAGATCTCCCTTGCCTGCCTGGGGGATATGCCCCCGGTCCTTGAAGTCTATGCCGCCTCCCTCCTTGATCGTGCCGACCTTGAGGGGGTCTGTATCGAAATGATAGCGAATCTCGGCATTGCGGCCGGGTTGCGGCGGCGTCCCTCGAGCCACTGTGAAAGGGTGGGAAACGCGGCTGCCTTCCCGAAGGAAGCCCTTGAGATCCTCGTCCGGCACCAGGCCGTGGGTCACGTCGTGCCGCGCGAGAAAGGACTTGAGGTTCCCGACAGAGATATCGTCCGGAACCGAGCGGCTTGGTGTAATCTTGGCCTCCAGGCCGTCGGTTGAGAGCATGACCTGAAATATCGCCTCGCAGGCCTCTGCCCCGCCGTCTTCCCCGGGGTATCTCGCGCCGTTTTGCTCGGCTTCGGGCACGCCGTCCGGCACATCGGTTGCAGGCTCTTCACGGCCCCGGACCAGACGCCGCTGCCGCTCTAGGATGGCGTCGCGTTTGTCCGGGTCCATTGTTCCGCGCTCCACCAGGATTTCGCCTACCAGACGAATGGTCCGGGTTTTCTTGAATAGGCTCTGCTGTTCCCGAAGCGCGTCGTCCACATCCTCCTGGGTCACGAAACCGTTTTCAACGGCGAGCTCACCGAATCGCCGGTCCAGCTTGCGAATCTCCATGATCATCTGCACGGAGAGGAGAAAGTCCAACTGGTTCTGCGTGATAAGCGCCTTGCGAACGAGCAGGGATCCGAGAAGAGTGTGTTTGCCCAGTCGCTTTTCCTCCTGCTGGAACGCAACCGCCTCGGTGAGCTGTTCCTCTGTCAGGAAGCGGTGTTTCAGTGCCAGTCTTCCCAGGACGAGACAGCCGTCCTCGGGAGCGACAGCCTCGATCGGCCCCGGCGGGGGGGCAGCGGTCCCGGATGGGTCTGAAGGAGGAGAGGTACTCAGAAGAAAGGCCTTTCCGCAGCCCCTGCAGGCGAGCTGCTTGCCCTGATAGGAGGCCGGTACCCGGTAAAATGTCCGCAAATGGGGCAGGCGGCGTTGACAGGGCTGTTTTGGTTCGAATGGGTCATGCGTCACCGGTTTCGGCCGAAGCCGGTCATTTGCGGGACGTTTTGGTGGCGCATGGAGGCAATTCGTTGACGCCAACCGAATGCCCGGCCTTTGTTTCCTCGTTTGGGCCAAGAGCCCACTGACCTGGATCTTCCATTATATCCACAGCTTGTTTGAAAAGCGATCAGCCGGTACGCATTGGAGTTTTACCCTATTCCGCCACATCGTGCACAATAATACTGCAAAAAGCATACCTGTCAAAGATATTTTTTGTTTCCACAGCTTGGGGCAGGTTGGAGGTGTACCCTTGTGAAAAGATTCTTTTGACACCTGCACCCGGCCGTGCTAAATGATTACGTCCCATCAACACTCTACACTTGGAGGTCCCTCATGTTTGAAATTTTGAAGCGCCAGGAAATGGCCAACGCCACGGTCGTCTTGAATGAGATCAGTGCGCCGAAAATCGCCGCCAAGGCGAAGCCCGGCCAGTTCGTTATCCTGAAGGCCAACGAGACGGGCGAGAGAATCCCCCTGACCATGGCGGATACGGATCCGAAAAAGGGCACGATCACGATCATCTACCAAATCGTCGGCAAGTCCACCGAGCTGTTCAAGTCCCTTCAGGTGGGAGAAAAATTCCAGGACATCATCGGTCCTCTCGGTCAGGCCACCCATCTGGAGAAGCTTGGAAAAGTCGCCTGTGTAGGCGGTGGAACAGGGGTTGCAGTCCTTCATCCCATCACCCGCGGGCTCAAAGAAATAGGAAACCACGTCTACGCGGTCATCGGGTCCCGGAGCAAAGATCTTCTCCTCCTGGAAGACAAGATGAAGGAGGCCAGTCATGACCTTCGAGTGTGCACCGACGACGGCTCCTACGGTCACCACGGCTTTGTCACGGATGTACTCCGGGAGCTTCTGGAAAAGGAGGACATCAAGCTCGTGGTGGGGATCGGGCCGGTTCCCATGATGAAGGTTCTATGCAAGCTCACCGAGGAGTACGGGGTAAAGACCCTTGTCAGCCTCAACGCGATCATGGTGGACGGAACGGGCATGTGCGGATGCTGTCGGGTCACTGTGGGCGATGAGACCCGGTTCGCCTGTGTGGACGGTCCCGAATTCGACGGTCACAAGGTCGACTTCGACGAGCTGGCGCAGCGTCTCGATGCTTACAAGGAGCAGGAGCAACTGGCGCATGAGCGATACCTGAACGAGTGCAAGGCGGCGGGTTAGAACGCCTGACAATTGAGGTGACGGAGGACATCATGGCGGAAAAGTCCAAGGGCAAGGAAAAGACCCCCAGGCAGAAGATGCCTGAACAGAAACCGGAAGTCAGAAAACGCAATTTCGAGGAAGTCCCACTCGGGTTCGACGAGGCCACCGCCATCAAGGAGGCGGAACGGTGCCTGCAGTGCAAGAAACCGACGTGCATAGAGGGCTGTCCCGTCTCCGTGGACATTCCTGCGTTCATTCAGCTGATCAAGGAGGGGGAGTTTACAAAGTCCATTCGCAACGTCTGGGAGCGTAACAGCCTTCCTGCGGTCTGCGGTCGCGTCTGCCCTCAGGAGATCCAGTGCGAGGGCCGATGCATTCTCGGAAAGAAGGACGACCCTGTGGCCATCGGAGCACTGGAGCGGTACGTGGCCGACCGGGAGCGAAACCACGGCACGGGCGAGCTGCCCCCCAAGGCCGCGGCCACGGGAAAGCGTGTGGCGGTGGTGGGATGCGGGCCCTCCGGGCTGACCGTGGCGGGCGACCTTATTTTGAAGGGCCACGACGTTACCATCTTCGAGGCCTTTCACAAGCCCGGCGGCGTGCTGGTTTACGGAATTCCGGAGTTTCGGCTTCCCAAGGAGATCGTCTACTCCGAGGTGAATTTTCTGGAGCGGCTGGGCGTCAAGGTGGAGTGCAATGTGGTGGTGGGCAGGACCGTGAGTGTGGACGAGCTCCTGGAGGATGAAGGCTTTGACGCGGTCTATGTGGGCGTGGGCGCAGGCCTGCCCCGCTTCCTGAACATCCCCGGCGAAAACCTCATCGGCGTTTATTCGGCCAACGAGTATCTGACGCGGGCCAACCTCATGAAGGCCTACCTCTTCCCCGAGTACGACACCCCCATCGTAGTGGGCAAGAACGTGGCGGTCTTCGGCGCCGGAAACGTGGCCATGGATTCGGCGCGCACCGCCATGCGCCTGGGAGCCGACACGGTGCGCATCGTCTACCGCCGCTCGAGGGACGAAATGCCCGCCC
>CAZQCK010000093.1:0-13211 GCA_964591925.1 uncultured Desulfobacterales bacterium
GAGTGGAGGAAACCCCGACCTTCGGAGCCTGCATAACGTCTGTTGGGTTGCGGGCTATGGCCCGCCTTAGACTTTCTAGTGGGTCAAAAAATCACGCGACCCGCTTGCAGATATTCTCTCTTCTGATGTGGGGAAGCCGTTCCAGCAGTTCTTCTATTTCAGGCTCTTCTTCCAGCCAGTGCCGAAGATTTCCCATAAGCGTGGATACATAAGGAGATTTCATTCCGTCCGCAAGATAATAATTGACCCAAAGCCCATCCTTGTCATGAGCGACTATGCCGGCATCTTCCAATATTTTCAAATGCTTGGAAACGCTGGACTGGGCGATTTGCAGTGCCTCCTGCAGCTCGCACACACACATGGACCGGCGTTGAAGCATCTTGACGATCTTGATCCGGCTGGTCTCGGACAGGGCCTTCATGACCCGAATAAAATCCTTCATTATGCCCCCCATTAGATTCTATTTTTGGAATATATAGCCCATTGAGGCTGTTGTCAAGACCTTTTGGAGCGTGTGGATAGGGGGACTGCTCAGGCATATTTTTTGCGTATATTTACATGGTTATGGCTCGGGTTCTTTACCTTTGGCATCCAGGCATTCAAAAAACGATTCCATCGAAGAGCTCTGCAGGACATGGACAAGGACTCCCCTCTATACAGCAGCCGAATCACCGGAAGTTATCTCGACTACCTGTCCCGATATCACCCGGACTGCAACATAGACGCAATGCTGGATTATGCCGGTATAACCCGCTGGGAGGTGGAGGACCCCGCCCACTGGCTGACCCAGGAGCAGGTGGACCGGTTTCATGAAATAGTGGTCCGGAAAACCGGCAACGCTGATATCTCCCGGGACGTGGGCCGCTATGCGGCCCGGTCCGAATCCATGGGCTATGCCAAGCAGTACGTGCTCGGCATGATGACTCCGGCATCGGTCTATATGCTGTTTGGAAAGCTCGCTCCTCTTTTCAGCCGCGGCGCTAAAATCAAGGCCAGGAAGCAGGGTCCCGGACTCATCGAGGTCATTGCCACACCCGAACCCGGGGTGCACGAAAAACCCTTTCAGTGCCGAAACCGTCTGGGCAACCTGGAGGCCGTGCCCCTTCCATTCTCCAACCGGCCGGCCGAGATAGAGCACCCCGAGTGCATTCACGAGGGAGGGGACGTGTGCCGGTACCTGGTTCACATCCCCAGGGCGGGATATCTCATCTGGAGGCGGGCTCGGAATCTTGCGGGAGTTCTGGTCTTTTTGGCCTTGCCTGTCATGGTCGCGGCGGCTCCCAAGGCCCTGTGGGTCCCCCTGACCCTGGCCGGCGGGTTGCTCTGGACCGCTCTCGCCTGGACGGCGGAGCGCGTGGAGAAAAAGGCCTTGACCCGAAACCTTCGAGAGCAGGGGGAAACGGCCAGGGGGCGAATCGACGAAATGAAGATCCGCACCACCAATGCCCAACTGGTCCAGGAGATCGGGGCGGCCGCGTCTTCCCTTCGGGATGAAGGAGAGCTGATCCGCGCCATCCTGGACGCCATGGAAAAGCGACTCAACTTCGAACGAGCCATGATCCTGCTTGTACCTGAAGGCGGGAAGACCCTCACCTATGCCGGCGGGTACGGGTATGGAGAACATGAAGAGAGGCTGTTCAAGGGGGTTCAAATACCTCTTCAAAGGGCGGGCCAGGGAGGAGAAACCGCTCCGGCGGACTGGAATAACCGCATGCCCGTCATCCTGGACACGCCGAAGAGCATGGAACAAAAACTCTCTCCCGAGCTGGCCGGTTTGCTCGCACGGCTGGGCATTCGGGACTGCATACTCTCGCCCCTTGTTTACGAACTCGAGACCCTGGGCATGCTCATTTTCCACCATGCCTCTCCTGTGTGGCCCCTGACCCGGAGCGATCTCACCCTTATCGAAGGCGCGGCCTCCCATACGGCCGTCAGCATTGCCGGTGCCAGGAGCTACAGGAAGCTCGAGGTGAGTGAGAGAAACTTCAGGGAACTCGTGCAGGGGGCCAATAGTGTCATTCTGCGGTCCGACCCGCAGGGACGTGTGACCTTCATCAACCGGTTCGCCTGCGAGCTTTTCGGATTTTCCGAAGAACAAATCGTGGGAAAACACGTGGTGGGCACCATTCTTCCGGACAAGGAGAGCGTCCGCCGGGCACTGGACCGACTCATCGCCCGCCTCAAGCTCGACCCCCCGGAGAGGCTGGTCAAGGAGGCTCGCAATCTGCACCGGAGCGGAAGGGAGATCCGGATCGCCTGGACCTACCGCCCCCTTTTTGAAGAAGACGGAACCCTGCGGGAAATCCTTTCCATCGGCAACGACATCACGGAATTGAGGGCCGAGCGTAAAGAGAAGGAAATTCTGGCATCACGCCTCGAGCGGGCCGGAAAAATGGAAGCCGTAGGCACCCTGGCAGGTGGCGTGGCCCACGAGCTGAACAATATACTCTCAGGAATCGTCAGCTACCCTGAGCTCCTCCTCATGGATCTTCCCCCGGACAGCCCCTTGAAAAAGCCCATAGGGACTATTCAGCGGTCCGGAGAGAAGGCCGCAGAAATCGTCCGGGACATGCTCCTGTTGTCGCGGCGCGGGGTATCGGCCTCAGAACCCCTCGACACGGACCGTGTCGTTCACAAGTACCTGGACGGAAGCGAGCACCGGGAGCTAATCGCCAGCCACCCGAGCATTCGAGTGGAGCTGTCGCTCCAAAAAGGACTCCCCGCGGTCCCCGGATCAGAGAAACAACTTTTGAGGGCCCTGGAAAGTCTGGTCCACTACGGCTTCCAGACCATGCCCGAGGGGGGTGTGCTTCGAATCGAGACGGAGTATGCCGCCCTTGACAGGGAATACGTGGGGTACGAACCCGTGAAGCCCGGGGACTACGTGCTTCTGAGGGTGTCCGACCAGGGGCCGGCCCTGAACAGGGAGCACCTGGAGCGGATATTCGAACCGTTCTACGCCAAAAAGGTCCTGAATCGGCCGGGTACCGGCCTGGGCCTGCCCGTGGTGTGGGGTATTGTCAAGGATCACGGGGGATTTGTGGATGTCTTTACTGGAGAGGAAACCGGCACGACCTTCACCCTCTTTCTTCCGGCTGCCGAGGATTACGGCCTGCCCACCGCAGTGGACGAAAACGTAGAGGCCACGGACATCATGGGCCGGGGCGAGACCGTGCTCGTGGTGGATGACATACAAGAGCAAAGGATCCTGGCGGAGGGGATTCTCAAACGTCTCAACTACCGCCCCGTGACCCTGGAGAGCGGTGAGGCCGCAGTCGCCTATTTGAAGCAATACACGGCGGATCTGGTTGTCCTGGACATGGTGATGGAGCCGGGCATGGACGGTCTGGACACCTACCGCGAAATTCTGGCCCTCCGTCCCGGGCAAAAGGCTATCATGGCAAGCGGGTATTCAGAGACCGACCGCGTGCGGGAGGCCAGAAGACTCGGAATCGGGGCGTATCTGAATAAGCCCTACAACGTGGAGGTGCTGGGACGCGCCGTGCGAGTCGAGCTGGATCGCGGGATCGTTTGATTTCCCCGTCCAAGCTCAGGCTTTCGGCGCATTGGGGCGCTTTCGTTTCCTGGAAAAACCAAAACACATGAAGAACCGTGAAACCATCATTGAGATCATCCGGGACAGAAAGACCCAGATCCCCACGCTTCCGGTGGTGGTGAACAACATCCTTCAGGTGACAGCCGATGACCGGTCCTCGGCCCGTGACCTGGCATCCTTTGTCGAGAAGGACCAGGCCATCGCAAACAAGGTCCTTCGCATGGCCAACTCCGCCTACTACGGCCTGATGCGGGAGGTGGAAACCATATCCCGAGCCATCACCATCATAGGGTTCAACGAGGTGGTGAACCTGACAGTGGGTATGGGCGTGTTTTCCACCTTGAGCAGAGCGGCCAGAGAAAAAGGAATAGACGTGAGAGGGCTGTGGATGCACAGCATAGCCTGCGGCACCGCCTCCAGGATCCTTGGAATACGCATCGGTTGCGAAGATCCGGCCCGGCTTTTCCTCAACGGCCTTCTCCACGACACGGGCAAGGTGCTCACGGCCGCCTACCTGCCTGAAGAATACAACGAGGTTCTAAGACTCGCCGCTGCAAGAGGGGAAGCCCTGCATCTGGTGGAAACGGAGAGACTCGGGCTCGAGCACTGCGCAATCGGCGGCCTGCTCATGGACCGCTGGCGGTTTCCCTCCAGCCTGGTGCTTCCATGCCGCCACCATCACAATGCCTCTGATTGTCCTTCCGCGTTTCAAAAAGAGGCGGCCGTGGTGGCGGCCGCGAACTTCACCTGCCACAAGGCGGCCCTGGGGGAAAGCGGAAACCCCGGGCCTGTGAAGCCTGCATGGGAAGCGGACAGGCTCGGGCTGACGACTGACGACCTTAAGGCCGTCATCCAGAGCCTCAACCAAGAAAGAGAGAGGATGGAGGCCTTCCTGGAGGCCATAGCATGAAGGACCCTGACCATATTTTTCCGAAAGATCTCCGGGCCTGACACAAGCACGGCCTTTTCAACCAAGGGGGCACAGGGCATGAAGGAAAACGAGCTCCTCAGAAGCCGGATCGCCGAAATCCAGAGGAATTACGAAGACAAGCTCGCCGAGCTTTCCATCATTCGGGAGATCGGATCCACACTCCTCTACCTTCAGAGCTTCGAGCAGGCGTGCCGGTTTATCCTCCAGGTGGTGATCCAAAACACCGTGGCTCGCAACTGCTCCATCATGCTCCTGGATGCTGATTCCAAACGCCTTTTCCTGGCGGCGGCGGCCGATCCCGAGAAAGAACCTTATGTGCTCGAATCGTCCAGAGTTTTTTCCAGGACCGGTGTTCACTACACCTTTGAATACGGAAAAGGAGCCGCGGGCCGTGCACTGAAAGAGGGGCGATCCATACTCGTAACCGACGCGGCTCGATCCCCGGAATTTGCCGACAACAGCGAGTGCCGGGTTCCTATCGGAAGCCTTCTTGCCGTTCCCCTTGTCGTTGAAAACCGTCCTCTGGGAGTCCTCAACCTGAGCCACACCAATGAGGACGCCTTTGACCGGGAAGAGCAGAAGCTCTTTGAGATCCTGGCCGGCTTTGTGGCCCTCTCCATCCACAGCACACTGAACTATGAGCGCCTCGAGGCGTCGGAGCGCAAATACCGCTCCCTGGCGGAACACCTCGGCGACGGAGTGGCGATTCTTCAGAAAGGCGTCCATGTCTATGCCAACCCCCGATATCTCGAGATCACCGGCCTTGGCATCCAGCCGCTCAACATGAGATCCTTTGAGTCTCTTCTCGAGCCCTCCTCTGTGGATACATACCTCGGCCGAATCCCGTCCATTACCTCGGACGGATCCACGAAGCGCCCCTTTGAGGTTTGCCTCGCAATCGACACGGAAGAGCCGGTGCACGTGGAGATCAACGCCTCTGTGTTCGAATATAATGGAGAACCAGCGGTCATGATCTCCATGAGGGACGTAACGGAACGCAAGGTCCTGGAACAACGGTTGGAAGAGGCCCGAAAGGTGGAGGCCTTGGGCACCATCGCCGGAGGTGTGGCCCACGACCTGAACAATGTCCTGGCAGGCCTGGTCAGCTACCCGGACCTCATGCTCATGCAAGTCCCGCACGACAGCCCCCTCAGGGACCGCCTCATCACGGTCAAGAGGTCAGGGGTCAAAGCCGCCCGTATTGTCCAGGACCTATTGACCCTGGCAAGGCGGGGCGTGGAGATCCGGGAGGCGGTCAACCTCAACGATATTGTTAATGAGTACCTGGAGACGCCCGAATGCCGGGCCCTGCTGGAGTATCACCCTGAAGTGGCTCTCAAGACCCTGCTGGATCCCGACCTCAATAACATCAAAGGCTCCTCCATCCACCTCTTCAAGACCGTCATGAATCTCGTTTCCAACGCCGCCGAGGCCATGCGCGACCCGGGAACAATCATTGTCACCACCCGCAACGAGCATGTCGAGCAGGCAGAGGGGGATGAAGAAGGCCCGGCGGGCGGTGACTACGTGGTCCTTTCCGTGACCGACCAGGGGGAGGGAATCCCCCCCGGGGAAATCGAGCGGATCTTTGAACCCTTCTACACGAAAAAGGTCATGGGCCGAAGCGGGACCGGACTGGGAATGACCGTGGTCAAGGGGGCCGTCGAGGACCACCATGGAACCATCCGTGTCCTGAGCGACCTGGGAAAGGGCACCACTATTTCCCTGTACTTTCCGGTCACTGCGTACCATGACGACGTCACATCCCCGTCCCTGAAAACAACGATTCAGGGAAGCGGAGAACAGGTCCTGGTGGTGGACGACATCGAGGAACAGGCCGAAATTGCCTCGGCAGCCCTTCAAAGCCTGGGCTACAGGACCCTCCGGGTTTCGAGCGGCGAGGAGGCCGTGGAGGCTGCAAAGGCGCAGCCCCCGGATCTGGTATTACTGGACATGATCATGGATCCGGGAATGGACGGGCTCGAGACCCGCCGGAGGCTACTTCGGATTCACCCGCAACTTCCCGCCGTCATTGTGAGCGGTTTCTCGGAAACCGACCGTGTGAGGCAGGCCGTAACCCTGGGGACCGGAGTCTTCCTGCAGAAACCCTACACCGTCCAGAGCCTGGGAGAGGCTGTGCGCAAGGCGTTTTCCCGCAGACCTTGAGTCAGCGGGGGCCTACCGGGTCTACCTTATCCCGAGTTGACGGCGCGCCGTCGGGCCATGTAGATTTAAAGGGTGATCAGGCCGTCCACCAAAAGGGAAGTCCCAGAAGAAGGAGTGTCAGCAGTGGACTCGCAAAACAGGCACAACCACACGACCAAGGAAGACCTTCACCTCGGCGTGTTTCTCAAAAACGTCGACCAACAAGGTTCACGAGACTCCGGAGAAACCCGCAGTGATTGATTCCAGGCAAGAAGAGCTCATCAAACTCCTGATCGCTCAGGAAAGACTGCTTTCAAGGCTGTATCAGGTGTTTTCCGAGCAGTTCCCGGACCACCGGGATTTCTGGACGAACTTGTCCAGGGAAGAGGAGAACCACGCGCGTATCCTCGAGAAACTGATCGAGGCGGGCAAAAAGGGAGTGCTCCTGTTCAACGAGGGCAGGATAAACACCTTTTCCCTGAAAACTTCCATACAGGGGTTGAAAGGGCTGGTCGAAAAGGCGGAACAGGGCGGATTCACCCTCTCTTCGGCCCTTTCCTGCTCCATTGACTACGAGTCGGCACTGATCGAGAAAAACGCCTTCACCCGTTTCGAACCCGTGAGCAAAAAGGCCGGAATCGCCCTTAACACCTTGAAGAACGAAACCACCCAACACATCGAACGGATCAAGACCCTCAAGACCAGCCTGCCCCCTAAATGACAGGCTCGCAAAAAGTCCAAATTCTGCGCCAAGCCGAAAAGACCGCAAAGTGAACTGATTTAAAGGTTGCGGCGTTTGCGATTTCAACTCATACCTCCTCCTTAAACCCCTTGGCCCCCTCCCGGCCGCTGTACCGGGCTCCAACCTGACACCAGGCTCATGTGCGGGCATTATTCTGTTGACAAACTGGTTCCTGAAAGTTACCTAATAGGAAACTCTTCATTGCATATTCAGGACAGGGGCAATGAAACCATTCGATATCATATCTAAAATCAGAGCACTTCGTATTGAGAAAGGGTTTAGCCTGGCCCGCATCTCTGAGATCACAGGACTTTCCAAGGGTTACCTCTCCAAGATCGAGAACGCAGAAAGCGCCCCTCCCATCTCCACGTTACACAGGATAGCCAAGGCCCTCGGTACAAACCTGTCCTACTTCTTCACGGACAACGAAGCGCCTCCTCCGGAAAACAAGCTGGCTATTTCACGAAAACATGAGTGGCTCGAAAAGGAGCCGGAGGTTCAAGCCACGGATCTCAAGCGATGGCCCCTGGCGGACGGCAAATATGGGGGGAATATGCACCCATACGTTATCGAGCTTCCTTCGGATCACCATCAAGTCTATCAGTTTGAAGGAGAGGAGTTTTTTTTCATTCTGGAAGGAAAGGTCGAATTCACCTATGGGGGTTCGGTTTACGCACTTGAAGCCGGTGACAGCGTTTACTTCGACGGGGATGTCCCTTACAGCGGGAAGAGCATTGGAAGTGTCCCCGCAAAGCTCCTGATGGTCTCTTATCATTATAAGCGAGTCGGTCAACACCCCTTTTCGGCGGGTCCACTCCCCTACAACAGACTCGAGAAGCCGAACTCCGGATAAAGTTGTGGCTTATAGGAACGGATGAAACTCGAAAGGGCATGCGATGATGTCAGGAATTATCGATCTGAGACTGGACTTTCCTCGTTCGCTTGAAAAAAATGTGGAAATGATAAAAACATTCCTCCTCGATCAAAAAGGAGGGGGGCTTTCAAACTACCGCCATATATTCGGCCCGCAGTGGGCGGCGGCTATGGGCACGAGCATGGAGGAGATCGAGGAGAAGCGGAGCAAGCTCTCGCCTGAGGAGCAGGACCGAATGGTCCACGCGCTGGCGGAGAAAATCACCACCGACCCCGACCGGTTTGTGAAGGACATGGACAAGGCTGGTATCGGCTGGGGGCTCTGCGAGGGTCAAGACAATGATGAAACGGCAGATAACATAGCAAAACTGCCCGGCAGGCTCAAGGGGATGGCGGTTTACAACCCCTTTGAGGGGAAAAATGGCGTTCAGGAGTTGGATCGGGCAGTTCAGGAGCTGGGGTTCGTGGCCGTCTATGCATCTCCCTACCGCTGGGGCATCAAGGCCGACGACCCCAGGTTTTATCCCTGTTATGCCAGGGCCGCAGAGCTCAAGATTCCGGTTTTCATCTACACGGCCATGACCTATCGGACGGACTACCCCATGGATATTGGCCGCCCCTTGCATCTTGACCGAGTGGCCATGGATTTTCCGGAGGTGCGGCTTGTTGCAAGCTGCGGCGGCTGGCCATGGGTCCCGGAGCTGGTAGGCGTGGCCCGGCGTCACCAAAACGTGTACATAGATTTTTCCTCCCATCGGCCCAAGTATCTTGCAATTGCCGGATCCGGATTTGAAATGCTCCTGCAGTTCGGTAATACGTTGCTTCAGGATCGAGTAGTTTTCGCTTCGGGTGCAGGTGACCTGGGGCTGCCCCTGAAGACGATAGTGGAGGAAATACGCGCCCTCCCTTTAAGAGAGGACGTGAAGGAAAAATGGCTCCATCAAAATGCACTGCGACTCTTTGAAACTACATGACCCTTCAGGTGGGGAGCAGATATGAAAAGCGTTGCTCTGGAAAAAAATATAGGTGCCCTGGTCGAGAATGCCGCGACACGTTTCAAAGAAAAAGAGGTCTTAAGGTTTCTCCCGGAAGATGAGGCGTTCAGCTTCAACAGCCTCAACGACCAGGTCAATCGTTTTGCCAACGCTCTTGCCGCACGGGGCATCAGCTCGGGCGACCATGTGGCCGTGATGCTGCCCAACCGCCCGGAGTTTCCACTGACCTGGCTGGCCCTGGCAAAGATGGGCGCAGTCATGGTTCCGCTGAATACAAGGTACCAGGCAGTGGATCTCAGGTATGTGCTGAACGATTCGGACGCGGTTGCCCTTATCACGGACGCGGATCTGCTCCCGCAATTCCGGGAGGTCATGACAGACACCCCGAAGGTCAGGGAGGTTTTGCTGGCGGGGAAGGAGAGATCGGAGGACGCTCTCCAGCTCGGTGATCTGGTGGACAAAGCATCCCCCCGTTTTTCGTCCGCTGATATCAACGCCGACGCACTTATCAATATCCAGTACACATCCGGCACCACCGGATTTCCCAAAGGCTGCATGTTGACCCATGAATACTGGATGACTCTCGGCATGAATGCAGCTGAGACAATGCTCCCGGACGATGTGTTCCTGAGCGTGACCCCGTTTTACTATATGGACCCCCAGTGGGAATTGATCATGTGCCTCACGACCGGCTGCACTATGGTGATAACCCGCAAATACAGCGCCACAAACTACATGAATCTGGTTCGGCAATACAATGTAAGCGTAGCCTGGGCCACTATGGCTCCCTGGACATTCAAACAGCCGGAGTCCCCCCTGGACAGGCAACACCGCCTGAGATTCGTGTTCGTAGGGGGGATGCCCCCTGACATGCACAAACCCTTTGAGGAGCGCTTCAATGTGGCGGCCCGAGAGGCATACGGCATGACCGAGATCGGCATCGGCATGTACGTTCCTCTGGAAGACGCGCATATGAGCGGTTCGGGCTCCGTGGGCAAGCCGCCCGAGTTCCGACAGGTCAAGATCGTGAACGATGCCGGGGAGGAAGTTAAGCCCGGACAGACTGGAGAGCTCCTGATTAAGGGCCCGGGGATGTTCAAGGGGTATTACAAAAAGCCCCTGGAAACAGCCGAGGCGTTTGACCAAGGCTGGTTCCATACAGGGGATCTATTCCGCAGAGACCACGCCGGTTATTTCTACATCGTGGGGCGTAAGAAAGATATGATCCGTCGTTCCGGAGATAACATCTCTGCAAGCGAGGTTGAGCACGTTCTCACCAGTCATCCACTGATCTTGAGTGCGGCGGTGGTTCCGGTGCCGGATGAAAATCGCGGAGAAGAGGTCAAGGCATACGTGGTGCTCGCGGATAATCAGACGCCCGAGACAGTCCCGCCGGGGGAGATTGTCGCCTATTGTGCAGAAAGGATCGCGGATTTCAAGGTGCCGCGCTATATCGAGTATAAGGCACACTTTTCCATGACACCATCGGACAAGATAAAGAAACACCTCCTGTTGGAAGAAAAAGAAGATCTCACCGCCGGCTGCTACGATCGCATGTCCTCCACCTGAATTGAGCGTTTGATGGTCTCGCAAAAAGTCAAAATTTCACGCCAAAACGCAAAGCCCTCAAAGTTAACTTTTTGATATTAAAAGTTTTTTTGGCATATTGGCATATTTGCGTGAAAATACAGTTCTTTACGAATTCGTCAACCTTGGCTTTATTTGATGAATCGCCAACCCAAATATTATCAAAGCAAAAGGAGGGCTGCAAAATGATCGGGCATGTGGATATGATTGTTTTTTTGCTTTATTTTGTTGCGGTCATATTTATTGGCGTTTTCACCTACAAGCGGGTCAAAAAAAGCACTGATTACGCCCTTGCCGGCCAGACTCTGGGATGGCCGGTAACCATCGGCACACTGGTGGCAACCATGATCGGTTCATCGGCGGCCATGGGCAAGGCCGGAGCAGCCTATCATTATGGTATAGGAATTATGTGGTCGCCCACTGCCATCTTGATCGGTTATATCATCTTCAGCTTGTTCATCGCCCATAAGCTGCGCCGGTCTGATGCCTGGACGGTTCCCGACATCCTGGAGAAGCGCTTTGGGTTAGGGGTGCGGCGCCTTTCCTCCGTCGTCCTGGTGCTGGCCGTAATTTCCATTTACGGCGCGCAACTCATCGCCATGGGCATAGTGTTCAAGCTTGCCGGTGAACCCATGGGAATCAGCCACGAGTTGGCCATCCTCATCGCCGGGCTGATCCTGGTAGCATACACCACCCTGGGTGGACTCTATGCAGTGGCATTCACCGATATGCTGCAATTTGGTATCATGATTCCAGTCATTGCCATTATCTTACCCATACTGGTATTCGGTTACGGGGATATAGGCCTGTCGGAAATGACCACACGGCTTGAACCCAAGATGTTCAATCCTTTTACTTCAGTCCCCATTACCCTGATTATAGGCTTACTTTTTACTTATATTCCTGGCGTTATTATTGATCAATCGATATGGCAAAGGGTCAAGTCGGCAAAAACCGAGCGTATAGCCCGATGGAGCCCTTTAATAAGTGGAGGCATTTATTTTTATTTTAGTATTATTGTCGTACTATTGGGCATGATAGGCATATTAACTTTTCCCGATATAATGGAAACTCACGGAGATTCCGACACCATTCTCCCCTTAATGTTGGCCAAGCATCTCCCCACAGGTGTGATAGGCCTGGGTTTGATATCACTTTTCGCCGTGGCCATGTCCACCTCCAGCACCTGCCTGCTGGTTGCCGCGGTCATCATCTCCAAGGACGTGATCCCGGCGTTCACCAGAAAACCTCTCTCCGAGTCCAAAGAACTAAAGGCGTCTCGTCTCGCGACTCTGCTTGTCGGGCTGATCGGGGTGGCTTTCGCCCTAATATTCAGCGGTATTTTCTGGATTATGCTGATTGCTTACGGAATTTTTGTGGGAGCCCTTTTCTTCCCGGTCATATTTGCCCTGTTCTGGAAGAAAGCAACCAAGACTGCAGCTGTCATCAGTATCATCGGCAGCTCTCTGGTATTACTGGTCTTCCTGGTTATCGATACTGAAATTGAAGCCATAATACCCGCTATCATCACCAGCTTTCTGCTCATGTTTCTGGTAAGCCACATTACCGGCGGCCGGGAACCAAACACACCCCCTGTTTTCGCTCCGGAGGAAACAACAAAGCCGGGTGCTGAGAAGCCCTGAACCCCGGAAGGGACCTTTCGAAGACGACAAACGTCCAGTGCCGGGCCGGCCCGAGAAAAAAGTATGGTTAGACCCCGAACCAGATGCTACGGCCACAGCCGCCAACCACGGCACATCCACCTGGTGGCCCCCCGCCACCCCGAGAGCTTCTGGTCGATGCAAGGGGCGGTCGAGATGTTCGGCGCCAAGACCCTGATGCCCAACTCGGCCCTGGCCACCCTGATGGCCCTGACCCCGCCGGACGTCTCGGTCGAGTACTCGCTGTCCGACGAGAACATCGGGCCGCTCGACTGGAACCGTCCCGCCGACCTGGTGGCGATCACCGGCGCCACCCTGCACGCCGATCGAATTGAGTCTTTGTGCCGGGGTTTTCGCGAGCGCGGGCTTCCGGTGGCGCTTGGCGGCACTTACGCCACCATCGAGACCGATCGCTGCCGTGGGCTGGCGGATTTCCACTTCGTAGGCGAGGCCGAGCACACCTGGCCGCGCTTTTTGCGCGAGTGGTGCACCGGCCGGCCCCAGGCGGTCTACGAGCAGCGCGAGCATGTCGACCTGAGTTACAGCCCGGCGCCTGACTGGTCGCTGATCGATGCCGACGACTACCTCAACCTCAACGTCCAGACCAGCCGAGGCTGCCCGAACCGCTGCGACTTCTGCGACGCCATCCAGTACGCCGGCCGCCGCTACCGCACGAAATCGGTGGCCCAGGTGCTGGCCGAGGTGGCCCGCGCCCACTCCA
>CAZQCK010000094.1:0-13034 GCA_964591925.1 uncultured Desulfobacterales bacterium
TGTCAATGAATCGGGTGGAGACTGCTTCTTGACAGGCCTGCCTAAAAAAAGGACAATCCAGGTATCCACGGGGTGAAGGAACAGGCTGCCTTTCCGGGCGGCTTCGGGGGCCGGCCGGTTTCGAAGGTCGATGCGAGAGGAAGAGGGCCTGTCAGGCTTCTCGTTTTGAAACTGGAAAGACGACAGGGGACCCAGGAAAGGAGGTGAAAAGAAATAGCCCCTTTTGCCCTGAATCTCACTTCCAATGTTGCTGAAAGGAGAAAGGCCATGGCTGGAAGCACATACAAGATCATTGAACTGGTGGGCACATCGGATACTTCTTGGGAAGAGGCCGTCAAGACGGCTGTGGAGACGGCGGGCTCGAGCCTCAAAGATTTGAGAATCGCTGAAGTCACCAGGCTGGATGTGAGCATAGAGAACGGGACGGTCAAAAACTATCGTGCCAGGCTGAACGTCTCTTTCAAGTATCAGAGATAGACGTGCGGGTGGTGGGGCCCGGGCCCCATCCGGGTCCCGATCCCCCCGGTTTCACAATGGTTGCGGTAAAGGCAGGAGAGGAAGATGGATGCCACGAAGCGGAAGCTGACTGTTCTCGATCAAATCGTATCGGCGGACAAGGTTCGGCGAGAGATCGTAGACGCCGCCAGTGTGCTTTATGCAAAGAAAGGGTTCTCCGCCACCTCCATCGAGGAGATCTCCGAAAAGGCGGGTGTGAGTCTGCCCGTGACCTATCATTACGTCAGGAAGAAGTCGGAGATCATGCGGCTGATCATGGAGGATGTGCTCAACATTTTTCAGGAAAGCCTCACCAAAGAGATCGAGAGCATCGATGATCCGGAGGAGAAGCTCGTCATCGCGGTCATTCTCTACTTCCGCGTGGTGAACCGGCAAAAGGAAAAGGCCCTTCTCCTTTACCAGAAATCCCGGTCCCTGGACAAGGCCTCCAAGGCGAGGGTCATGCAGCTCGAGGTGGACGTGAGCCACATCTTCGAGGCGATCATTGAAGAAGGGATACAAAAGGGGGCCTTTCGTGCCGTGGATGTGGACCTGGAGGCCTACAATATCATAATGATGGCCCACATGTGGGTCCTCAAGAACTGGCACTTCCGGAAACGCCTCTCTCTGGAAAAATACATCGACCTGCAATTAGTCAACATTCTGGCACTGCTCAGGAAATAGGTCCTTTTCGAAAGAGGAGCATTCGCCGCTCGCCTGTTGTCCCCGGCAGGTGGTAGGGGAGGTCTTGTACAAGAGACAAGCCGGCCTTTGTGAGAGAGGCGCGCGCTTGACCCAGGTCGGCATCCGCGTTTCGCCCTGCAAAGCCCACGAGCCGCCCTTCAGGGATCACAAGAGGCGCACACAGCTCGACCGTGCGCTCGAGACCCGCCACGGCCCGCGCCGCAACCACGTCGTATCCCTGGAGAAGCAGATCCCTGGAGGTTTCAACCCGTCCTCTAAGGGCTCGAATCCGATCCATGTTCGAAAGACGAATCGCTTGTTTCAGAAAATGATATCGTTTCTGGGAGGGCTCCAAAAGGTCGACCCAAAGGTCAGGACGTGCGATTTTGAGTGGAAATCCCGGCAAGCCCGCTCCGCTGCCTACATCGAGCAGGCGTCCCCCGGCGGGAAGAAAGGGGGCCGGCACCAGGGAGTCGGCCAGGAGTTCCACCACCATGCGTTTTCGGGAGCGCAACCCGGTGAGGTTGGTGCGGCGGTTCCAGAGGCAAAGCTCATCCAGATAGACCAGGAGCTGATCCAGCTGGAAGTTGTTGAGGTCCACCCCCAGATCGCCGGCTGTGCCGCGAAGGAGTTCCCGTTCGTTGGAAGTCAAATCAGAGAACCACTCTCCTTCGAATGATGTTGACGGCCTCCTGGGGTTGATCCACCACGGTGAAAATGTCCAGGTCTTCCGCGGAGACGGCGCCGCTGTCCACCAGCGTCCCTTTCAGCCAATCGACCAGGCCCTTCCAGTAGTCCGAACCCACGAGCACCACGGGAAAAGATCGGATTCGGTCCGTCTGTATCAGGGTGAGGGATTCAAAGAGCTCGTCGAGGGTTCCGAATCCTCCCGGCATGATGATGTAGGCCACTGCATATTTGACGAACATCACCTTGCGAATGAAGAAGTAGCGGTAGTTCAGCCGGATGTTGGCATACGGGTTGGGCTGCTGCTCGTTGGGAAGCTGGATGTGAAGCCCCACTGACTTCCCGCCCGCATCAGAGGCGCCCTTGTTCGCGGCCTCCATGATCCCCGGGCCTCCGCCGGAGATGATGCCGAAGCCGTATTTCACCAGGAGCCGGGCGGTTTCTTCGGTGGCCCGGTAGATCGGGCTGTCCCGGGCTGTGCGGGCGGATCCGAAGATGCTCACAGCCGGGTGGACCCCCGGAAGAATGTCGAATCCCTCCACGAATTCGGCCATAATGTGGAACATACGCCAGGTATCCCTGACGGTCATGTCATCGATTACGTGCTGCCTGTCGACCATAAGAGCCCCCGCGTCACGGCGCCGGAAAGTCGTTTTTTGCTTCGGCCGGCAAAAAGGTGTTCAAAAAAACCGTTGATTTTTCACCTCGTCTTTGCTTATCTCTTCGAAGCGAAGCTGCTCATCATATGCCCGCCCCGAGGGGGTGTCAAGGTGTGCGCGGAATCATGCCTGATGGATATCCCCTTCGAGTATCCAACTCACCGGAGCACAGGTGAGTTTTTTTCTAAAGGTGGTGGCGTTGAGACAGGTTACAAGACAAAATATCTTTCAGTGCCTTGATGAGGAACAAAGGCCCTGGCTCAAGGACTACCTGGTTATGTATTCCAGCCAGTGGGGCGGGTACACGCAGGACCCTTCCCTCATGGCGGTCCCCCTGGATGATCACCTCGTGCATCGCGGGGACGGCGTGTTCGATACGTTTCGATGTGTTCACGGACGCCTCTATCAACTGGAGCAGCACCTGGCGAGGCTGGAGCATTCCGCTGAGGCGATTTCTCTCCCCCTGCCTCCGGAATACGACCGGGTACGGGATATTGTCGAGGAGCTGGTGATTCGCGGTGGAGAACCGGACTGTATCGTCCGGATTACCTTGTCACGGGGTCCGGGAAGCTTCGGCACCAACCCGTTCGATTGTCCTGCCACCCAGATGTACGTGATCGTCATTCGCTACAAAGGGGTGCCGGACTTGTACCTCCAGGAGGGGACCTGCGTCGTCACCAGCGGAATTCCCACCAAGCGTTCTTTTTTTGCCAGGATCAAGTCGTGCAATTACCTGCCCAACGTGCTGATGAAGATGGAAGCGGTGCAGCGCGGATGCGCCTATGCTGTCGCCCTGGACGAGGAGGGGTTCCTCGCTGAGGGATCCACGGAAAACGTTGGCCTCGTTGCTGAAGACGGAACACTCAAGTTTCCGGGGTTCGAGAGGACCCTGGCCGGGACCACTGTCAAACGTGTGTTCGACCTGGCCCAAAGCCTCGTAAAGGAGGGGCGGATCGCCGGTGTTCAATTCGACCGCATTCCCCCGGAGGCGGTGTACCGTGCCAGGGAGGTCATGCTCTTGGGAACCTCCATCAATGTGCTTCCAGTGGTGCGTTTCGACGAAAAAGCCATCGGGGACGGCCGGCCCGGACCGATTTCCTCGGCGCTTTTTCAGCTTCTTTGGAAGGACATGACAGGGAACCCGGAAGTGCTCACGGATCTGGATTGGCCCAGCCCGGCCGGCTGACTCGAAGTTGCAGGTTTGATGGGCATTAGGCGGATCCACCAATGCAAAGGATCGTGCAAGGAGGCGACATGGAGCGAGTAGCCAGGGTCACTGAAATCATCGCGGGATCGCCGCACAGCTTTGACGAGGCGATCAAAGCAGGCTTCGAGCGGGCCAAGACCACGTTGCGGAACATCACAGGCATGCGTGTGATCGAGCAGCGGGTATCGGTTGTGGACGGGAATATAGCCGAGTACCGCGTGCGCATGGAGGTCATTTTCGTTCTGGAAACGTGAGCCGCTCTTCAGGGTAGGACCCGTGAGAGGATCGCGCGTTCTGTTGGTTATGAATCCGCCTTCTCCGGCCTGGAAACGCTCAATTCAGGCCTGAAGAAGTTCTGCCGCAGTACGAAAGAAGGGCCTGCCGGTGGCGAACACCTGTCCGGTCCCGAAGAAGAAAACCCGCATGCGAAGGGTGGACTACCTTGGGGTAGCCGGCCGGGAGCCGGCGCTGAAGGCGGGGACGAGCGTCTTGCCGATATGGCGATCCTGGGGCCCTGGTGGAAAAAGCCGCATGGTGGGCCTGAAGGCGCTCAAGAAAGCGATCAAGAAAGCGCTTTACCCGGCCCTGGATGTGCGATATCATTCCATGATTCCGGCCAATCAAGATGCCATGGACATGGGAGTTGAATCCGTCGGGAATGAGAGGGGTTGAGCTTTTGCCGGGACCAGGCCCAGACCGAAAACGAACAGGATGGCAGCCATGACCAAGGATAGGAACAGAGGAGACCGGTCCGAGGGGTACGAAGACTTCCTGGGGGAGATAAGCCACGAGTCCGCCATGAAGGACCAGGAGATGGACTTCATGGAGAGCATCGGTCCGGGGAGGACCTCCGCCGGCGAGGAAGTGGTGAACGTGGGCGAGCGCGTCCGGGAGGTCCGGATGCGGCGCGGGTTGAGTCTAGAGGATATTGTGCAGCGTACGGGAATCGACGAGGCTATGCTGGCCGCCATCGAACGGGGAGAAATGGCACCGCCTCTAGGCACGATCATCAAGCTCGCCAAGGCCTTGGAGATGAAGATGGGGTATTTTATCTCCGGGGAGGAAAGCAGGCCGTACACTATCGTTCGCCGTCACGACCGGCGGGTGGTTTCCCGGCATGATTCCAACAAAGGCGAGCGGTACGGATATGAGTTCGAGTCTCTGGCTCCCCACAAGCGGAACCGGCACATGGAGCCTTTCCTGGTGACCCTGGACCCGGCGGAAACCGAGGAGGAGAGGTCCACTCATGACGGGCAGGAGTTCATCTTTGTTTTGCAGGGACAGATGGAGGTCCGTCTGGGGGAGGAGATCCACACCCTGGATCCGGGAGACGCCATTTACTATGATTCAACGGTGCCGCATCTCGTCAAGTGCCACGGGAGCGAGAGCACGAAGATACTGGCCGTTCTGTACGCTGAGAAATGACATTTCCGGGGCTTACCCCTCCTTTCTATTTACGCAAACCTCTCTATTCTTCCAGCCTCTACCAGGCCGAACCCTCAGATTCCGCCCGTGGGCCCTGCCGTGCCGCGCCGAACATAGAGAACGTGGCACGGGGCCGGGGTTCCGTCTGTATCACCTGATGGAGGGAGCATGATTGCTTTTGACCTGGAATGCTCCGGGGGACATGCCTTTGAAGGATGGTTCAGTGACCTGGCGTCCTTTGAGGAGCAAAACGCCAAGGGGCTGGTGACGTGTCCCTACTGCGAAGACACACAAGTGCGGCGGGTTTTGTCGCCCGTGGCGATTCGCAGTTCCAACCGCCCGGTCCAAGAGGGTAAAGCCGGGATCGATTATCAGAGGCTGGCCCGGGAGGTGGTTCACTATATCAATAACAACTTCGAAAATGTGGGCACGGAGTTCACCAAAGAGGCCCTGAAGATGCACTACGGCGTAAAGGAAAAGCGAAGCATTCGCGGTGCCGCCACCGAGGAAGAGGAAAAGACCTTGAAAGAGGAGGGGGTCGAATTTTTCAAGGTCCCCCCGCTCAAGAAAGAGGAAAAGGAGTAGATGGCGGAGATCAGGGTTCCAGCCCCATGGCCTGGACTACGAGCTCGGCGATGTCCTTGTCCACCAGGCCGGTCTCCCGGGCCGCCAGGCCGTCCTCCATCATGGTCATGCAGAAGGGGCAGGCCGTGGCGAGAACAAAAGGCTCCCGGCCGGTTTTTTCGCTCAGGGCCTCCAAGGCTTGATCCACCCGGTGATCGTTGACCCGCTTTTCGGGCTCCTCCTCGATCCAGGTGAGCCCGCCTCCGGCGCCGCAGCACATGCCGTACTCCCGGCTGCGTTTCATTTCCACGGTTTCCAGGCCCGGCAGCTTCTGCAGAACCGTTCGAGGAGCATCGAATATCCGGTTGTGCCGTCCGAGATAGCACGAGTCGTGATACACGGCCGTACCTTTTACACTATGTTCGAGTACGATGGCGCCGCTCTCCACCAGGTCCCGAATGAGTTCGGTGTGATGAATCACCTGATAGTGGCCGCCGTAATCCGGGTACTCCTTCTTGAACGTGTTGTAGCAGTGCGGGCACAGAGTGAGGATCTTCTCTACGCCGTACGCTGAGAGCGTCTCCACGTTCGACTCCGCCTGAACCTGGAACAGGTACTCGTGTCCCATGCGACGGGCCGGATCCCCGGTGCATCGTTCCTCCTCACCCAGCACGGCAAAGGTCACGCCTGCGGCGTTCAGGATGCGGACCAGGCTTCGGGCGATCTTCTGGTTTCGAGGGTCGAACGCGGCCGAGCACCCGACCCATAGAAGCCAGTCCACCTTCCCGCCCTCCCCGGCCACCTGGGCCATGGTTCGGACCTCGAGGCCTTTGGCCCAGTCGAGTCGGGCCGTAGGATGTTCACCCCAGGGGTTCCCCCGCTTTTCCGTGCCTGCGAACACCTCGGCAAAGGTCTCTGGGTACCGGTCCTGCATCATCACCTCGCTTCGGCGGATCTCCAGGATTTTGGCCAGCGGATCAATAAAGGCGGGGCAGGCCTCCACGCAGGCCATGCAGGTGGTGCAGGCCTCGATCGCCTCGGGTTGAATCCAGGCGTCCAGTATGCGCCTGGGCTCCCCGGGCCGGGCGAAGACCGGGCGCTCCTCGTTCACCTGGGTTCGCAGGCCCAGGACGATCTCGCGGGGGGAGAGGGTCTTGCCGGCGATGCTGGCCGGACAGTTGAGCTCGCAACGGCCGCACTCGGTGCATCCGGCCACATCCAGCAAGTCTTTTCTCGACAGGTCGGCGAGCGTTTCAAATCCCAGCACCTCGTCCCGCTCGAATGCGTCTTCCACATCCAGCGGGGCGAGACGGCCCTGAGGGCGCAGGTCCTTGAAGAGTGCGTTAACCCAGGCTGTGAGCACATGCATGGCCCTGGGGGCGAACGGGAGATAGGCCAATCCGGCAAGCGCCAGCACACCGTGAACCCACCACAACCCGGAGTGCCAGGCGCGAAGCGCATCAGCACCCGCATTCGACCACAATGCGGAAAGGGCGTACCCCACCGGCGACCATCCCGGACCGTATCCCAGCTCCCCTTTCAAGGCGGCCAGGCGTAGACCCTCCACGAGAAAGCCGGTCACTGCGAGCGCCAGCAGCCAGACAGGCAGAATCCACTCCCCGGAGCCCCGCTTGAGCTGAGGGCGGCGAAGAATGTGCCGCCGGAGCAGCCCCAGGACCACCCCCGCCACCAAGGCCAGCCCGAAGACATCCAGTATCAGTTCATATCCCAGAAAGAAGGGCCCGGCCCAGATGCCGTGCTTCATGCCCAGTATCTTTTGGAACAGATCGTACTCAATGGATATGATTACGGTACCGGCAAAGAGCACTATCATGCCCCACATGATAAACAGGTGCATGACGCCTCCCAGGGGATGCCTGCGAAGGACAATGCGGTTGCTGAGGACGGTGGCCAGGACTCCGGCCAGCTGGGAGCGAATCCGGCGCCAGGAGACGCGAGTGCGCTTTCCGGACAGGATGCGGCGGACGTGTATGCTCACTCCGTACCCGAGCAGGGCCACGGCAAGGGCGGCCAGGATATAGAGGACGACTTCTCCGGCAAAGGGGACGTTCCAGAAGATCTCGCGGGTTGCCATGGGGGCCTCCAATGCGTTTCAGGGCCGGGCCTGGGATCGGCTCCAGGGGATCACTTTTGGGCTTGACAGCATATTTTGATCGAGATTATACTGGCTCACAAAACAGATTGCAAGCAGAATATTTAACCAATATATCGGTGAAGCATGAACGGCAATCCCATATACACGGAGCTGAAGCGGCGCATCGTACTCTTGGATTTCGAACCCGGTCAGGTCCTGCGGGAGAAGGAGCTCATCGAGGAGTTCGGCGTCAGCCGAACCCCGGTCCGTGAGGCCTTGATCCGTCTGGAGGCGGAAGGCCTGGTCAAGATATTTCCCAACCTGGGAACCATCGTCTCCGAGGTCAGCTTTCAGCAGCTGAAGGATGTGTTCGAGATTCGGGCGTTCCTGGTGCGGTTGACCGGACAGTTGGCCGCGGCCCGGATCACGGATCAGGAACTCGAGCAGGTGCGCACCCAGATCGGCCGCATGAAGGAGGAGCAGGACCCCAAGTCCCTCATGCACCTGGATTCGGAGCTGCACGATCTAATAAACCGGGCGACCAAGAACGAGGTGCTGGTCAAGATTCTGGGAATGCTTCGAGATCAGGCCGTGCGCATCTGGACGTTTTCCCGCTCGGCCGATGAGTACTACGGGCATCTGGCCGAGGAGTTCGAGGGATTGGTGGAAGCCCTGGAGAAACGAGACGGGGAGGCCTGTGCCCGGATTCTGGAGAGGCACACCAAGGGGTTCATAGAGTACATTCGAAGTCAGCTCACGTGGTGAGCATGCATAAACAACATAGTCAGCAAGAACAGGAAGGGAGTGAACCATGAGCACGTTTCCCAGTCAGGCGCAAGTCGTCATCATCGGGGCCGGTATTGTGGGCAACAGCGTGGCCTACCACCTTGCGGAGAAGGGCTGGAAGGAAATGGTCCTGCTGGACAAGGGGCCGTTGCCCAACCCGGGAGGGTCCACCGGTCACGCGTCCAATTTCATCTTTCCCGTGGACCACGGCAGGGCCATGACCCAGGTCACCCTGGACAGCACCGAGCAGTACAAGGCCATGGAGGTGCACCGGGAGAGCGGCGGCATCGAACTGGCTCAGACCGAGGAGCGCATGGAGGAGCTCAAGCGGCGTATGGCCTCGGCCAAGTGCTGGGGCATCGAGTCGGAGCTGCTCGACCCGGACGGAGTGCTCGAGCTTTTTCCCTGGGTCAACAAGGAAAAGATCCTGGGCGGGTTCTACACACCCTCAGTGGGCGTGGTGGACTCCCTCCGCGCCGGCACCATCATGCGGGAAAAGGCCCGGGACATGGGTGCCCTGAGCATCTTCCCCAACACCGAGGTCTTGGGCATGGAGGTGGAAAAGGGCCGCATCCGCTCGGTCAAGACCTCGCGGGGTGAGGTGCAGGCCGAGTACGTAGTCATCGCCTGCGGGGTGTGGAGTCCGCGCATCGCCGAGATGGCCGGGGCCTCCATTCCCCTGGCGCCGGTGGCGCACCAGATGATCGACGCCGGGCCCGTGCCCCAGTTCGCCCAGGCCAAGGGTGAGATAGAGTACCCGATTCTGAGGGACATGAGCACCCTCATGTACGAAAGGCAGTCCGCCGCGAACCTGGAGATCGGTTCCTACGCGCATCGCCCGATTCTCTACGACCCCGACGAGATACCCTCCCTTGACGAGGCCAAGCTGTCTCCCACGGAGATGCCTTTTACCAAGGACGATTTCGATCCCCAGCTCGAGGACGCCCTGGACCTCCTCCCGGACATGCTGGATCACGACTCTGTGGAGATTCAATACGCCATCAATGGACTCATCTCCCTCACCCCGGACGGAGGGCCGGTGATCGGGGAGACCCCCGAGGTCAAGGGGCTGTGGTCCGTGGCGGCGGTGTGGATCAAGGAAGGGCCCGGCATCGGCCGGCTGGTGGCCGAGTGGATGACCGACGGCGCGCCGGAGATCGACCCCAACGAGGTGGACATCGCCCGGTTCTATCCCTACGCCCGCACCAAGTCCTATGTATGGGCCCGGGCATCCGAAGGGTTCAACAAGACCTATGGCATCGTGCACCCCCAGGAGCAGTGGGAGTCCTCCCGTAACGTGCGACTCAGCCCGTTTCACCCCAGAACGGCCGACCTGGGCGCGGTTTACTTCGAGACTGCAGGCTGGGAGCGACCACACTGGTATGAGTCCAACCGGAAGCTTCTGGAGGAGTACGGGGACCGGGTCAACGACCGTCCCAATGAGTGGGACGCACGCTGGTGGTCGCCCGTGATCAACGCCGAGCACCTGGCCATGCGGGATCGGGTGGCCATGATAGATTTGAGCGCGTTCGCCATTTTCGACATCGTGGGCCCAGGGGCCCTGGACGTGGTGCAGCAGGTGGCTGTGGCGCAAATGGACGTCCCCGTGGGCAAGGCGGTCTACACCCTCCTGCTGAACCGGTTCGGCGGCATTCGCTCGGATCTTATGATCGCTCGCTTGAATGAGAGCGCCTTCAGGGTGGTCACGGGCGGCGGCCACGGCGGTGTGGACAAGAAGTGGTTTACGGACCACCTTCCCCAGGACGGATCGGCGAACCTGCACGACCGGACCTCGGCCCTGTGTACCGTGGGCGTGTGGGGACCCCGTGCTCGGGATCTACTGCAGTCGGTGACCGAGGATGACGTGAGCAACCAAGGGTTTCCGTTCGGAACGGTCAAGCAGATCCGCGTGCGTGAAGTACCGGTGTGGGCGCTTCGCATATCCTACGTAGGTGAGCTCGGATGGGAGCTCTACGCCCCCTTTGAAAGCGGCCTTCGCCTCTGGGACATCCTGTGGGACGCCGGCCGGGAGCAGGGAGTGGTCCCTGCGGGCATCGGCGTCTACGGTACCACGGCCCGGCTGGAGAAGTCCTACCGGCTCTATGGCAATGAGATGGACACCGAGTACAACGCCGTGGAGGCGGGTATGGAGCGGCCCAAGGTCAAGGCCCAGGACTTCGTCGGCAAGGAGGCCTATGTAAAGGCCCGTGAAGAGGACCCCGCAGCACTCCTGTGCACCCTTTCGGTGGACGACCACACTTCGTCTTCGGGCGAAAAGCGCTACATGGTCGGCCATTGTCCCATTCTGACGCCTGACGGCGAGCCTGTTGTGGACGGCAAAGGCAGGCGCTCTTATGTGACCAGCGCCGGATCGGGTCCTTCCCTGGGCAAATTTTTGCTCATGGGCTACCTGCCATTGGAACAGGCCAGGAAGGGCAACCGTCTCAAGGTGGAGTACTTTGCCGATCACTATTCCGTGACCGTCGAGGTTGTGGGCAATACGCCCCTGTTCGACCCGGCGAACGAGCGGATGAAAGGCTGAGGAGGACCTGGAATGAACATTCTGGTGTGCATCAAGCGCGTGCCTGACATCGGGGCCAAGGTGGAGCTGACCGAGGACCGCCGAGCCATCGTGACGCGCAACCTGGGGTTTACCATCAGCCCGCACGAGGAATGCGCGGTGGAGGAGGCGGTCCAGTGGATCGAGAAACACGGGGGGGCCTCCACCGTGCTGACCCTGGGGCCTGATGGGGCCGAGGAGCAGCTTCGAGACTCCCTGGCCCGAGGCGTGGAACGAGGTGTGCTGCTCGAGGTCCCGGACGGGGAGTGGGATCCGGGTGAGACCGCACAGGCCGTGGTGGCGGCGATCCGCGCCCAGGAGCAGAAAGGAGAGGCGTTCGATCTGTTCCTGTTCGGCAATGAAGCGGCTGACACGGGGGACTTTCAGGTGGGCATCCGGGTGGCCCACGCCCTGAGCCTTCCCTGCATCACCGGCATCAAGCACCTGGAGATCGCAGACGGACAGGCCGTATGCAAGCGCGAGGTGGAAAGCGGTTGGGAGGTCTACGAGGTCCCTCTCCCCGCCGTGATTACGGTGAAGGAGGGGATCAACCTGCCCCGATACCCCAGCTTGCGGGGAACCATGAAGGCCAAGAAGAAACCGGTCGACCGCACCCGGCCCGAGCGCTCCGGCGCGGGGCTTCGAATGTTGGAGCTCCGGCAACCGCCGGAGCAGGGCAAACAGGTGGAGATGCTGGGCCAAGGCCCGGAGGCCGCGCCCAAAGTCGTGGAGTTGCTGAAAAGCCTGGAGGTGATTCCGTCATGATTCTCGGACTCGTGGAACACGATCGCGGGGTTCTGGAAGAGGCCTCGCTTCAGATGCTCACCTTTGCGCGTGAGCTGGCCGCACGAATGGACATTCCGCTCGCCGCTGCGCTGGTGGGAGGGGAAGCCCGTCCCCTGGCCGATGCTCTAAAAGCCTATGGCGTGTCCAGGGTTTTCCTGGCCGAGGACGATCGGCTTGTGGGGTATGCGCCGGACGCCTGGGCCAGGGTGGTGCTGCAATGTATGGAGGAGAAGGGTCCTCAGGTGGTGCTGGCCGCCGGAACGGATCGCGGCAATGAGGTGTTGGGTCATGTGGGGGCCAAGGCCGGTCTCCCCATGGCGGCCAACTGCTCCGAGATGCACCCCGGCGACCCCTTCAAGGTGACCCGGCTGCGTTGGGGAAGCAGCCTGCTGGAAGAGGCGGAGCTTGCGGGTGAGCCCAAACTGGCCACCGTGGCCCTTCACGTGGTGGAGCCCGAGGAAACCGTTTCTTTCGCTGAAGGCGCCCTGGAGACTTTCTCCCCCACATTCGAGGATGTGGATTTTCGAGTGTGCGTCAAGGCCCTGGAGGAGACGGTTACCGAGGGCGTCACACTGAAGACCGCCCCCGTGGTGATCGGCGGCGGGCGGGGTGTGGGCAGTGAAGAGGGATACGCGGTACTGGAGGAGCTGGCGGGCCTTGTGGGAGGTGCGGTGGGTGGTTCCCGAATAGCCACGAACAACGGCTGGCGTCCCCACGCGGATCAGATCGGCCTCACAGGCAACCGGATCGCGCCGGAGCTCTATATCGCCTGCGGCATCAGCGGGGCCATTCAGCACCTGGTGGGATGTAAGGGGGCCAAGCGGATTCTTGTGATCAACAACGACCCCGAGGCGCCCTTTTTTTCCAAGGCCGACTACGGCGTGATCGGGGACCTCCATGAGGTCCTGCCGGCGATCCTGGAAGAGCTCAAGAAGGGATGAGAAAAGTCTTTTCCTTTGAATGCGGGGCGTGTGCTAATGCATGCGCCCCGTTGTCTTTTCAAGGGCAGTCCACCCAGGAAAAAGCCTTTGCCTGAATTGAGCGTTTCAAATTGCAGTCTATCGAAAAAACACCTAACATATCAAG
>CAZQCK010000095.1:0-13031 GCA_964591925.1 uncultured Desulfobacterales bacterium
AAATCCCCGGATCGACGGCTACCCGGGGATGTCCCGTTTTCATCCTCGAACAGAATGAGGAACACGCGCCCTGTCCGCGAGGCGGTTCCTTGTGCGGTCTCAGGCAGGTCTTCTGACTTCCTTACCTTTCAGCGGCCTTCCCATTCCTCGTGCGGAACAGTGGCGCACCATGGCTGAAAGGATTCCCCCTTGCTCAAAAACCTGCAAAGGGGCACGGTCACAGCGGCGGGCCCATCCCCGATTCTAACGGGGTTCCCTTTTTCACCCCCAAAAGGGGACCTGAAACACAGGGCTGACACCTATCCCGAGGAACGGAGAAAGTCAAGGCCTTTCATTTGGTTGCCCTGATATGCCGGATTTGCAAATCTCCTCTTCTTGACACACCCATCCCCCCACCCTATACTCAGGCTTTAATGACTTGGCAAAAAGTCAAAATATCTCGCCAAGCCGAAAAGTGAACCGATTGATATTAAAGGGTCTTTTCTTAGCGTCTTGGCGTCTTTGCGAGAGAATACAGTTTTTACGATTTTGTCAGGCTCTCGCTTGCCCTTTGTGAAACTGATGAGGAAATGCCCATGCACCTTTACTGGCGTGTCATCGAAGAGCTCAAGTACCTCAACGAAACCTGGACCATGATGGATCCAAGCCTGTCCCGCAACTACGATCAATGGGTGCGAAGAAACGCCGCAGCCCTGGTGTTGGCGGAGCTCCCCTTTTCCTTGAGCTGATCGCCCCGGCTTTCGCGAGGCCGGGCCGCCGCAGGCGGGCAACTCCTTTCTATGCCCGGGAAATTCATTTTTGCGCTATATATAGCGTTTTTTCCCTTGACGAAACCTACATATAGTGTAAACTCCTTCACAGTGCCCATCCATACAAAGTGTTCGGGCAACTCAGGCGGGGCTGTCGACCTTGCCGTGCTTTGAAAGCCACGATTTCCTCTCCGGCAAGTGGGCGACGCTTTCATGTCTCTTGGTCTTTATTTTCCGGATTCAACCTTCTTTTACCTGCAGTGAGGAACGCTGATGTTTGATCAGATCAAAAAACGTGACGGAAGGGTGGTGGAGTTCGACTCCACCAAGATCACTGCGGCCATTGCCGGCGCAGGCCAGGCCACGGGCGAATTCGACGAACGCGAGGGCCGCAAGCTCACGCTCCGTGTCCTCACCCTGGCCCATGAGCTTCGCCTGGGGCCGGTCCCGGAAGTGGAGGAGATCCAGGACATAGTAGAGCGTGTCCTTCTCGACTCTCCCTATTACAAGACCGCCAAGGCCTACATCCTCTACCGGGAGCAGCACGCTCAGATCCGGGCTATCGCCACCAGGGCCAGCGTGGACCTCGTGGAGAACTACATTCGAAAGCTGGACTGGAAAATCAACGAAAACAGCAACATGTGTTACTCCCTCCAGGGCCTGAACAATTACATCTCCGCAGACGTGACCTCTGAGTACTGGCTCAATCGAATCTATCCCCCTGAGTTGCGCGAGGCGCACAAGAACGGCGACTTTCACATTCACGA
The DNA here is from genome assembly GCA_964591925.1 of uncultured Desulfobacterales bacterium. GTDB lineage: Bacteria > Desulfobacterota > DSM-4660 > Desulfatiglandales > HGW-15 > JAIPEI01. The sequence continues at coordinate 1,517 of CAZQCK010000095.1, forward strand.
TCTGAGCCTGCTCTCGGTGTACTGTGTGGGCTGGGACCTCAAGGATCTCCTGATCCAAGGTTTTCGAGGGGTGGAGGGCAAGGTGGAGAGCGCTCCGCCCAAGCACTTCAGGTCCGCCCTGGGGCAGCTCGTGAACTTCTTCTACACCCTCCAGGGAGAAGCGGCCGGCGCCCAGGCCGTGAGCAACTTCGACACGCTTCTGGCCCCGTTCGTCCGCCACGACGGACTGGGATTCAAGGAAGTAAAGCAGTGCCTTCAGGAATTCGTGTTCAACATCAACATCCCCACCCGGGTCGGGTTCCAGACCCCCTTTACCAACATCACCCTGGACCTCAATGTCCCCTCCACCCTGCGGGACCTCCCCGTGATCATCGGAGGCCGCCCCCTGGACGAGACCTATGCCGCGTACCAGCCGGAGATGGACATGATCAACCGGGGCTTTGCCGAGGTGATGATGGAAGGAGACGCCCGGGGCCGGGTGTTCACCTTTCCCATCCCCACCTACAACATCACCGAGGACTTTGACTGGGACAACCCGAACCTGGACACGGTCTGGCGGATGACCGGAAAGTACGGTATCCCCTACTTCTCCAACTTCGTCAACTCGGATATGTCCCCGGATGACGCCCGGAGTATGTGCTGCCGCCTGCGGCTGGACAACCGAGAGCTCCGCAAGCGGGGCGGCGGGCTTTTCGGCGCGAATCCTCTCACCGGATCCATCGGGGTGGTCACACTCAATCTGCCGCGCATCGGCTACATGGCCAGGGACGAAGAGGACTTCTTCGAGCGGCTCGATCGAATGGTGGCCATGGCCGCGGACAGCCTCTCCATCAAACGCAAGGTCCTGGAGTCCTTCACCGAGAAGAACCTCTATCCTTACTCCCGGTTCTACCTGCGGGATGTGCGGGAAGGCACGGGGAACTACTGGACCAACCACTTTTCCACCATCGGCATCATCGGCATGAACGAAGCCTGCATGAACTTCCTGGGCGAGGATATCGGGACGCCGGAAGGCCGGGAATTCGCCCTTCGGGTCATGGACTTCCTGCGCGACACGATCACCAACCTTCAGGAGCGCACCGGTGAGTTTTACAACCTGGAAGCCACGCCGGCTGAAGGGACCTCTTACCGGCTGGCCCTCCTGGACAAGGAACGTTTCCCCGACATCCTCAGCGCCAACGAGGTGGAGTTTCGAAAAGGCGTGCCGCCCTTTTACACAAACTCCACCCAGCTTCCCGTCAATTACACGGACGACCTTTTCGAGTCCCTCATGCTCCAGGACGACCTGCAGACAAAGTACACCGGAGGTACGGTCCTTCACATCTTTCTCGGGGAGCAGGTGACTGACACCGAGGTCATCAAGGGGCTGCTTCAAAAAATCGTCACCAGGTTCCGTCTTCCCTACTTCACGCTGACCCCCACATTCAGCGTGTGTCCGGCCCACGGATACCTGAACGGTGAGCAACCCCGGTGTTCCATCTGCAACCAGGAGACCGAGGTGTACTCCCGGGTGGTGGGCTATCTGCGACCCGTCAAACAGTGGAACGAGGGCAAGCGGGCCGAGTTCAGCCTGCGCAAGACCTATCACCTGGAGGCCGCCCTCGAAACAAACGAACCGGAGGAGGAGATTCCCCCTCCCGTGCTCGTCCACGCCATGGGCAGGGAGTAGGGAAAAGCGTGGTCATCGGAGGCCTGCAAAAAAACTCTCTCATCGATTATCCGGGGAAAATGAGCTGTGTGCTCTTTCTGGCCGGATGCAACTTCGACTGCCCATATTGCCACAACCCGGACCTGGCCCGTGGTCGTTGCCCCAAAGAAACCCAGCTGGACGCGGCCCAGGTGTACGACTTCCTCAAGAGCCGCAAAGGCCTGCTCGACGGTGTGGTGATCTCGGGCGGAGAGCCCACCCTCAATAGCGACCTGATCCCTTCCTGCGAGCGGATTCGAGAGATGGGCTACCCAGTTAAGCTGGACACGAACGGGAGCCGCCCCGGTGTTCTCCGGACCCTTCTGGACCACGGCCTGGTGGACTACGTGGCCATGGACATCAAGACCGATCCCTTCCACTATGGTCTTCTCGCCCGGGAGCCTTGCATCCCCTCCGAGATCCTTACCAGCATCCAGCTGATCATGGACCGGGGCAAGGAGTACGAGTTCCGCACCACCTGTGTGCGCACTCTTATCCGTGAGGAAACCATTGAAAAAATCGCCCTGATCATTCAAGGCGCCCTGCGGTACGTGCTCCAGCGGTTCCGCCCCGCCGAGATGCTCCACCCCGAGTTTTTCCACGACCAGGACCCTTCCTTTACCGAAGAAGAGCTACAGCGATTTCACGACCTGGCATCTCCCTGGGTGAAAGAGTGTGCTATTCGGTAGGGGGAGATTGTGTGCTGACTTCCCCTGGCAGCGCTCGCGTATCTTCCCGGACCCGGCATTCTGGAGTCGCTCGTTTCTTCAACCCTTCCCTTCTCACCAACAAGGAGCGGATTCAATGTACCAATCCGAGCACCTCCAAGAGTGCATGACAGCGAGGCCGTCGGCCTGATTCCGAAGAACTGCTGTGTGGTGCACGGCATGGCCGCCGGTGAACCCCCCGCCCTGCCGGCGGCTACCAGGTGACCATCGGCGAGGTGGCCCATCCCATGGCGGAAAGGAAGCAGAAGACCCCCGCGTCCTAGACGCCCACCGTCCGCGGAAAGCAACTGGATCCGCCCTTGGGCCGGATTTTCCATCGAGGATCGACGAGATCACGGGTTGCTCGCCTTACGGTGCGAGCACCATTGCGGGGCCCGACGGGAGCCGATTTCCGAGTGAAGATGAGCTTGCGGGCGCCAGGTTCCAGGGTGCACACGTCGCGCGGATTGCAGGAAAGCTCGCGAGTTGAATTCTATGGCTTGCGTAGAGGGGTGGCTTTCCAATAGGATGCAGGTGCTCCTCATCCTCTATTGATATTGTTTCCTTTGGGTGTTTGAATCTCCCCTTAGGATCCGTACACCAATCACCGTTTTGGTCGGCGGGTGAGGAATGCGCGAGCCAGGCATTTTCAAACGAAGGAGACACCATGGATCAGTCTAAGGAACTCGAAGCCTTTATCAACGACTGGAAGGATACCCCCGAAGAGAACAAAAAGGCGTTCTTGCGTCTGCGGGACGCGCTGGCAGCCAAGCCGGACACCCGGTTGGAGTTCGTGCCCCGGCCCGGTGTGACCTACTCGCTTCGCGCAACTCACCCGAACCTCAAGGGCAAGCCACTGTATGCGATGGTGGATGTAATCGAGGACCAGCCGCGCTGGCTCTCGGTGTGCTTTTTCGGCGAGTTGATTCAGGACCCCGAAGAAAAGGCGGATTTCGTGCCCGAGGGTCTGCTGGGAGAGGACGCCATGTGCTTTGATTTGTATGAATACGACGAAAACGAGATCCAGTACGTGGAGGCCCGACTCGAGGACGCCTATCAAAGCGCTGCCCGGGGCTGAGCCCTTATTGCAGAGAAAACCGCTCCGTGTTGAAAAAGGTGGCGAAGCCGCGGCTGGAGCGGAAAATCGAGTGAGAGTAGCTCATGGCACTGATGGAATCATCCGCCTGAAAAGGACGCTCTATGCCCTTGGGACCTCGCGTATCAGGGCCTGTTTTCTTCCTGTCAGACGTTGGTACGTCTCCTTTGGGTAACCCGGAGCGATCACCGCATAGGCCGTCTGACCGGGGTATGAACAGGCTGCTGACACCACGGCCATTTCATAGCTCGTTGTCGCCATAGCATCAAAAGGTGAAAACCTTATCAGCTTCCATGGCGATTTCGTATAAGTCATCCATCCAACCGACCGGGCATGTCCCTGAACCCACAAGACCGTGGGATTTCATGCAGACCCCTCAGACATAGAAATCGCCCTCGAACTGATTGACTTGACCCATGACGTCGAACTGCTCGCTGCCGGCCTGCTCAAAAAGGATCCCTTTGCCGAGCATGAATACGCTGACCTCGTCTCCCTTTTTTACCCCTACGTTTGCCGCATGGCATTAAAGACGGTTTCACCATCATCGGTGGAGATGACAAAAATCACTTTCATTTTTTTTCCAATTACAGATTTTGGGACAAAAATTTCGAGTTTTTTTATTCAACCTGAATTGAGCGATTGTCGAGTTTGCCGAAGATGCAAGGAAGAGGGTGCTTCGCTATACTCTGGTAATCATAAGTTGTGAGCGCTGTAACCCCGACCGACGGAAAACACGGATTCTAATGCCTGCATCATGCTGCCCTTTCTGTTTTTTTTCCAGTGCATAACTCAATGGAAGCCGCACAGCCCGTGCCACGAGTTCCAAGTCTTTCTGCATCCGATTTTCCACTTGTTCTTCAATGGAGTTCCAGGCCGGGTAACCGAAAAGCCCGACCAAACAGACCAGCGGGGCGACCACATAGACGAGGAGTGCTGGACGAAAACTCATGGACGATGGGAATAAGGGAAAGCCTTTCATGATGCCTTCTTGTGGCACACACCAACAACACATGTGCCATTTCTACGCAGCACAAAGCGTGCCGAGGGACAGAGGTCTTTGTTCGTGCTTTGTCATTAAAGTAAGTAATTTAAGAGTGATACAGTGTGTGGGCTCACTCGATGAGTTTTTGGTACGATAAGTGCTCTCTCTACACGCAGTTCGCGGGCCTGATAGAGGGTCAGGGTCCCGTGGGAACCAAGACCGTCAATCGTACCAACAAAGGGAGGTTTCACATGCTCAGAAATTTCGGTATCTCAGCCATCGCTTCATTTTGCCTGCTGTTTTCCATGGCCGTCCCCGCAATGGCGCAGGAGGGGACAGGCCGGAAGATCACTAATGAGGAGCTGGAGAAGGCGGCAGAGGCCTATGTGGAGATCGCAATGATCAGTGAAGAGTTTCAGCAGAATTTGCAGCAGACAAATGACGACAAAGAGAGACAGAAAATTCAACAAAAAGCCAATGAAAGAATGATTAAAGCAGTTGAAGAAGCAGATTTAGATGTTGAAACATATAATAAAGTTATGGGAGAAGTCAGTAAAGATGAAGAATTAAGTAAAAATTTCAATGCTAAAGTACAAGAGGTCAATTGAAAAAAAAGTATAAGAAGCCCTTAATTAATAACGAAGCTCAATTTTGATTCCATCGTAAGAACCGAATCGGAAATTGCCGCTTTCGCCCGCTCGGCCCGGGTGCAGGCGGCGTGGGCGAATGGCCGGCCGGGAAATGACCCGAGGATTCTTGCCGGCACGCCGGAAATCGCAATATGGAGCCGGTGAGCACCGACAGCCTTGGCCTTGGCGGCCTTCGCCCGCTCCGATTCGATGTGCCTCTTGATGTTGAGGGCCAAGGCCTTGAAGGTGACAATCAGAGTCCCCGGCGGGACGTTGGGCCTTCCGTTGTCCGGATGGTAGAAGGGACGGAAGGGCGCCTCATCGCTCAATTCAGGTTGAAGCTACATTTATGGGAATTAAACAGCACTATATTATTTGCTTAAAGACAGTTTATCAAGATTTTTTGCATTCAATTGCCAACAAACTAAAAGAAAATTTACACTAAATATTTAAACCAACCCGCAGGGGGTTTCTACGAGCCCATCAATACTCCCTGCGCCCGGATGCATTTTGATTTCAGCGGCTGGAAGGAGGAAGGAACATGAATCCGTTGGACCGGTACCTGCGCATCCTTCTGGTGGATGACGACGCATCCTTTCGTCTCCTGGTGGGACAAATCCTGTCCGAGGAAGGATACGCCGTGTTTCCGGCCAGGGACGGAACGCAAGCGGCGCTCATTCTAGCTGAGGTCTCCCCGGACCTGGTCCTGACCGACTACACCATGCCCGGCATGAACGGTTGGGAGCTCGCCCTTCTCATCCGCCGCCGGCAGGCAGGGCCCCCTGTAATGCTCATGACCGGGGACCCCGGTGCACTGGCAAAATCACAGGAGCCCGGTAACCCTTTTGAGGGCATGTTGTCCAAACCGTTCCGCATGCAAGAACTCTTGTCCATGATCCAGGCGCTCCTCGAGAAAAGCGCTCGAGCGGAGGGAAACCCCTATGTCCCGAAACTTTCGTGTGAACATCAGCCGGAACTCGGATAGCCTCCACCTGTTCCCTGAGGGGGAGTTCGACGGATCGTCGGCCGGCTTACTGGTGCACACCTTGGAGTCCTACCGGAACGGATCCGGCCGGATCGTGGTCCACACCGACGGGCTCACTCAGATCCATCCCTTTGGGGCGGCCGTGTTCCAGGATCATCTCCTGCGCATCCAAAACGGTTCAGCCGTCGTGGAATTCACGGGGGAGCAACGGCACCGCATCGCACCTGAATAAGCAGCCGTTCCCACCGTCCCGCCGCAGGACCGAAGGAGAAGAAAGCGGGCGGTATTTGATGAGGACACGGGCCTTACCCAAGGGGAGCCGCACCATGAAAACAATCACCGACCGCCTGCTTGCGATGCTCTGCAACCGAGGCCTTACAGACCAGGAGATCCCCTGGCTGGTTCGAGATGTGTTGCACATCATCAACCACAACCCCGTGTTCACCCTGGAGCACCTCAACCGGAAGCTCTCCACCCTGGGGTGGGACGAGGACCTCTTGGACGGCCACGTGCTCGAGCTCATGCTCTACCTCATCGAGGACGACATGAAAACCGCATCCGCCGAGGGGCAGGTGCTGCACTGAGAAAACTGCAGGCTGGAAAGGAAAGGTTCATGAAAGCACGTCATAGAAACTTCACCATTCTTCTGGCTGACAGCGATCCGGATGAGTATTGCCTGCTGCGGGAGGCACTGGAGGAAAACGGTTACCCGGGAAACCTGGCCTGCGTGTCCGACGCACTGGAGCTCATGTCCCGGCTTCGCAATGGACAGGATAACCCTTCCCTAATCCTCCTGGAACCCAACCGGTTCAGAGGCAACGGAGGCGACGTTTTGGCCGAGCTGCGCGAAGATCCCCGACTGCGCCACATCCCGGTGGTGGTCCTGACCATGTCCTCGGAGCCCGAGGACGTGGCTCAAAGCTACGCCATGGGTGCCAGATCCCACCTGGTCAAGCCCCTGACCTTTGACGACCAGGTTCGTGTAGTGGGGGCTCTTCTGGCTTACTGGATGGATGCGGTGCTACTTCCCGACCGCGCCGCCCCTTGTTCCCCCTCATCCGAGCCCTCCGTTTGACCGCCGGGAAATAACAAACACCATACATTTCATCCTGAAACCAAATACAGGAGGCACCTGATAGTCCCCTTCCTCCGAATTCGGTTACGTTTTAAACGACACAAAAGAAAAGGCGAAAATGGTCGGCGATCAGGTCGATCAGGTGTTTTTTTAGTGACTTACTCATGAGATCCTGTCACTAAAGAAGATTTGATGACTGGCATTCATGAAGCTGATGATTTCCTTCCGGTACCGAGTATCGAGGCTGGGGGCGGAGGAAATCGGGGCTTTCCGTAGCGGATTTGACATTCGTCAAGGCTTCCTCATAAGTATCGCCTTCACCCACTACAACCCCTTTTAGACCAAACGGTCTGGTTACTAACCGCCTCGCACCGAGAGTGAAGTCATCGACGGTATAAGGATTCCGCCTTTTCTCCCGGATCCACGTGAATGATCACGCGGTCCACCTCCTTCACATCCTCCTTGAGGCAGGCCTCCACATTCTTGGCAATGCGGTGCCCTTCGGCCACGGAAAGCTCGCCGTCCACCACGATATGCGTCTCCATCTGGTAGAGCCCCCCGGAGGTGCGGACCCGAAGATCGTGCGTGCTTTGGACCCCCTGGGTGTGGAGGATGCACTCGGTGATCTGATCAATGACATCGGGGGGCGGGGCAGTGTCCGTGAACTCGTGAAGCGAGTTCCACAAGGTGTCCAGGCCCACCTTTACGATGAAGAACGAGACCAGGAGGGCGGCATAGGCATCGAGAACGTGCCATTGCGGGTGGATCCAGGTCCCCAGGACTCCCAGGAACACCGCTACCGACGACAGGGCGTCGGATCGGTGGTGCCATGCATTGGCCACGATCAGCGCGCTTTGCGCGCGTTTCCCCACGCGCACGGTGTACTGGTACAGGGTCTCCTTGCACGCAATGGAGAACCCCGCTCCAAAAAGGGCCCAGTGTATGGGATGGGTTTCCGTGTGGCGGTGGATGCTCAGTCCGGCGTCCACCCCCAGGTAGACGGCCGTGCCGATCAGCCCGATCCCCACGAAGGCAGATGCCAGCGTTTCCATGCGGGCATGGCCGAAGGGATGGCGCTCGTCCGGTTCCTTCCCTCCTGCATGAAGACCCGCCAGCACTATGCCGTCGGTCAGGAGGTCCGAGATGGAATGGACCGCATCGGCTATGAGGGCCTGGCTTCGGCCGAACCATCCGGCAAGCAGCTTGAGCACCACCAGGAAGGCGTTCACCCCGAGGCCGATCAGGGTGATCGCGTTCCTGTCACGGGGTGATGTGTGATGGGAAGGAGCCATGGCCGTTTCTCTGGGCATGATGGGGTCAAGCCCGCAACAGGCTTTCTCGCGGAAAACCCTACCACATCCCTGACCGGCTTGTCACGACGGTCCGTGTCCTGTTTCTTGTACCCTGAACGTGCCTGTGGAAGGCCGATGGCCGTTCAGCAGGAGTGAGACCGGCTCAAGGCCATGCCGTCGAGGATGCGTCCCCGGGGCCATAGTGGAGCAGGCGTTTGACCTGCCGGGATCAGGGGGACGCCCCGGGCGATGTTGGAGGCAGAAAGGCCGCGGGGGTGATGGTGATCTCCACCCTGCGGTTGAGGGCTCGGCCTTCTTCGGTGGCGTTGGAGGCCAGGGGGTGGTAGCAGGAGAACCCCACCACCTCCATGCTCTCGGGGGCCAAACCGGCCTGTTTCTGGAGATAGCGGGCCACGGCGGAGGCCCGGGCGCTCGAAAGCTCCCAATTGGAAGGGAAACGATAGCGGAACTCCTCGGCCACAGGCACGTCGTCCGCATGGCCTGCGATTCGAATCCGCCCCTCGGGCAGCTCGGCGAGGGCGCCTGCAAGCCTGTCCAGGGCCGCCCTGCCTTTCTCGCCGATTCGAACTTGGGAGAAACCAAAGAGGATGCGATCCACAAAGGTGACCCGGAGGGTCTCTCGAAACTTCTCCACCGTGGCCTCATTGTCTTGAACCTCTTGGCGAAGCCCCTGGACCAGGGTCTCGTAGGTGGTCTGAAGGGCCTTCTTCTGATTGTCGAGGGCCTCCTGGCGCTCCCGGGCCTGGACGAGCCTCTGCCGGAGCCCGGCGCACTGCTTTCGGCTCTCCCTCAAGTCCACGCTCAGCTCGCCGATCTCCCTCTTCAGCTCAGTACGTTCCTCCGCACAGCTCTGGTCTTTTCGGGCGAGCCGGGCCCGAAGGCGCTCGGCTTCCTGCTCCTGCTCCCGAAGCACGCGGCGGGCCTCCTCCAGGTCGGCCTGGACGCGGTTTCGATCCGCCTCCAGGGAGCGACCGCGCTGCTCCAGAGCGGAGACGGCGGCAACTTGCTTTGACTTCCGGTTCTCGAGGCGCTCCTGAAGACCGGCGACCTCCTGCTCAAGGGCCGAGATTCGGCGGTCACGCACCTCGATGCTCTGCCGGTGCTCCTGGAGTGCGCTCTGCTGCTTCTCGAACCTGCCCTCGAGGTCCCGCACACGTTCCCGGGCCGCTTCGAGCGCCTGATCACCTTCTGCGAGGGCGTTGCTTCTTTCTTTAAGCTGTTTCTCCACGCCGCGCAGGGTCTCCTGCATTCGAGCGGACTTTTGCCTCCATGCGGAGGCCTCTCCCCGGGCTTCAACCGCATCACTGCGTGCGGACAATCCCCACAAAAAGCAACCCAGGGCCGCTACGGCCAGCAAAACCACGAGCGCTACCACCCATGCGCGCGGAATCTCCTTCATGGCATCCTCCTTGGTCTGTCCATCTCCTCGAGACCATGCGGCTACCGAGGCCCTGTGGGGCTCGAGGAGTGATCTCGCCGGTTACCATGGTCAGGCGAGAGGCCTGCCCCGGTGATGTGCTGCGATGCGAATGTGCATGCGTTTCGTGCCATGCGTCAAAGCGGAATATGGAAGAAGCATGAGAGAGCTGCCGGATGTCTGATTACCATCCATCGGCAGCCATGGTGTTGTGCCCATGACCATGAGATCGATCCGGTCTCCTTGTTGCTGGTACACCTCCAGGGCTTCCTTCCCGCTTCGGGCCTTCAGCACCTGATAGCCCAGGCTCTCCAGCATCTTCTGCCCCACCTCGAGGATCATCTCCTCGTCGTCCACCAGCAGGACCCGTGCCCTTTCCGTACTGGATCCTCCTGCCTCCTCAACGAACAAAAAAGCGGTAGACCATGCGGTGCATCCACTTTCCGTGAGGGGGGTTGATGTACCTTGCGCTGTTGAACTTGGGACGTATCATGACGCCTTTTGCGTGGCTGAAGGTCACGAAGCCTTCCCTGCCGTGATAGGACCCCATACCGGATTCTCCGACGCCCCCGAACGGGAGATCGTCCTGGGCCACATGCATCAGCGTGTCGTTGATCAGGGCACCGCCCGAGTGGGTGTGCGTGAGGATGTACGCGATGTTCTCTCTTCGGTGGTCGAAGAAGTAGAGGGCCAGCGGCCGGGGCCGCGCATTCACATAGGCCGCGGCATGCTCCAGCCTCTGGTAGGGGATGACCGGCAGCACGGGGCCGAAGATCTCCTCCTGCATGACCCGCATGTCGTCAGTGACATCCAGCACCACGTACAGGGGCAGCTTGCGGGTCCCTTGGAACAAATCGCGGGACGGGTTCACCTCCACCACGCGGGCGCCCTTGGTCCGAGCATCGTCGAGTAGGGCCATGAGCCGCTCATAAGCCCTGGAATCGATCATGCTGGTGTACTGAGGGTTGGAGGCCATGGTGGGGACCATGCGGGACACGCAGCCCTGAAAGGCCTCCACGAACTCGCTCACGCGCTCCTGCGGACAGAGCACATAGTCCGGCGCCACACAGGTCTGGCCCACGTTGAACTGCTTGCCGAACGCGATGCGCTCCGCCGCATCGGGCATGGCCGCGCGAGGGCCGATGATGGCCGGGGATTTCCCCCCCAGCTCCAGGGTTACGGGGGTCAGGTGGTCCGCAGACGCGCGCATGACCTCTCGGCCCACGGCTGTGGACCCGGTGAACATCAGGTGATCCCAGGCCTTTTCAATGAACGCCGATCCCAGGCCTTTCTCCCCCGTGAGCACGGCCACGTGGTCCTCGTCAAGCGCCTCCCGGATCATTGCCTGGACAGCCTTTCCAGTCTCAGCGGCCCTGCGACTCGTTTTGATCATGACCCGGTTGCCGGCGGCCAGGGCCCCGGTGAGAGGTCCGATCAGCAGGTACAGGGGGTAATTCCAGGGCACGATGACCCCCACTACGCCCTTGGGCTGGTAGTAGATCCTGGCCTTGGCCGGCTGAAACAGCATGCCCACTCGGCGTCGATCCGGCTTCATCCATCTTCGAACCCGCCGGATCGCGAATCCCAGCCCCTCCACGCTCGGCAGCAGTTCGCCCAGCAGGGT
>CAZQCK010000096.1:0-12911 GCA_964591925.1 uncultured Desulfobacterales bacterium
AAAAAGGCCGGTTTGAGCATCACTTTTTGCATGCATGCGCTTCTTCGAAAAAAACCTGCAATTTAAAACCCTGCGGGATTGCCGATTTTACCGAATCTGCGGCGTCATCAGGTGCTTCGCATACCAGAGTATAGCGAAGCACCCTCTTCCTTGCATCTTCGGCAAACTCGACAATCGCTCAATTCAGGTTCAATCGACCCTTGGGGGGTCAGTACTTGCGGCTCCTGAGAATGTTGAACACGAGCCAAAGCCCGAGAATTGCGGATACCGAATATCCCAGGACGCCAAGCAGGGGAAAGCCGAACAGAAACGGGCCGACTCCGGTGGTTATAATCATGGAAGAGCCGATGATCATGGCACCTATGATAATGCCCAGGGTGAGCCGGTTGGAGCTGTTGTCCAGGGTCTTTTGCAGGGGGCCCAGGTTTTCATGCTGGAAACGGATGTGGAGCTCTCCCCTGTCCATCTTGTCCAGGATTTGGGTGATTCGGCTTGGAAAATCTCCCGCCAGAGCTCGAAGCCGGCTCAAGGTGATTTGCAGTTCCCGCCATGCGACCCGGGGGCTGTGCCGCCGGGCCGCCAGCTTGTGTACATGGCTTTCAGCCTCGGCCACCACGTCCAGCTCCGGGTAAATCCCTCGAGCCGTACCTTCCGCCGTGACCAGGGCCTTGATCATCACCACCAGGTCGGAAGGAAGATGAATCCGGTGTTTTCTGAGAAGGGATGCAATGTCCAGCAGGATGTGACCCAGGTTCAGCTCCTTGAGGGGGACCGAGTAGAACTCGTCCAGGATGTCCAAAAGATCCCGTTCGAGGGTTGAGCGGTTGACCTCCTCAGTGTTGGAGGACATGTCGAGAAGACAATCGACCAGCCTTCGGCTGTCCCGGTCCACGATGTTCTGGATCAGGTCGATGAGCTGGTACCGGTCCCGGGTGGTGAGACGGCCCACCATGCCCCAGTCGATGATGCAGAGGACGTCCCCCCGTGTGAGCATCACGTTGCCGGGATGGGGGTCCGCGTGAAAGAAGCCGTCCTCCAGTATCTGCTTGATGGCGGCACGGAGTCCGTTGCCGGCGAGGATTTCGGGATGCTCGAGGGACTGTGGGTCCACTTCCCGCAGCCGTTTGCCTAAAACGAACTCCATTATGAGGAGTTTGTCCGTGCAGGCTTCCATGTAGACCCGGGGAATGCTGACTCCCATGTCCGCCTGGATGAAGGAGCGGGCGATTTTCATGTTCCGCGCTTCCCGCTTGAAGTCCAATTCGCGCAGGAGCAGTCTTCGAGTAACGCGGACGATGTTCGGAAGGTCGTAGACCTGGATCCCTTCCATTCGAGTGTGAATCTGATGAACAAATGCTTCCAGGATGTCCAGGTCCGCTCTGATTAAACCGTGAATATCCGGCCGCTGCACCTTGACGGCGACCACCAGGCCCGTGTCCTTCATGACGGCCCGGTGAACTTGGCTCAGGGATGCGGAAGCCGTGGGGGTTTCCTCGAGCCGGGAGAAATGGTTTTCCAGCGGTCCTCCCAGCTCTTCTTCTATGACCGGCCGAATGCTCGAGAAATCAACCGGGGCCACCTGGTCCTGGAGCCTTTCCAGCTCCAGAATCATGGGCGGGGGGAGAAGGTCCGGCCGCAGGCTCATGATCTGGCCGAACTTGACAAAGGTGGGTCCCAGCTCCTCCAGGGCGAGACGGATCCGCTGATAGGCCGTAAGGTCCACATCGGCGGAGTGAAAGCGTCTGACGATTCCCATGCCCGGCACATTCAGCCGGTCGACCATATCATCGAATCCATACCTGAGAAGGACGGTGATCAGGTCGCGGAAGCGGCCGAGTTTGGCGAGGCTTCGAATGTCCACCTATTCCACTCCGGCTGTGGGTTTGGTTTCCTCCATCATGATAAGCCGTTTTTCAAGATTGTCCACTCGCTCTCGCAGGGTCTGCAGTTCGGATTTTCTGCCGATGTCCAGGGTATCGATACCCTTTTTCATGGTTTCGAGGGTGCGCGTTTCCATGTCGGTCCACTGTTCCTCACCGCTCTTCACCAGCTCGTCGGTGAGACGCTCCGCTTCCTCCCGGCTCAACTTGGCCTCACTCATGAGCTTTTCGGTAAACCGTTCGATCTTGTCCTTGGTGAGCAGGACGACGCCGATGCCCGCGAAAAGTCCCTTTTTGATGTCCTCCAGCATGTGAAATCCCTCCTTGTCGTTAGGCCGGTTGAGATGAAGCCATTGTAAATCCCCTTTTGTGCCTCAGGGGGCGTGATCAGTCGCCTTTTTCCACAATGAGTCTCTGGCCGGGTTGAATGACCTCGTTTGGATTCATTCCGTTCAGGGTGCAGAGTTCCTGGATGCTCAAGCCGTATTGCTTGGCGATGCGGAAGAGCGTTTCCCCTTGCTGAACCGTGTGGGTGGAACGATTTTCCGTGGTTCGGCCCTGGGACGATTGGGGCGCTCGCCCGCCGGATGAGCCCTCGTTTTCGGCCAGAGCGTCCATACGGCGGGAAAGACGGTCGACTCGGTCCATAAGGCTACGCTGGTCTGATTCCAGTCCGGACACGGACTTGCCGAGTCCTTCGATTCGCCCCAGCAGGGCCGGTACCTCCTCGCTCGTCGTTTCGAGGCGGTTCAGGGTCGATTCCAGACGGTCCACACGCTCAGTGAGCCGATGCCACCCTTCATCCGGCTCCGGGTCTCCTTTCCCCAGGAGCAGGAACAAGGCGACCACAAGGGCCACCATTGCTATGCCCCCGAAAAGCAGGGCCCGACCCAGGCCGCTGCGAGAGGAAGGCCCTGCGCTTCTCTTTTGTGTGCTCGTGCGGTTCATAGCCCGTCCCCGGTCCTCGGCCATTTCCTCGACAATCCCTTTCACATCGTCATCCGGTTGATTTGACACTGGGATCCGCCTTTCTCACGCAGGTGGGCATACAGGTCGAACCCTTTTCAAAACATCCGCCCCACCCACAGTTACCGTTTGTTCCGCCAATCCACAATAAGCCGATAAAGATGATAGGCAAGGGCGATTCCAATTATGATCCCGAAACCAAAAAGCAGTTTGGACAACATGGAAGTTGACCCTTTCCCCTCCTTTTCAAGGGGTTTTTAAGATGCCCTAATCGCTATTTTTTCTTTTTGAGGCTTTTGACTCCTCTTGCGATGGCGTATTTATACCGATATTGTTTTGTGCCGCTTTCGAAATTGATGAGCTGAAACTCATCTGTTTCATAGTCAAACGGTTCTTCAAGTGTCTCTATCCATTCCGAAATTCTGCGATTTACTTCTTCTATGCGTTTGTCGATCGGCATGCTTTTGTTTAATCGAATTGTGGTGGATTCGTACATAATGTCTCCTTAAGTCGTTTCCATCTGGAAACGATCCTTATTTTTATGCCCTTATTTCTGAATAAAATTATCCCCGAGCCAAAGATGACGAGATCGCTCAAGGCTTCCCTGCTGCAGAAGACCTCGATGCGACCGCGCCGGGCGGCGTCAATCCACCCCACCTGCGGCAACCTCGCAAAGTTGTCGGTCCGGACCCCCGAAAGAGGGACCGGATTGAAACAGAAGGACGCCTGGCAGGCGTCCTTCTGAGCCGGTTCCGTGTCTGAGAAGCCACTGAAATTCAAACATCCGATACCACATTTTAACTAAAATGATGTTTTGAATCAAGGCCTTTTGGTTTTTTCACACACGCTACGGTATGCAGCAGGGTTTTTCGAAAAAACCATTCTCGCGAGAGGAGGTAACCATCGCGCGCACCTCCACGTCCGCCGATTCAATATAATCACCCTGAATCGAGAGTCAAAGCTTCTGAGGGCCGCTTTCAGACCTGTGTGACTCAGCAGGACCGGAAGAAAGGGCTTAAATGATTCCTGGAAAGAGCTTATTCAAAATACAGGATCGGCCGGATGGCCGAGTATCTCTTGATATGGTATGAAGCTGGTGGTGGCCAACCATTTTCCCGAGCTCAAAGACACCTTCATTCCCCTGATCATAGGCACCACCGTCTTCTTTGAGCTCATCGGCCCTGTTTTCACCCGTTTGGCCGTAATCAAGGCCGGCGAAGCGGGCCGGGCCGAAGACGAATGGGCGGGTCAAGGTTCCTGACGCCCCAGGCGGTTGTCGGCCTTTACTGTTGCAATCAAGTCTCTTGGAGCCGCAAAAGCCGTCGCCCGGGGTTGCTGGGAGACGTTATGAAACGCCCCGGGCGCGAAAGGTGGAACCATGGCGCAGGAAAAACAGCAGGTGCTCATTGGAACGTCCGGCTGGCAGTATGATCACTGGAAGGGGGCCTTCTATCCCCAAGACCTGTCCAAGAGCAAGTACCTTCAATACTGTGCGGAGCAATTCAATACGCTGGAGATCAACAGTACCTTCTATCGTCTTCCGAGCCGGAAAAGCATTGCGTCCTGGTGCGACACAGTGCCTTCGGACTTTGTCTTTTCCGTTAAAGCGAGCCGGTATATCACCCACATGAAGAAGCTCAAGAATCCGGAACAGACGCTCCCGCCTTTTTTCCGTGCGGTTGAGGCCTTCAAGGATAAGCTGGGTCCTATCCTGTTTCAGCTCCCGCCGAAATGGCGGTTCAATCCGGGCCGGCTTTTCGATTTTCTCGAGGCCCTCCCTTCGGGACACCGGTATGCCTTCGAATTTCGGGATCCGAGCTGGTTCGACTCCAGAGCCCTGGACGCGCTCACTGAGATCGGGGCTGCGTTTTGCATGTACGAGTTGGCCGGAGCGGTTTCGCCGAAGGACATCACGGCGGATTTCATCTATATTCGGCTGCACGGGCCTGAAGGACCCTATCAAGGACGCTATGGAAAGAATGGGCTTGCGGGCTGGGCCGGCGCGCTTTACGCCTGGTCCGAGCAGGGAAGGGAGGTCTACTGCTACTTCGACAACGACGAGGCGGGCTTTGCGGCCCTGGATGCCCTGGACTTGCAGGGCATGCTGGTGAAGGCTTAGAGCCCTTTGTTGCTCGAGAAGAACCGGGTTCACCGGCTCGATGTTGTGGTCGGTCGAGGTGAGTTGTGATATGTTTGCGCGAAAGTGGATGTTGCAAGAGATTTCCATCATGGAGGAAGGGCGATGAAGAAGAAAAGGTACGGCCTGATAGCGCTTCTCCTTGCGGGTGTGTCGGGCTTTGCTTTCGGCCTGCTGGCCGAAAACGGGCTGGAACGGTATCCTGCATCTGCCAGGGCCGCCTTTGGAGACCAGGGCAGCAAGGTCTCCCTGGAATGGCAGGAAGTGGGAACGAACATCACGCGGACCGTTCACCGTGCCTCGGTGCCCGGCGGATGGCTCGTGGCGCAGCAAAGCGGCCTGGCCTTTGTTCCGGATCCGGATCACGCGTGGAAAGGCGGTAACTAGTCCCGGGAGCGTTTCCAGGGCGGCCTTCCAGAAAAGAAGCGATCAGAGGCGCTTCGGGACGTCCTTGTCCAGTCGCTCGAACGCAAAACGGGCTGCGCCGCGAAGGGCGGTTCTTTCATCCAATACCACGCGGACACCGATTCGTTCCATGAGCGGGCTGAACCGCCCTTTGCTCGAAAAGGCCGCCAGGAAAGGCCCTTCCTTCAGGACCGGCAGAATTTTGGGCGGAATGCCTCCCGCCAGGTAAACCCCTCCGGTGGTCATGCCTGTGAGGGCCGCGTTCCCAGCCGTTGCACCCAGAACGGCAACGAAACGGAGAAGGGTTTCCCGGCAGAGCGGTTCGCCGTTTTCAATGGCATTTTGTGTGATGACGGCGGGTGCGTCCTGCCGCTCCAGGTTGCGGGCGAGCCACAAGGGTTCCGAATGCCGGCCTGAGTCCCGCAGCCAGGTGTAGATGTTCAACAACCCCGGCCCGGACAGGATCCGCTCCACACTCACGTGCCCGAACCGGGCCCGCAGGGTGCGCCACAGGTCCACTTCGTCCTCGTTCGAGGGCGCAAAATCCACATGCCCTCCTTCGGAAGGAAGAACCTGCAGACCCTCCGATCGTCCGACCATGAGAGAGACCCCCAATCCCGTCCCCGGGGCCAGGAGGGCGCGTGGCTGGTCCGGCTTGATTCTGATGCGGTTCAGCGCGGCGAAACGCCGTTTATCGAGGCTTGGGATGCCGTGGGCCGTGGCGGCGAGATCATTGAGTAGATAAACGTGGGACCAGCCGAAGCGGGATGCAAGTTCCCGCTCGGAGACCACCCAGGGCAGGTTGGTGGTTCGGCTTCGGCCCCGGCTCACCGGTCCCGGTATGCCGAAGCAGGCGGCGGATACCGGTAAGTCATGGCTTTCCATGAACCGGGCTATCAACTCGGTCAGGTTTCGGGCCTCGATACTGGAGAAGGTGGCTTCCTTGACCTTCTTGGTCCCCTGCTCGTCTCTGGTGAAGAGTCCGAGATTCGTCTTGGTGCCACCCACATCTCCTGCGAGCACCACACGTCCTTGTGGTTCGGGTATCAAGATTCGTTCTTCCTCGGAAGTCCACGGGAAGGTAAGGGCGGCAGCCGGCGCAACGAAAAAGCGTCAGAACGGGGAGCATGCGGATTGGGGCAGGCGGAACCGGTCTGCCGCGGTTTTGCAGAAAAGGGCGTTACTCCTTTTCGAACTGGTCCTTGGACGCCCCGCAAACCGGGCAGGTCCAATCTTCCGGAACGTCTTCAAAGGCGGTTCCGGGATCGATTCCATTGTCCGGATCTCCTTCTGCCGGGTCATACACATATCCGCACACCGTACACACATACTTGTCCATCTTCAACATCCTCCTGTTATTATGGGGGTTGGGTGAAATACAGCCTGTCCTGCTCTGCTCAGGTTCACCGTTTACCGGCTTTCTCGGGCGCATGGGGAAGATGGGCCGTTCACCGGGCCGCTGTGGAGGCGACCGGACCGGCAACCGTATACCCTGGGGATTCCAAAGCCCCGATTGTGGGAACATAACGGCCGCATTCAGGGATGTCAAGATCAACCGAAATCGGGATTTTCATGTTCGGCGTCAAAGGCCGTGCCCGTCCCCCTCGAGAGGCGCAAATACAGTCTTGTGAATTCGTCAAGTTTCTTCCCTGGTGCGCCTTGAAAGGCGGAACGGAAGGTGATAGATTCCGGCACGGTATGAGAGGCCGTCCCTTCGAGTGGATCCGGTAAGGTGAGAAATAACGGTCTTCACGTCCGCCTTTAAGACCCAGGGAGTCGATCATGAAGGAATACGCCGGCGTGAATCACAGGGATGTTTCCTTGTTCCGGGATGTATCCGATGAAGAATGGAACGATTGGAAGTGGCAGTTTCGGAACACCATTCGAAACATTGACACCCTCGAGAAGATCATCCGCATCGATGAAGACGAGGAGCGCGATCTAGAGCGGGTTTTGCAGACATTCAAAATGAGCATTACGCCCTACTATGCCTGCCTCATGGATCGCGAGTACAAGCGGGGGTCGGTTCGACTCCAGGGAGTTCCCGGCATCAAGGAGTTGGCCTACGACCCGGACGATCATGAAGACCCATTGGATGAGGACGTGGATTCCCCTGTTCCCGGCATTACTCATCGTTATCCGGACCGGGTCCTTTTTCTGGTCACCAGGATTTGCTCCATGTACTGCCGGCATTGCACGCGCAGGCGTATGGTAGGGGTTCAGGACGAGCATCTGGGAAGCCACAGTATGGAGCAGGCGTTCGCCTACATCGAGGATCATCCCGAAATCCGCGATATCCTGATCTCCGGAGGGGATCCGCTGGTTCTTGACGACGGCCCCCTGGAGACCGTATTGAAGCGCTTGAGAGAGATTGATCATGTGGAAATCATTCGCATCGGAAGCCGCACCCCCGTGGTCCTGCCCCAGCGGATTACCAACGATCTCGTGACCATGCTTCGCAAATACCACCCGCTCTACCTCAATACGCACTTCAACCATCCCTCCGAGATTACTCGGGAGTCCAAGGAGGCCTGCGCCAGGCTGGCCGACGCCGGTATTCCCCTGGGAAACCAGACGGTGCTCCTGAGGGATGTCAACGACTGCCCGTACATTATGAAAAAGCTCATGCACGAGCTGCTGATGATTCGTGTCAAGCCCTATTATATTTACCAGTGCGACCTCTCCAGGGGTATCGCCCACTTCAGAACGTCCATCACCAAGGGGATGGAAATCATCGAGAACCTCCGCGGTCACACCACGGGCATGGCCGTGCCCACGTTTGTGGTGGATGCTCCCGGCGGCGGGGGCAAGATCCCGGTGATGCCCAATTACCTGCTTTCTCAGGGAGACCGGCGGCTTGTTCTCCGGAATTACGAGGGAGTGATCACCACCTACACCCAGCCGGAGAATGTCTTTTCCGATTGCGGGCATTGCCGGATCTGCGAAGATGAGCGCTACAAACCCCTTGACGGTGTGGCGAAGCTGCTGGCCGGGGAAAAGCTCACCCTGGAGCCGGCGAACCTCAAGAGGAGAAAGCGTTAAAACCTGACCCGTTCTTCTGAATGCAAGCCAATAAGACGCTTCAAAAGGAGTCGAACATGGCGGAACAACTCAACCTCAATGAATCGGAACGCCTGTACAAAGAGGCCCTGGGCCTGATTCCGGGAGCGATCCTGGGAATTCGCAGGCCCTACAACTCAGTGCAGTGGTGGTCAGGGAAGAGGTCATGAAGGTTGCTGCGGACCGAGTTCTATACCCGGGTCATTCGTAGCGGAGTTTTTCTGCAGCCCTATCATCACGGTTATGTGGCCTATCGCCACACGGATGAAGACATTGACGCTGCCGCCGGGGCCATTCGGGAGGCCCTGGAAGAGCTTCGATCCATGGTCTGAGCCAGGCTGGGGATCGAAAGGCGGAAACGCATTTGGATTGACAGCTCGGGGTTGCTTGGCTATGCTCGATCCGCCCACCACGACCCGGCCCGGAAGGAAAAAATCATTATGAACATCGCCTATGAACTATCGGAAAAGCCGTTGGAGTTCCCCGTAGACAAGCTCGTGGCGGGGGCCCTGGATTTCCTTGCTCACTCCGCGGAAAGGCCCCTGGTGCCGGCGGAATTCATCGAGCTCGTGGGCCATGGAGACGGAGAATCCCGGTTTTCAAGGCTTCTCGGTGCCGTGGGCTTCAAAGAAGATCCGGAAGGATTCCTGGTCTCGCTCATGGAGGCCGTGCTTCGAGGAGAGGCGCGGGGAAGGGGCCCTTTTCGGATCAATGGAGAGGAGATCCCTGATCGGTTCATCATAGCCCTCTTGGAGCGCGTGCGGCCCGGAAACGAGTTTGTCTCCGTACGGGACGTCGAGCAGATGGAAAGCCTCACGAGCATTCCTGTCGAGCCGGGTCAGCGGGAGGACCTCCAGAAGGTCATCGACCTGTTCCCGGTAAGGCTGTCCAGACACACCGTGCGGCAGATGATGGTTTCCAGGGATGTGGCGTACCAGTACCTCCCCTTTGTGGAGGAGCTGGACCCGGTGGGACACGTCAACACCTGGATCGGGCAGTTTCACCAGGGTCTGCTCGAGCGGATGTACTCCAACCGGGTCATCTTCCTGCTCAACATGACATGTCCCGTGTACTGCCGATTCTGTTTCCGCAAGCACAAGGAATCGAGGAACGAGGTGTCTCCGACGCCGGACGAGGTGAGGGAGGCCGTGGCCTATGTGGACGCGTCCCCCACCATCAAGGAGATCGTCATCACCGGAGGCGATCCCTTCCTCAACCGCAAGAACATGGAGACCGCTATCGACGGGCTCAAGGAGGTCAGGCACGTCCAGACCGTGCGGCTCGCCACCCGGTCCATCGCCTACTACCCTCACCTGTTCCTCTCCAACGACGGCGCCTGGCTCAGCTACCTGAAGCGGAAAAATCTCGAGCTGGAGGAGAAAGGAAAGCGGATCGAGGTGGCCACCCACTTCATCCATCCGGACGAGGTTTCCCCCCAGAGCCTGGAAATCATTTCCGAGCTGGTTGGAAGCGGCATTCAGGTCTATGTGCAGACGCCTTTTTTGAACGATTGTAACGACCAGGGCCCCGAGCTCGTAGAACTCTTCAGCAACCTGAGAGGGGCCGGCGCGGAGATGCACTACATCTACATTCCCTGCAGCCCGATCCACGGCAACAGTATCTACTGGGCCTCCCTGGCCGGGGGCGTTGAAGTGGGGGGCTATCTTCGGGCCCACCTGTCGGACCGCGCCATTCCGAGAATCTGTACAGCCACGCCCATTGGAAAGATGGACTGGAACAGCAGCGGATGGGCCGTGGAACAGGATGCACATAACGATCATTTTCTGTGGATTCGGTCCCCGTACACTCCGGACTACTTCAAGGCTTTCGCCCCGGTGGCCAACGAGCTGGACAACGTCCGGGTCAATGCAGAGGGAACCATCGATGTGCGGTACATGGCGCAGATCGGAGACGAGACGCTTTTTGCGGGATCCAGGACCGGCAGGCCTTCCGTAAGGCGGGAGACCGACGTTCATTCCCTGGAGGCCGTCCGCGAAAAGGCTGTACAAGACCAGCGCTTTGCGCGTCCGGTGGTATCTTCCGGACTGGAAGGGGTTGCACGGGTCCACAAGACCCGGGTGGAACTGGACGCGGAGTGCCGGGGGCCGGCGCTGGAGTATATTAAAGGGGATCCATCCATCACCGACGTGGTTGTCGGGTCGAAGCGGGACGGGATTGATTGTTTGAAGGCGATCCGCGAGACGGTCAAGCAGCTTCGAGACGTTCCACACGTGAATGCGGTGAGGATTCGAAGCCTGGCCTTTGCCGGGAACCCTTATTCCTACACCAAGGGGGTGATCCGCGATCTGGCCGAGCTGAATCGACTGACCGTGACGCGGCCCTTGCGGCTGGAGATCGAGACGGTGTTTCTTCACAGCGGCGAGTTCCTCGAGGAGCACAAAAGGATCGCCGCCCATCTCAGAAGAAAGGGCATATCGGTCTATGTGAACACCCCGCTCCTTTCCGGGGGCAACGACAATCCGGCCGAGATCCAGCGGGTGGCCTACCAATGCCGGGAAGCGGGCGTGGAGTTTCATCACGTTTACGTGGCCGGGCACCCCTTGCAGTCGGCTCGAAACGAGGCGTATCCCGTGGATGTGGACGACGTCCTGGATATCGCAACGCACGTGAGACGGGACGGCAGCGGCCGGGAAATCCCGGCGTACATCCTGCTTACCGACCTGGGAGAGGTGGACTTCGGGCTTTCGTCCAGGCTGGTGGAGCGGGAAGGGGGTCTTTGGGCCCGGGCTCTGCCTTACGACCTGAGCTACTTCCAGGCCATGGA
This sequence comes from uncultured Desulfobacterales bacterium, assembly GCA_964591925.1. GTDB lineage: Bacteria > Desulfobacterota > DSM-4660 > Desulfatiglandales > HGW-15 > JAIPEI01. The sequence goes on from CAZQCK010000096.1 coordinate 11,234, forward strand.
CCGCGAGTATGCCTGGCCTCAAAACGTGGTCACGGAGGTCAGCGGCCGGCCGATGGTACCGGTTCCCGGTCTGGTTTCCCGGAGCGGATTCATGGTGTCTTGATTCGAGGACAAGCTCCTCTCGATTCGTTCCGGCCCCTTCACCCGCGTGGAGGGGCCTGTTCGTTTTCAGGGGCGAACAAAGAGGGAAGGTTTACACTTGAGGTCGAACCTGAATCGAGCGTTTCAAATTGGAGCCTGTCGAAAAACATACAACATATCGAAGGCTTGCCATTCAAAGAAAAACGCTCCGCAAAGCCTTTAAAAGGAGGGAAGCCCATGAAGCCGGAAACATACATCGACCTGGAGACCCGCTACGGCGCTTTCAACTACAAGCCGCTCGACGTGGTCCTGCAACGCGGGGAGGGAATCTGGGTGTGGGACGTGGACGGCAAGCGCTACATGGACTGCCTCTCTTCCTACTCCGCCGTTAACCAGGGACATTGCCATCCCAGGATTCTGCAGGCCTTGATCGAGCAGGCCCGCAAGCTCACCTTGACTTCCAGAGCCTTTCGAAACGATCAGCTCGGTCCGTTCTACGAAGAGCTCTGCAGCCTCACCAACTCTCACAAGGTCTTGCCCATGAACAGTGGGGCCGAGGCCGTGGAGACCGTGATCAAGGCGGTTCGAAAATGGGGGTACAAGATCAAGGGCGTCCCGGACGAGCAGGCCGAGGTGATTGTGTGCGACGGGAATTTTCACGGGCGGACCATCACCCTGGTGGGTTTCAGCACGGATCCCCAGACGCGCGAGGGTTTCGGCCCCTTTACTCCGGGCTTCAAAACGGTCCCCTATGGGGACGCCCAGGCCCTGGAAGAGGCTGTAACACCCAACACCGTGGCGTTTCTGGGCGAACCGATTCAAGGGGAAGCCGGCGTGGTCATTCCGCCTGAGGGGTATTTAAAGGCGGTCCGGGAGATCTGTACCCGCCACGGAATGGCCATGGTCCTGGACGAGATCCAGACGGGGTTGGGGCGCACGGGCCGCATGCTGGCAGAGGAGCACGAGGGGATCGAGGCCGATGTCACCCTCATCGGCAAGGCCCTGTCCGGAGGGTTCTACCCGGTCTCAGCCGTTCTTTCCAACACGGAAATTCTGGGCGTGATCCAGCCCGGCGAGCACGGGAGCACCTTCGGGGGCAACCCCCTCGCCTGTGCGGTGGCCCGGGCCGCGCTCATGGTGCTCGTCGAGGAGGGGATGATCGACAACGCAGAGACCATGGGAGGGTACTTTCTTCAAGGGCTCAAGCGGATTCAGAGCTCACTGATCAGGGAGGTCCGGGGCAAGGGCCTCCTGATCGGGTTGGAGTTGCTTCCCCAGGCCGGAGGGGCCAGGCCCTTTTGTGAGCGGCTGAAGGAAAAAGGCCTTTTGTGCAAGGAAACCCACGAAAACACCATTAGGTTCGCCCCCCCGCTGCTCATTCAAAGAGATGACATCGATTGGGCCCTGGACCGGATCGAGGCGGTGTTCGCCGGGACGTAACCGCTATCAAGGCGAGGAACCGGCGGCTTCGGGTCCGGCATCCCGAGCGGGATGACATCCGCACTGTGGACGTGGCCGCTATCTACGAGCCCGCCTGCCGTAGCTAGTTTCCATCCGGAAAGGGTCTTTTTTGCCAATCTCATCGTCGATCAGCGAG
>CAZQCK010000097.1:0-12862 GCA_964591925.1 uncultured Desulfobacterales bacterium
CGAAGATGGCCTGAAGATGAGATGCAAGATGTTCAAGTTATTTTTGCCGGCCTCCGAACGTCTGGTCGCGATCCACTGCAGAGGCTCAACCCCCTGAACAGTGCATCCCCCGGATGTAACCGCTTCTCGAGCCGTCAAGGGAACGTGTCGGTATGGTCCTTGTAGATGCCCGGTGAAACGAAAATCCCGAAAGCAACCATCGAGCGCATAGCGCTGTACCTCAGGCCTCTCGAGCGTCTTCTAGAAGAGGGAACCGAGGTGGTGTCTTCACGAAAACTGGCACTGGTGTGCCGTGTTCGATCCGCCCAGGTCCGCAAGGATCTGTCTTACTTCGGGGAATTCGGTGTGCGGGGGGTTGGTTACGACGTGCGGGATCTCATTCGGGAGATCCGGCGGATCCTGGGGACCGACAGGGAATGGCGGCTTGCCATCGTGGGGTTGGGCAACATGGGCAAGGCCCTGGCCCGGGATCCAAGTTTCGCCCAGCGATGTCACCGCTTTGTTGCAGCGTTCGACGCCGACCCCAGGAAGGTCGGCATGACGGTTCTGCCGGGACTCATGGTCCAGCCTGCATCGGCGATCGTTCAGGGCTGCCGGGATGCGGGGGTCCATCTCGGTATCATCGCCGTCCCCGCCTCCCAGGCGCAAGGGGTGGCGGACAAGCTGTTCGAAGCGGGTGTGAAGGCGATTCTCAACTTTTCTCCTTTTCACGTCCGGCGTCCGGACTGCTGCCACGTGGAGAACGTGGATTTTACCGTGAGCCTGGATAACCTGGCCTATTTCCTGGGACAAAAGGGTGGAAGATAGGAGGCTTACAGCACTTCCGCCAGGAACCTGCCGGTGTACGATTCTTTGATTCCCGTGATGTCTTCAGGTGTACCCGCCCCCACCAGATAACCTCCATCGTTACCTCCTTCGGGCCCCAGATCCACGACGAAATCCGCCGTTTTGATCACATCCATATTGTGTTCGATGACCACCACCGTGTTGCCTTGTCCCACCAGGTGACCGAGTACTTCCAGGAGCTTACTGACATCCGCGAAGTGAAGCCCTGTGGTGGGCTCGTCCAGGAGGTACAGGGTGTTTCCTGTCCCCCGCTTTCCCAGCTCCCGGCTGAGCTTCACCCGTTGAGCCTCGCCGCCCGAGAGCGTGGTGGCCGGCTGGCCTAGGCGGATGTATCCGAGTCCTACATCCACGAGGGTCTTCAGCTTGGTGCGCAGGGCGGGAACGTTTTCGAAAAAGGCGAATGCCTGGTTCACGGTCATGTCCAGCACATCAGCGATGTGCTGGCCCCGGTAACGGATGTCCAGGGTGTCGCGGTTGAATCTAAGGCCCCTGCAGTTCTCGCAGGTTACGTACACGTCCGGTAGGAAGTGCATCTCGATCTTGATGACGCCGTCTCCCCGGCAGGATTCACAGCGCCCGCCCTGCACATTGAAACTGAACCGACCGGGGCGGTATCCCCGAACCCGCGACTCGGGTAGCATGGAAAAGAGCTCCCGAATGGGCGTGAAAATGTTCGTGTATGTGGCCGGGTTGGATCTGGGCGTTCTGCCGATGGGGCTTTGGTCGATGTTGATGACCTTGTCCACGAGATACGCGTTGCCGATTTCCTCCGCCTCGCCCATGGGTATTTTGGAACGCTGGATACGCCGGACCAGGCCGGGGTAGAGGATTTCGTTGATCAGACTGCTCTTGCCCGAACCGGAGACCCCCGTTATACAGGTGAAGGTACGCATGGGGATTTCTACCGTGATGTTTTTCAGGTTGTTTTGCCGTGCCCCCCTGATCACCAGCCGTTTCCCTTTGCTTTTTCGACGCCCGGCGGGGACGGGAATGGTGCGCTTTTTGCTGAGATACTGTCCGGTCAGAGACTGCTCAGCGTTCACGAGCTTGGTGGGGGGACCCTCGAATACTATTTCTCCGCCTTGAAGACCCGCACCCGGTCCCATATCGATGACGTGGTCCGCGGCCAGAATGGTTTCCGCGTCGTGCTCCACCACGATTACCGTGTTGCCCAGCGCCTGCAGCCGGCGGAGGTTTTCCAGGAGCCGGAGGTTGTCGCGCGGGTGCAGGCCGATGCTGGGCTCGTCCAGGACATAAAGGACTCCGGCCAGACCGGAGCCGATCTGAGTGGCCAGGCGGATCCGCTGGTCCTCTCCTCCGGACAGGGTGGCGGAGCCCCGGTCCAGGGTGAGATAGTCGAGTCCTACGCTGTGGAGAAACCCGAGTCGTTCCTGAATCTCGCGCAAAAGTCGCTCGGCGATGTGGGCCTTTTCCGGGGGCAGCGAAAGCTCGAAGAAGAATCGCAGGGCCTCGTGCACGGACAACGCGGCCAATTGGTGTATTCCTTTTCCTCCCACCCGAACGGCCCTGCCGGCCGGGCCGAGCCGCGTACCTTCACAGGCGGGGCAGGGTCCGATGCTCATGTATTGTTCCAGCTCCTCGCGAATGAAGTCGGAATCCGTCTCCCTGTAGCGTCTCTCCAGGTTGGGGATCAGGCCTTCGAAGGGGCGGTCGTAGGCGTGCTTTCGTCCTTCAGCGCGGTATCGGAAGTGGATGACATCCTCGCCCGAGCCGTAAAGAAAGACGTCCCTGACCTTGGAGGGCAGATTTCGGAAGGCGACGAACGGGTCTGCGTCATAGTGTTCGCACACCGCGTCCACCATTTGCTGAAAATACGGGGACCGGCGTCCGGCCCATGGGGCCAGGGCCCCTTCCCGGAGGGACAGGGACGGATCGGGAACCAGGAGCTCCGGGTCGAAATCACGCCGGGAACCCAACCCCGTGCAGACCGGGCACGCCCCCTTGGGATTGTTGAAGGAGAACAGTTGCGGTGTGAGTTCCGGAAGGCTCATGCCGCAGCGGGCGCAGGCGGAGGTCCGGCTGAGGAACAGGGCTTCGTTGTTGATTACGTCCACCGAAGCGGTCCCTCCGGACAGGCTCAAGGTGAGCTCCAGGGAGTCGGTCAACCGTCTCTGGGCCCTTTCATTGACCACCAGCCGGTCCACGACCACGCTGATGGTGTGGGGGCGGTTTCGGTCCAGGTGGATCTCCTCGTCCAGCAAACGGGCTTCTCCGTTCACGAGAACCCGGGTGAACCCGTCCTTGCGGAGCCTTTGTAGTACCTCCACATGAGCGCCCTTTTTTCCCTCTATAAGGGGGGCGAGGATTTGAATTCGGGTGCCCGGATCCAGGGACAGGACCTGGTCCACCATTTGCTGCACCGTCTGAGAGGAAATGGGGAGGCCGCAGTCAGGGCAGTAGGGCTCACCGGCCCGCGCAAAGAGGAGACGAAGGTAATCGTGAATCTCCGTGGCCGTCCCCACCGTGGAGCGCGGATTCGTGCTCCTGGAGCGTTGTTCGATGGATACGGCCGGGGACAAACCCTCCATGGCGTCCACGTCGGGTTTCTCCATCCGTTCCAGGAACTGGCGCGCATACGCGGACAGGGACTCCACATATCTGCGTTGACCTTCAGCGTAGATTGTATCAAAGGCCAGAGACGATTTCCCGGACCCTGAGAGCCCGGTGATTACAATGAACCGGTTTCTGGGGATGTCCAGGGAGATGTTTTTCAGGTTGTGCACCCTGGCGCCGCGAATCTTGATGGTTCCTTCGTTCATAGCTGTTGTGATTGCTCCGCGCTCCGCCGGTTCAAGGCCATGGAGGCGGCCGTGCGCAGGGCGGCCTTGAGACTGGAGGGGTCGGCCTTTCCTTTGCCTGCGATGTCATAGGCGGTACCGTGGTCCACAGAGGTGCGGATGACCGGAAGTCCCAGGGTGATGTTCACACCGTCGGCGAAGTGCATGAGCTTGAGGGGTATCAGGCCCTGGTCGTGATACATGCAGACCACGGCGTCGAATTCTTCAGAGACCGCTTTGTAAAAGACCGTGTCGGCCGGGAGCGGACCTTCGGCGTCCACCCCCTCGGCCCGGGCGCGTTGAACGGCGGGTGAGATGATCCGCTCTTCCTCATCCCCGAAGAGCCCCTGTTCTCCGGCATGGGGGTTGAGGGCCGCCACAGCGATCCGAGGGGAGTGCATGTTGAAGTCGGAGCAAAGTCCCTGGTTCGTGATAAGGGTGGTTCGAAAGACGGCCTCCTCGGTCAGGAGGCCGGCCACGTCCCGCAGGGGGCGGTGGATCGTGACCAAAACCACCCGCAGTCTGCTTCCTGCGAGCATCATAACCACGTCCCGAGCGCCGGTGAGGTGGGCGAGCAACTGGGTGTGACCCTCGAAGGCATAGCCGGCCCGCTGCATCAGGGCCTTGCTGATGGGGCCGGTGACCACCCCCTCCAGCTCTCCCTGAAGGGCCAGGTCCACGGCCTTGGTGACTGCGGCCACCATGGCCTTTCCCCCTTCCACGGTGGGGACACCGGGGTTGAGATCGCCGGGAGCCAGCCGGGAGATTGGGAGGACGTCCAGGACAAACGCTTGTTCTCCGGCCTCGCTCACGGTTTCGACCTCTCTCAAGGTCATGCCGGAGGTGTGTTTCAGGGCGCCGGCCACAGCTGATAAATCCCCGATGATTACAGGCCGGACCCTTCGATACAGGTCTGAATCGGATAGGGCCTTGACGATGATCTCAGGCCCTATGCCGGCGGGATCGCCCATGGTGATGCCGATGCGCGGGAGAATAGGCACGCTTTGTTCCTCTCTGGCAAAAAAGACCCTTTTTGAATGGAAACTAGATCGGACGCAGACAGTCCTGCGGGAACCGGTGGGTTCCCTTGCGGTCCAGGGAGACCTCGATCAGGGCGTCCGGGTCGTTTTTCGTCGTGTCCGGATCGGTCACGATGCCGTGCAGTCCGATAAAGCGGTCCATGTAGTCTTCCCAGCTCTCGTCCGTGGAGCGCTGGTACACCTCCACCCGCTGTCCCCTGTGAAATGTCATGGGGTCTCATCTCCTTTTTGGTCGGTCCGAAGGTTGGGTACGACGGTCTCGGCGAGACGCCGTCCCAGCTTCTTCCTGCCGCATTCCATGCAGAGCCGTCCAAGGTCCCTGTGCGGAGCCACGTCCTTGAGGCGGTCTCGAATGTAATCGTGATACCGGGCCGGACCCAGGGGTTCACCGCACTCGTTGCATCGCTCGATTTTCAGTCGATTAAGGACGGTGCCGCAAAGGGTCAGGACCCGATCCTCTCCCTCATCTTTGATTTGCATGGCGCCCGTGGGGCAGTTCTCCGCGCAGGCTCCGCAAAGGATGCAGCCTCGCGCGGTGGCTTCAAGGTCGGTCGCCACCGGGTGGTCGAAGTCAAAATGGCCGAGCTGGAGGGCGTCAACGCCCATGCGATCCCGGCAGATCTCCACACAGCGACCGCAACGAATGCAGATGTCGCAGCGAAGGCACCGAAGGCCTTCGTTTCGGGCCTGGTCCTCGGTAAGGCCGAGCTCGACCTGCTGAAAGGTGATTCGACGCCTCTCGCGGTTGAGCACGTCCATTTCCGGGCGCTTCAGAGACATCTTGGTGGAGGCTGAGCTCCTCAGGAACGGAAGCCTCTGGCGGCGCACGGGCACCGGGGGAAGGGTGGGCTGGGGCAGTCCCTGCAGGTAGCGGTCTATGGCCAGGGCCGCCCGCTTCCCCGCACCGATGGCCTCTACCACCGTGGCAGGACCCAGAACGGCGTCACCGCCGGCGAACACCCCTGGAACCGAGGTCTCCATACTGGTGTTTCGGGCCGAGATGGTTCTTCGATGGGTCCACTTCAAGTCCTTCCAACCCTCGAGCCCGGTCGAGTCCACCTCCTGCCCTATGGCGGTGATTACGGCGTCCAGATCCATCAGGTGCTCGCTGCCTTCCACCGGAACGGGTCGACACCTGCCGCTTTCGTCCGGAGGGCCGAGCTCCGTGTGAATACAAGAGAGGCCGGAGACGCAGCCGTCCGTGCAATCCACCTCGGTGGGCACTGTGAGGAAGCAGAATTGCACCCCCTCCTCTTCCGCCTGCAGGATCTCCTCCTCGCCGGCGGGCATCTCGGAGCGGGTCCGCCGGTAGATCAGGGTCACCTCCTCAGTCCCCAGACGAATGGATGTTCTGGCCGCATCGATGGCTACGTTTCCTCCTCCGATGACAGCCACCCGGCGACCCGGACGACGGCGATCCCCCAGGGCCACGCGGCGGAGAAATCCTACGGCTTCCAGGACTTGGGGCGCACCCTCCTCTCCGGGTATGCTCATGGCATAGGCGCTGTGTGCACCTATGGCAAGGAAAAAGGCGTCGAAACCCTCATTCCGAAGGTCATCAAGGGATACGTCGCGGCCCAGGCGGGTGTTGAAGCGGAACTTTACACCCAGTTCCTCAATGGCCGCCACCTCCCGGTCGATTACTTCCCTGGGAAGCCGGTAGCGGGGGATGCCCACCATCAGCATACCGCCCGCATGGGGAAGCTCCTCGATAATGTCCACCTGATGCCCCTTCAAGGCAAGGTAATAGGCCGCGGTCAGCCCGGCCGGTCCTCCTCCCACCACACACACCCGATTTCCCGTGTCCGGGGCCTTATTCGGATTGCGGTAGCGGCCTTCAGAGATGGCCCGCTCCGCGGCAAAGGCCTTCATGTCCTTGATGGCGATGGGCGTGTCGATCCGTCCCCGTGCGCACATGAACTCGCAGGGGTGGGTGCACACGAGACCGCAGACCCACGGAAACGGATTGTCCTTTCGAATAAGCTCCACCGCCTCCGCCTCCCGCCCCATGGCGATAAGTGTGACGTAACCGGACACATCTATTCCGGCCGGGCAGGCCGTCTGGCAGGGGGCGGGTGTGAGCACCTTACAGTCCCCTGTGGGGCAGGTGCCGGTTCGAATATGGCTTTCGAACACCTCGCCGTGTGCCGTGAGACCGTCCAGCAGCCGTCTGCCCGCGTTTCGACAGACCGCGTCCGGCCCTTCCCGAACAAGGCTCTCCGCAATGGAGCGCATGAGCGGAATGTGTCCGGCTTCAGCGCTTCCCATGGAGACGTCTTCCAGGAGCTGGTGCAGATTCTCTACCCGCTGCCGGCACCGGGGGTGCGCCAAATGTCCGGATGTCGCGAGTTCGGACAGCTCCTTTGCGACCTTGAACACCTCACAGGAGGCATCTGCCATAAAAAAGGTCCTCCGCAGCGGCTTTACCGGAGACAAGTGGTGTTGCACACAGGCCGTGCCTCACTCGAGGGCGGCCATGGCTCTGGCGTATCGTTCCCTTCTCACCGGGGGGATGTCGTTCGCTTTTCCGAATTCGAGGCAACGGGTCATACAGACGGTCACGCATGCGGGCTGGAGCCCCTCATCGACCCGATCCATGCAAAAGTCGCACTTTACCGCCTTGCGCCTCTCCGGGTCCCACTGGGGCGCGCCCCAGGGACAGGCCGACATGCAGATTTTGCACCCTACGCAGAGGTCCGGGTCCACGAAAACAATGCCGTCCGACGGGCGCTTTTGCATGGCACCGGTCGGGCACGCCGCCACGCACCATGGGTTCTCGCAATGATAACATGGCATGAAAGTATAGGCGGCCTTGAACCGACCCCCCGCAAACCGGGGGCCCACGGTCACGATCTGACTGATCTTGGGCCCCACGGGAAGATCCTTGTAGCTCTTGCAGGCCACCACGCACGAGTGGCACCCGATGCATTTTTTGACGTCCTGAAACAGATAATACTCACTCATGGCGGACTCCTCACAGCCCCTGCAAACAGGTTCACAGGGGACGCACGGTTACGAAAGTGTGATGGAGGGCGGGGCTTCCCCCGATTTCATCGGAAACGTTTTCCTGCAGGACCGCATCGCTGAGGCCTTTCCCCCGGGCGCGCACCGCGCGCTCGGCCTGATGCCCGAAACCGTGCAGCAGAAAGACCGCCTCAGGGTGGATCAGGTCCGTGACATATGCATTCACCCGGCCGGATCCCCGGCTGGAAGAGACCAGGACCGGATCGCCGTTGCGTATGCCAAGGGCCTCTGCGGGCCGCGTGTTTATCCACAGGGCGTTTTCCGGACACAGCTCGTTCAGGTAAGGGTTGTTCTGGGTGGAGACATGGGTGTGGAGGGCCACCCGGCCCGTGGTCAATCGAAAATGACCTTCCGGCGGTGCCGCAATAGGTTCGTAGGCGGGAAAGGAGGCATAGCCGGCATCCTCGAGCAGTGAGGAGACGAGCTCAATCCTGCGGGACGGAGTCTTGAACTTGAGGCCTTCCTTGCGATCCCACAAGATGGGCCGGTCCGCATAAGAGACAAATCCCTTGGCATCGAAGTCCGTCGTGGTGAAACCCGTCCCTTCCAACTGCCACCGGACCAGCTCCTCTACGCTGTCGTACGGGAAGTACGCGCCTATTCCCATTCGCTCGCCCAGCCCCTTCAGGATCATGGGTCCGCTCAGGGTGTCGTATCGCGGGTGCACGGCCTTGCGGCGTAAAAACATCTGAGGCTTCAATCCGTTGGCCTGCTGGATTGAGTCGGTTCGCTCCAGAAAGCTGGATTCGGGAAGGACCACGTCGGCGTACCACGCGGTATCACTATAGTTCACGTCGATGACCGCGATTAGGTCCAACCGGTCAAAGGCCTTTTTGGTCCGGTTCGTGTCCGGAATGGACATGAGCGGGTCAAGCCGATAGGCGATAAGCGCCTTGAGAGGATAAGGGTCTTCGTTGAGAATGGCCTCAGGAAGGCGCTGGGCCACCCCGTGGTTCGCATCCGGGAGGGGAAAATCGGGTGTGCCCACCTTGTCGAACCGGGGACCAGGGACGGCCGGGAAGGTTTGCTCCGTAAGCTTCCTTGCCGGTTTGCCCCTTACCTCGCCGGGGCCCTTTTTGAAAAAATAGCCGCCCTTGGCCTCGATGCTTCCCATAAGGACGTTGAGGATCAGGATGGAGCGGCGAAGATGGATCTCGTTGGTATGATTCGAGCCCCGGTAACCGAAGTGGAAAATCACGGAGGGCTTGTCCCTGCTGATTTCGCGGGCCAGCTCCGCCATGTCTTCCGCCGGGATTCCGGTTTCTTGTTCGGCCCATTGTGGTGTGTAGGCCTTGATGAAATCGCGGAGTGTGTCGAGACCTTGGACCCATTGCGCGACGTACTGCTCGTCATAGAGACGCTCGTTCAGGATGATGTGGATGAGAGCATAGTTGAGAGCCAGATCCGTCCCCGGCCGGATCATCCAGTATCGATGCGCCTTAGTGGCGGTCACGGTTACCCGCGGGTCGATGTAGGTGAGCTTGGCACCAGCGTCCAGGGCCTTCATGAACGCACGGACTTGCTTGACCTCCACAGCTTCGAAAAAGTTTCGACCGTAAAGCACTAGATGGCGGGTGTTGGCGTAATCCATGCCCATCTGCCCGTCCGTGTAACCGAACAGGCTGCGGCACGCCGTGTTCACCGAGCCCTTGCACAGGGCGTCATGGGTGAAGTGGTTGGGGGAACCGAGCGCCTTGAGAAAGGTTTTGCTCACGTGGGTGCTGAGCTGGGTACGCTCCCCCAGGACGACGCTGCGACTTCCGTAGAGATCGATCACCCCTCGAAGCTTGTCCGCCGTGAAGTCCAGGGCTTCCTCCCAGGTCGCCTTTTTCCACTCCCCGGACCCGCGCGGACCGGTTCGGATCAGCGGCGACTGCAGCCGTTGAGAATCGTACAGAAACGCCTTACCCGCGGCACCCCGCGGGCACAGGCTGCCCTCCATTCCCTGAACGTGAGGATTGCCTTCGATGAAACGAACGGCTCCGTTTTCCACGGTGACTCGAATGGGGCAACGCACGGAGCACATAAAACACAGGCTGAAGGTTTCGCTTTTCATGATGGTCTCCTTCTCTTCAACCGCAATATCGGCTGATCGAGGCACAATAGCATCCCCGGCAACCCCTGGCAAATTCCCGCCCGGCCCTTTCTCACCACCTGAATTGAGCGATTGTCGAGTTTGCCGAAGATGCAAGGAAGAGGGTGCTTCGCTATACTCTGGTATGCGAAGCACCTGATGACGCCGCAGATTCGGTAAAATCGGCAATCCCGCAGGGTTTTAAATTGCAGTTTTTTTCGAAGAAGCGCATTCATGCAAAAAGTGATGCTCAAACCGGCCCTCTTTAATGACAAGCCCTTGATATATTAAGTGTTTTTTCGATAGGCTGCAATTTGAAACGCCCAATTCAGGTCACCAGCGTCCCTCAGTACCCCAACGGCTCTCCAGCCGTCCCACCCCGAGGGAGAGGGTGAGGCTCAGCAGGAAGTATAGAGCCCCGATGGTGATCCAGGTTTCAAAGGTCAGATATGTGGCGGCCATGAGCTCCAGACCCTGGAAGGTAAGCTCTTGAATGGAGATCACGGATACGATGGCAGAGTCTTTGATCGTGGAGATGAATTGCCCGGCCAGGGGAGGCAGGATTCTCCGCACGGCCTGAGGAAGGATGACCCGTCTCAACTGCTGCCGGCGCTTCAGCCCGAGGGCGGCCGACGCCTCCCATTGCCCGGAATCGATGGACTGGATGCCGCTGCGCACGATCTCCGCAATGTAGGCCCCTTCGAATACGGCGAGCGTCATCAAGGCGGAAAGGAAGGTGGAGAAGGAGGCCGGGGAGGCGAAGAGTAAGGACAGAAGGTCCTGTATGTCCTTGGTGGCGCCGGCCACGAAGGCGTCCACGCCCAACAACGGCATGATCTGACTGCTCACAAAGAAGTAAAAGATGAAGATGAGCACGAGGGGAGGGAGGTTTCGAACCAGGCCTACGTATGCTCCGCCGAGGAGCCGGAAGAACAGCCGCCGGCTCACCCGGCAAAGCCCCATCACGCCTCCGATCAGCGTGGCCAACAGCACGCCCCACACACTCAGCCGGATGGTGGTGATGAGCCCCTGCATCAGGATGTTCGGTACCCATTTCCCGGAAGCCTCGTCGTAGCGGAACAAGTACTGAGGGATCGCTTCCCAATGCCACTCGTAATGGAGACCGATCTTGACCCTGTACAGGACATAAGCGGCCGCGGCCGCGACCAGCAGGCCCACGATCCCGTCCAGGGGGGTGAATGTGGCTGTTCTTTTCTTCAAGACCGAACCTGAAGGGGACCGCGGTTGCACTCGAGGCCCGGTCTCGTCCCGCCTCCGGATGCACTCGAATCCAGGCCCTCACATGCAGGGTTTGCGGGGACCTGTTTGGACTCTTTACCGGACCTGGTCCTGCCAGTCCTTGGTTTCGAACCAGTAGTGCTTACGTTCCTTGAGCCAGCCCTCCGACTCCACGATGGTGATCCAACCGTTCAGAAAGTTGATGGTGTCGAAATCCCCTTTGGTCACGGCAAACGCAATGGGTTCTTTGGTGAAGGTGCCTTTGAGCGGTAAAAAGAGCTTGCTCGGGTGCTTGACCGCTTGAAAGGCAGGCAAAGGGGCCGAGGCCACCAGGGCGTGGGCCTTGCCGTTGATCAGCTCCTGAACGGCCTGAGACTCGTCATCGAACTGGCGGATCTCGGCCTCGGGAATGTACTTTCGGGCGGCGGCCACGGGTGTGGCCCCGAGCCGGGCCACCAGCACCACATCCGGACGATTGAAGTCCTCCAGGCTGTTAAATCCGCGGGCCATGTCCTTGTTGGCTACCAGGGACATCCCTGTGTAGTCATAGGGTATGGAGAAGTTGACCTTGAGGCTGCGTTTGGTGGTGATGCCCATGCCCCCGATGATCACATCGAATTTGCCGGCGAGCAGAGAGGAGATGATGCCGTCCCACTTGGTGGGAACGAATGCCGCTTTCACGCCTATGTCTTCCGCCAATCGCTTTGCCACGTCGATTTCAAAACCCACCAGCTCGCCTTTCTTGTCTTTCATGGCCCAGGGCACGAAGGTGGACATTCCCACCCTCAGGACGCCCCTTTGAAGGACACGTTCGATGGTGCTCTCTTCCTGCAGCTGTTGTTGCATTTTGCCGGCCCATGACGGTCCACTCAGACCGACCAACAGGATCAGGAAGATAGTGTAAATCGCAAACCGGGACGCTATTGTCATTTTTGTTCTCCTTTTCTTACATCCGTTCGTTTTTCAAGCACCGACACGATCATGGACAAGACCAGTGCAATCGCAAGATACATGGCGGCGACGGTGAACCACAATTCAAAGGTCAAATAGGTTTCCGAGATAATGGCCCTGCCTCTCATGGTGAGGTCGAACACGGCGATGGTGCTCACCAGCGCGGAGTCCTTGAGCAGGGAGATGGCCTGGCTCGTCAAAGGCGGCAGGACCCTGCGGACGGCTTGAGGAAAGACGACCAGCCGGAAGGCCCCCGGCGTGTGGAGCCCGAGGCTGTAAGCGGCCTCCCACTGGCTCTTTTCCACGGATTCAATGCCGGCCCTGAGGATTTCGGATGCGTAAGCTCCCTCGAACAGGCTCAGCGCCAGTACGGCCGATGCCATGCGGTCGATGTTCAGAATGGGCCCCAGAACAAAGTAAATGAAGAACAGCTGAACAAGCAGGGGTGTGTTGCGAATGATCTCAACGTAGGCTCGGGCAATGGATTTGGCCGCAAGGGAGGGGGAGAGGCGAAAGAGGGCGGCCAGCAGACCGAAACCAAAGGCCAGGACCAGACTGATTCCCGTGATCTGAAGAGTCACGCCGAGGCCCTTGAGGAGGGGGCCGGCATGGAATCCCTGCTCGTCCAGGGTGAACAGGAACTGGGGCACGCGGTACCACTGCCAGTTGTACCCCAGGTTTTCCGTTCCCCGGGCCATGAACAGAGCCACCATAATGACCACACCCCCGAACAGGAGTGTGTCCAGGACGTGTGACCGGCCGGGAAGCCTGGAAGGGACGGGCTTTTGGTGTGGGGTGTGTTCAGGGCTGTCCATGCTAAAGCACTCGGGTCGATGAGCGTCGAACGATGAGGTCCGGGGCCCTTCGTAACAGCAGGGTGATTTGTCGGC
>CAZQCK010000098.1:0-12721 GCA_964591925.1 uncultured Desulfobacterales bacterium
CTCGGTCTTGCGTCCGTCTACGGTATCATCAAGAACCACGGGGGCTTCATAAACGTATACAGTGAAAAAGGCACCGGCACCACCTTCACCATTTACCTTCCTGCCTCTGAAAAAGAGGCCGTGAAGGAGGGCCACATACCGGAGCTGCGTGATATTCATTACGGGCAGGGCACAGTCCTCCTTGTAGACGACGAGGACATGATCCTCGACGTGGGCCGAATGATGCTGGAAAAACTGGGCTATCGGGTCCTTGTGGCCCGCAGCGGCCAGGATGCCCTGGATGTTTACGGCAAACAAAAGGAGGAAATCGAACTCGTGATTCTGGACATGATCATGCCCGGTATGGGTGGCGGAGAGGCCTATGATCGTCTAAAAGAGATCCACGGGGATGTCAGGATTCTTCTTTCCAGCGGATACAGCATCAACGGGCAGGCAAAAGAGATATTGGATCGGGGTTGCATTGGTTTCATCCAGAAGCCTTTTGCAATGGAAGAGCTGTCACGTAGAGTCAAGGAGGGGTTTGACTGATAGAACCGGCTTGTCTGGGATGAGCTGGAATTCTGAGAGCTTGGCTGTCTTACATTGTCATGGATTGCTCTGAAATACCCGCAGATTCAGGCATCGCTGAATGTGCATGATTCGATAAGCTGTACGTAGCAAGTCGTTCCTGAGTTTCCGGTTTACCTCCCCCAAGCACCGGAGCTGCACCCTACTTCACAGCAAACAGGCAAGGGAATGCTAATGGCTTAAGGAAAGACATGCCGGTCGTACAAATACCTTGACAACCTTGGCGGAAGCTTTGTTCAGGCCCGGTCAGTCGATGTATCTTGATCAGATGATGACAGCGGGAAAGTGGATTTTTTAAATCAAGCGGATCATTAACTGCAAACTCGGCATAGGCCGGACAGGTGATGATCTTTTCGGCAGGATCTAAACCCCAGGATCTTCCGACGTTGCAATGCCTGCAGAAATCGTTAGAATATGGATGAAACGTTTTGAATGAAACGGAGGTCAATTATGAAGACAACGAACAAGGCATGTATGGTCTTTGTGGTGGCTGCTTTCCTTGCGGCATTCCTCTCGGGTTGTGCGAACCAGGGAAAAGCCGAGCAGGGCGCGATCATAGGCGGCCTTGGAGGTGCGGCTGTAGGCGGTCAACTGGGTCCGGACGATGATCGGAGGAAGAGTGCCCTCATCGGCGCCGGCATCGGAGCTGTGCTGGGTTACATGATTGGAAACGAGTGGGAAAAATACGATCAGAGGCGATTGAACCGAACACTCGAAACTTCCCCGTCAGGGCAGACCACGGAATGGGAGAACCCGGACACGGGCAATCAATACATGGCCACACCGGAACCCGCCTACCGGAGGGACGGCCGCGTATACAGGGATGTGGAGATTGATGCCCACGTGGATGGACGGCGTGAAACGGTCCATGCCAAGGCCTATCGAGATTCCGACGGCACCTGGCAGCTGGTGCAGTAACAGCGTGGCTTCAACCACCTGAAAGGCCTGAATTGAATTCAGGCGGAAAAAGCGTTAACCCGAAGAACGGATCACTCCACAATGCGGGCGCGGAGAAACACCCGTATTCCCCGCTCACGGGTGCGCGGCCCCACCACCTCGAGCAGTGAGCCTTCCTCCACGCCGGGAGGGGTCTCCACGGTGACCCGGATGGTTTCAAAGGGCAGGAAGATCCGCAGATCCCGTTCTGTTCCATAACGGGCTTCGAAGGCGGTCAAGGCGAGCTCAACCATTGCCGGATCCTGCGCAGAACTCCGGGCGAAGGCTGTAAAGGGCCGGGTGCGACGGAACCGCCTTGCCCGGGGGGCGACCCTTTCGGCAAAGCCCCTGGGGGAAAAGGGGTCGAAAGAGCGCGCATCGAATCCGGATTTCGACCCGGCTCCGGGCGGATAACGATTGACGGGCACGTTGTGCGGCGGATCCAGCTCCCGCTCATGGCGGGTTCGGTGTTCCTCGTCCCTCAGCACATCATAGGCCTCCCGCACCTCCCGAAACCGCTTGGAGGCTTCCTGCCCGCCTCGGGATGTGTCCGGGTGGTAGCGGAAGGCCAGCCTTCGGTATGCCCGTTTCACGTCTTCAGGGCTGGAGTTGCGAGTGATTCCCAGGATGCGGAAATAGTCCTTTTTGGGCATGGCTCGACCCCTCACTCCTTGCTTCAAGGAGTCCCCACTCTAACGCACTCGCGTTCCCGGTTCAACACCCACACCCTTTACTTTGTGCCAAACGTTCTTATTTTATTCAAAGTGAAGATGGATATATATGTGAAAACAACGATAAGGCATGATCCTGACTATAAACGGGTTTTGCCGAACCTTAGAAGCAAGGAGGCGCATTGCTGATGCAAGATCAACGCCATGACAAAAACAATGTGGAATTGCCCACAGAGCTTCCCATTCTGCCGCTTCGGAATATGGTGGCCTACCCAATGTCGGTGATTCCTTTGCTGGTGGGGATTCCCCGGTCCGTGAAACTGATCGAGGACGTCTTTAGCGGAGACAAGTTTGTGGGGCTTGTGGCCATGCCGGATTCCTCCATTGAAACTCCCCACCCCGGACAGACCCATGAGGTGGGGACCTTGGCAAAGGTGGACCGGGTGGTCAAGACCTCGGACAACACCCTGCAGGTCATGGTCCACGGGCTGGAGCGGTTCCGGATTTCCAGCTGGATCGAGTCCGAACCCTATTTGCGTGCCGAGATAGAGGCCATGCCGGAGCAGGTGAATGAAGGCGTGGAGCTGGACGCACTTCAACGGAGTTTGGGGGAGCTGGCCAAAGAGGTGGTCAAGCTTTCGCCCAATCTTCCGGATGAGATCACCGCCTTTCTGGGCCAGATCACGGATCCTCTGAACCTGGTGTACGTGGTGGCGGGAAACGCCGGTCTGGATGTAAAGGAGGCCCAGGAGGTCCTGGAGGCCCCTACGGCGAGCGAGAAGATGCGCAAGCTCATTCATCATTTGACCCGGGAGAAGGAGGTTCTCAGCCTGGGCAAAAAGATCGAGTCGGAAACCAAGCAGACCATGGACAAGGCCCAACGCGAGTTTTATCTGCGCCAGCAGCTCAAGACGATTCAGAAGGAGCTGGGCGAGGACGAGGCCGGAACCTCGGAGGCCGAGGAGTACCGGGGGAAGCTGGAGGAGGCCGATCTGCCCGAAGAGGTGCGCAAGGAGGCCGAGCGCGAGCTCAAACGAATGACCTCCATGTCCGCGCAGTCTCCCGAGTACTCGGTGATTCGAACGTACCTCGATTGGATTGTCGATCTTCCCTGGCGGGAGAGCAGCGAGGATCGGATGGACATGGACGACGCCCGCAGGGTGTTGGATGAGGATCACTACGATCTGGAGGACGTCAAGGACCGGATCATCGAGTACCTGGCCGTGCGCAAGCTGGTGCAGGACCGAGGGCCGGACCGGAAGCCTGAGGAGCCGGATGACGGCAGAGGCTCCGAGTCCAAGGGGGCGATTCTCTGCTTTGTAGGCCCTCCAGGTGTGGGAAAGACCAGCCTGGGCCAGAGCATTGCAAGGGCTTTGGGCCGAAAGTTCACCCGAATGAGCCTGGGCGGCATGCGGGACGAGGCCGAGATTCGGGGGCACCGCCGCACCTATGTGGGAGCCATGCCGGGAAGGATCATTCAGGCCCTAAAGCGGGCCGGAACCCGGAACCCGGTGTTCATGCTGGACGAGGTGGACAAGGTGGGCGCGGACTGGCGCGGCGATCCGAGCAGCGCCCTGCTGGAGGTCCTGGACCCGGCGCAGAACCATGCCTTTCGGGACCACTATCTGGACGTGGACTTCGATTTGAGCGACGTGATCTTCATCACCACTGCCAACCAGATGGAGACCATTCCGGCGCCCCTTCGGGACCGTATGGAAACCCTTTATCTGGAGGGCTACACCGAGCTGGAAAAGGCCCATATCGCGCGCAAGTATCTGGTCCCGCGGCAGCTCAGGGCCAATGGTCTTCGCGAGGGCGAGCTTTCTTTCACGGATGAGGCCCTGTTGAAGATCATCAGGGATTATACCCGGGAGGCTGGGGTTCGAAATCTGGAACGTCAGATCGGCTCGGTCTGCCGGAAGTGTGCCGTAAAGATCGCAGGCCGGTCCCTGAACCAAGACACCGTGACCCCGGAGCTGGTCCGCGACTACCTGAAGAAGGAGCGGTTCGAGTCCGAGACCTCGGAGGAGATCGAGCTTCCCGGAATCGCCACGGGTCTGGCTGTGACCGCCGTGGGCGGGGATATTCTGTTCATCGAAGCCACGGGCATGAAGGGCAAGTGCCGGCTCACCCTCACCGGACAGCTGGGCGAGGTCATGCGGGAAAGCGCCCGGATCGCCCAGAGCTACGTGCGGTCCAAGGCCTCCACCCTGGGCGTGGACCCGGACGCCTTCGAGCAGACGGACGTGCACGTTCACGTGCCGGCAGGGGCCATCCCCAAGGACGGGCCTTCGGCGGGCCTTCCCATGGTGTTGGCCATGGCCAGCCTGGTGAGCGGCCGCCCTGTGCGGGGGGACGTGGGCATGACCGGCGAGGTGACCCTGCGGGGGAGGGTCCTTCCGGTGGGCGGCATCAAGATGAAGGTGCTGGCCGCGCATAGGGCCGGGCTCAAGACAGTGATCCTGCCCAAGCGCAATGAGCGGGACCTGGACGAGCTTCCCGAAGAGGTACTGAGGGACATTCGGTTCGTGCCGGTGGACCTGATCGACGAGGCCCTGAGGGAAGCCCTGGAGCCGGAGGTCTCCCGTGAGTCTGACATTCCTTCGGCCGCGGTGAACGGCTGATGTAAAAAAAAGCAGGGCCTGAGCCCTGCCTTTTTGCGGTGCGGGGAGGAGGATTAGGCCCCTGCCGCCCGCTTTTTCCGGCCTGCAGCGGCCAGGCCGAGCAGGCCGGATGCCACCAGCACCAGGGTGCCGGGCTCGGGTACGGGCGGCGCGGTCGCCCCCCAAGTCGTACCAAAACCGCCGTCGTACCCGACCGGCGTCCCAGCCTTGCCCGTGGCAAGATCCACCGGAAAGACTTTCTTCCCTGCAGTGCCATACAAAACGCTGTTGATGAAGGCGAGGCTGTTGCCGCTTGACCCGCCACCTTTTGATCCGGTCATATACAGGAGGCCGTTCCCGGCCTTATGCGTCCGCGGAAACTGCAATACAGCTTGTGCCCGGAACAACCACAATCTGAAGATGTTTAGCAAGGACGGTGCCAGGACAAAACTAAAGTGGAAAGCATTGTGGTATCAAGGCCTTGCGCCTTGACCGGAGTGTTCGAGCGGTGCCTTTTTACAAGGCCTGGAGCCCGGCTGTGTCCGGGAACCGGACACAGCCGCAGGCTCGGCCGATTTAACCTTCCAATATCATGGGAAAATCAGGGCGAGTGTGGTGTGCCTCAAGATCGGACATGTGCGCAGCGGCCGAGCGGCTGCCGCGCGTCCGCCCCCGGGGGTCAGCCGCCGAGCACGCGAAGCGCCTCACGGACCATCTGGTTTGCATACCCCCACTCGTTGTCGTACCAGGCCATCACCTTGAGAAGGTCCCTGTCCACCACCTGGGTCATACCCAGGTCCACCACCGAGGCTCGGGGGTCTGCCAGGATGTCCGACGAGACGATGGGATCTTCGCTCACTCCTAGGACGCCCTGATAGCGGTCGGTCTCGGACTCCTCCCGGAAGATTTGGTTCACCTCCTCCACCGTGGTATCCCGCTCGGTCACGAATACCACGTCCGCCAGCGAACCGGAGGTCACGGGTGCGCGTACGGCCACCCCGTCGAATTTTCCCGAGTACTTGGGAAGGGCCTTGGTGGTCGCCTTGGCCGCTCCTGTGGATGTGGGCACCAGGTTGGCCGCGCCCGCACGGCCCCGTCTCCACTTTTTTGCAGGGCCGTCCACGATGCCCTGGGTAGAGGTGTAGGCGTGGATGGTGGTCATGATGGCCTTTTTCATTCCAATGCGACGACCCACCACCTCCACCACCGGTGCAATGCAGTTGGTGGTGCAGCTCGCACAGGAGATCATACCGGCGGTTCCTTCGCCCTCGCTCACGGCATGGACCACCATGGGCATGTCCTCGGTTTTTGGAGGGGCGGACAGCAGGACATTCGCGGCGCCCGCCTGGATGTGTTTTTTCAGGTCTTCTTCCCGGGTGAAAACGCCTGTGCACTCGAAGACCACATCGATTCCCAGCTCCTTCCAGGGCAATTGAGCCGGGTCCTCCAGGTCGTACACCGGGAAGGTTTGGCCGTCGATGACCAGCTCGTTTTCTCGGCTTTCCACGGCTTTTTCGTATCGACCGTAAACCGTGTCGTATTTGAGGAGATAGGCCAGGTTGTCGGCGGGGGTCAAATCGTTGATGGCCGCCAGGTCCAACTCCGGCGTGTTCATGATGATTTTCAAGGTGGCTCGTCCGATGCGTCCGAGTCCGTTGATCGCTATGGTTGCCATGCTGTGTCACCTCCTGTGTGTGATTGAAACGACAATCCTTCATTCCTCCCGCCACCCTAACCCTTTGCAATAAGGCGTGCCAATGGGGTTAATCCCCCATTGAGGCGTTGTTCAAGGTGGAGGGATCGAGAAGGCGCGCCTCGAGTGAGGTCATGAAGAATGTGTCGGCATCTTTATTGCACTGCAATATGATCTTGCAAAAAGTCAAAATCGTGCGCCAAGCCGCAAAGACCGCAAAGCGAACTGATTAAAAATAAAAGGTTTTTTCTCAGCGTCTTTTCGAAAGAAGGCGGTTTTTTGCAAACGCTCGATTCAGGTGCAAGTGTCCCTGAGACGGGCGAGGCGATTGGCGATTACTTTGGAATTTTCATGACGATTCCGGCTCACATCGGACGCTTCGAGATCGAGAAGGTCCTGGGAAAGGGCTCCCAGGGTGTGGTTTATCTCGGCCGGGACCCCCGCCTGGAACGCAGGGTGGCCATCAAGACGATCCGGGTGTCCGCCTCGAATCTGCAGAAGCAGCAGGTGCGCCTCATGCGGGAGGCTAAGCTGGTGGGCAGGCTTCAGCACCCGAACATTGTTCCCCTCTATGAGGCGGGGGAGGACAGGGGCCTTCTGTATCTGATTTTTGCGTACGTCAGCGGTGTGAGTCTGAGCGATCGCATCAAGGAGCAGGGTTCGCTGGCGGTGCGCCAGGCCATAGATCTGATGATTCAGATATTGTCCGGCATTCAGCATGCGCATGAACAAGGCATTGTCCATCGGGATCTCAGCCCCTCCAACCTGCTCATGGACCGAAGCGGACTGATTCGAGTCATGGACTTCGGAATATCCGTCATAGCCGGGGCCGACGAGAGCATTCAGAAGGACGTCTCAGGCACTCCGTGCTACATGTCGCCGGAGCATTTTTCCAAGGATCCGGTAACGTTCCAGTCGGACATCTTCTCCCTGGGCCTGATCTTTTACGAAATGGTGCTGGGCCACCCGGCCGTGCAGGCGGACAACTATGTGGCGGTCATGTACAAGATCGCCAGTGAGACACTGCCGCCGCCTTCTCAGGAAAACAGGGACATTGACAAGAAGCTGGACGAGATCTTTCTTCGGGCTGTGGAGAAGAAGCCCGATGTCCGCTATCTAAGCGCATCCAAAATGCGGGAGGACCTGGAAGCCTATCTCGCCGAGTCAGGGCTGCCGGAGGACGACAAAAAGGCCGCCACCGGCCACAGCACACTGGACTTTCTTCTTCGCCGGATTCGCCACAAAGGCGATTTCCCCAGCTTTTCCCAGAATATCATGGAGATCAACAAAAAGGCCTCGGCCTCTCGCGCCAACACCGCCTCGGCCTCGGAGCTCTCCAATGCCATTCTCAAGGACTACTCCCTGACCAATAAGCTGTTAAGACTGGTCAACTCGGCGTTCTACGGGCAGTTCGCCGGCACGGTCACCACCGTGAGTCGGGCGGTGGTCGTGCTTGGTTTCGAGGAGGTTCGAATGGCCGCGTCCGCACTCCTGCTCTTCGAGCACATGATGAACAGCTCTCACAAGGACGAGCTCAAGGACCAAGCGCTCAAGTCCTTTATCAGCGGCATGGTGGCCAAGGACGTGGCTGAGCATTCCGGCCTGGAGGGATTGGAGGAGTCCTTTATCTGTTCCATGGTACACCAGCTCGGCCGCCATCTGGTACTTTGCTACTTCCCGGAAGAGTATGAACAGATCCACAGCCTCATGGCGTCCAAGGGTATGGCCGAGCCTGTTGCCGCACGGGCTGTTTTGGGGATTTCATATGATGATTTAGGCATGGGAATTGCTAGAAAATGGCATTTTCCGGATAAAATAATCCGAAGCATGCGGTCGCTGCCTGCGGATAAGCCGGTTCGGACCGGGAATGAAATCGAGGCCATTCAGGTCCTCTCCGGTTTTTCCAACGAACTGATCGACGCCATAAATTCGGAGGATGAGAGCGGGAACAAGAAGCTGCAAGCGGTGTTGGCGCGTTTCGAAGACCATTTTCCCCTGAAGGACAAGCAGCTGGGCCTTCTCCTCACCAAGGTCCGGGAGCGTGTGGAGCGGTTCTCGAACGCCCTCGATGTCAATCCGGAACAAAGCCGCCTGCTGAAGCGGATGCATGCGCGGTCGGTCGAGGCTAGTGATGACCCCGATGCCAGGGCCGCGCCGCCGCGTGGAGAAATCGAGAAGCAGGGCCGGGCGTCGACCTTCATGGAAACGTCAGAGCTGGAAGTGCCCTCCACCTACGTCGGCCAAGAGAATCCCGAGGATTTTCAAGCCGTTCTCATCAACGGGATTCAGGATATCACGAACACACTGCTGGGGGACTACGACCTGAACGACGCCTTGACCATGATCATGGAAACCATGTACAGAGGACTGTCTCTTCAGAGCGTGCTGTTGTGCGTCAGGGAGGGGGACCGACAGCTCATGGCTGCCCGAATGGGGTTCGGCAAGGACATTCAATCTCTCTCCAAGAGGTTTCGTTTTCCTATCGAAAAGAAAGCGAGGGATGTGTTCGGACTGGCCGTGACCCAGGGAAAGGACATCCACATCGGCAACTCAGAAGACCCCCGCATTCGCAAGCGGATTCCGGACTGGTACCACCAGGCGGTGGGCGACCCTTCCTTTGCCTTGTTTCCGGTCGTTGTGAACAAACGGCCGTTTGGGTTGTTTTTTCTGGGCCGGAACAGGACAGGGGAAATCTTTGACGAAAAAAACCTCAACTATCTAAGGACATTGAGAAACCAGGCCGTGCTGGCGGTGATGCAGAAGCGTGGGGGCCAGGCCGCGAGTCCTGCAGGGCCGGACTCAGGAGATCTCACGAAAGCGGATAATGCCCGGTGAGCCGGGTTGCGACTTTAGCCCGGGTGAAATGGTTCCCGACCCGTGCAGGAGCACCTTATCCCTTCTGAGATGAATGGAGTCGCCGCTTTCAAAGGAGATGTACGTTCCGTTCGAGCTTTGATCCGAGAGGAGAAATCGGCCTGCCAGGAATTCGATCCGCGCATGGGAGCGGGATACGTGGGTGCCCGGGACGGTGATATCATTGCTTTCGTCCCGGCCCATGGTCACACAAGGGTTGGCGGGGCCCACTCGAAGCATCCGCTCTTCGAGGAGGAGTTCCATGGAGACAACCGGGTTCGGGCCGATCAGGGCCTGGTCCGCAATAATGGTCATGTCATAGTCTTCCCATATCATTTCAAAGATCTGCATATCACCGCTTTTTCCACGAATAGGAATGCATCCGAGGGAACGTAGAGAAGCTTTATAAGGTTGTCCCAAGGCCTTCATTACGTTTTCGGAAGTGAGGATCTGACGGGACTTGGCCAGCTTGACCAGCCTGGCGGCCACATTGACCGCATCCCCGAAGACATCGCCCTGCTGTCGAATGACCGGTCCGGAATGAACGCCCACGTGTAAGTTGGGAGATATCTTGGAGTCTTGCCCCGCAGGGAATCGCCCCTCCAGGGCCTTGTGCATATCCCTGGCTGCCTCTGCGGCTTCGCGGGCATTGGGGAAGGTGCACATCACCTCGTCTCCGATGGTTTTGACCACCCTGCCCCGGTGACGCATTGCCACGTCTGCGAGCCGGGAGAGGCAGGTGCCTATAAGATTCTGCGCCGCTTCATCGCCAAGAATGTCGTACAGCCGGGTACTCTGGGCGATGTCGGCAAACAGGATGACCAGGTCGGATTCCGAATTAATCATGGGTTACGTCCAGGACCGCCCATCTCCCCGCCATGGCATGCATGGACGGCGGCCGGGCGTTGCATAACGTTCATCGATTAATGATGAGCAGGATCCGTGCCGGCAGGGGGTGAATCAACGAAAGGGCCTCTACCCTGCAGGGATCTTGTCAGGGCCGTAAGGTGTTGAACGGTTGGCGTGTCGGATTCATGACGGTGCTGCTGCATCAGGAGTGCATGAACGCCAAGGGTGGGCGAGAGCTTTTCGCGCTGGAACCGTAACGCCGGCCGGAACGTATTCAGAAGGCCGAGCCTCCCCTTTTTGGGAAGGCTGATTGCCGGATGGTGTTGTCCACGGCCGGACGGCATTACATTCGACTCTGTGATCCCAGTGGCTTACAGGCGGCGGACCTTGGTGATCATGGCATCGGCAAAATCCTTGGCGTCTTCCAGGTCCCCTTGATCAGGGTGTCCGGCTGCACTCTGTGCCTCCTGGGCCCAGGGCTTGTGCTCGACCTTTTTCATCAGCGCTTCGATGATGGAATCCTTGACTTTGCCCCGGCATCCGAACGTGCCGAGTATGTTCAGGCGGGAGGCGAGTCGGGTGGCTTCATAGAAGGCCGCGATGGCCAGCTCGCCGCCCCGAAGGGAGCCGTGGGTGGCGAAGAACGCGATATTTGTTCCCTCGGGCAGGCCCTTTATGAAATTCCCCACCTTGCCTGGTACGGTGTGCGCTTGCACAGGGAACCCGCAAAACACCACGTCGTATTCATCAACGGTGTTCACATCGGCCAGAGTAATGAGGTCCTTTTTGGCCTCTTTGATTCCATCGTAAATCGCCTCCGCCAACTTTTTCGTATTTCCGGTATCCGAGTAGTATGTGACCAGCGCCTTCATCGTGTCCTCCTTGTCGAAATCCTGGACTTGGGTCTGTTTACAGGATTTCGGGGGCCATGACAAGGAATTTCAGCCTGGATCCCGGTGCTCGGGTTTTTCTGCGAAGAAGCCGGACCCGACTGCCGGTCGGGGCGTTGGCCGGGTTCCGTTCAGAAAGGGTCTTTGAGGTGTTTGACAAGCGGGACGCGCTTCTATAAACTTTTGCGTGGTGGAATGGCGGGATTCGAGTATTGATGGCCTCACAAAAAGCCGAAATTTCGCGCCAAGCCGCAAGGACTGCAAAATGAACCGGTTGATATTCAGGGGCTGAAGCAGCCGTTTCGGAAGGGTATTATGGGGAAAGATTTTTACAAGGTCCTTGGCGTGTCCAAGGATGCATCCCAGGATGAGATCAAGAAGGCATATCGCAAGCTCGCCCGAAAGTGGCATCCGGACCTCAACCCCGGCAACCAGGAGGCGGAGCAGAAATTCAAGGACCTTTCTCATGCCTATGACGCCCTGGGGAACGAAGAGAAGCGCAAGCTCTACGACGAGTTCGGGGAGGAGGGCCTCCAGGCCGGCTTTGACGCCGACCAGGCCCGCGAGTACAAGAAATGGCAATCTGCGGGGGGCGGGTTCAGGCAGGCCGGGGGCCGAGGTTGGGCCGGGGCCGCCGGTGCGACTGAAGGCGGATTCGGTCAGTACAGCAGCTATGAAGACATTTTCGGAGACCTCTTCGGATTCAGGTCCGGCGCAGGGGCAGCCGCCGGCGGAGCAGGGGCGGGGTTTCGAGAGCCCCGGCCTTCCCGTGGAAGGGATCTCGAGCACGAGATGACCATTGATCTTCTCAGTGCGCTTCGTGGGTTCGAGACGGAACTGAACATGCAGAAGCCGCAAAGCTGCTCCAGATGCGGGGGCAGCGGGCAGGAGCCCGGTTCGAGCATGAGTCCCTGCCCTACCTGTGGGGGATCGGGCCGTTTGGACGTGGCCGAGGGGCCCATGCAGTTTACGCGGGCATGCCCTCAGTGCGGTGGTCACGGACAGGTGGGCACACCCTGTTCCCAATGCGGAGGTCAGGGCCGAATAACCGGGACGGAGAGGATTCGAGTGACTATCCCCAAGGGGGTGCGGGAGGGTTCACGCGTGCGGGTGTCCGGAAAGGGAGAACCCGGAGTTCGCGGCGGTCAACCCGGGGATCTTTACCTGGTTATTCACGTCAAGCCCCATTCGGTCCTTCGAAGGGAGGGGGACAATCTGCGCATGGAGGTTCCCGTTACCGTTCGGGAGGCCATGTCCGGGGCGAGCATCACCATCCCCACACCGGAGGAGCCCATCAGCGTGAAGGTGCCGCCCGGAAGCCAGAGCGGGCAGACCTTGCGGCTCAAGGGAAAAGGTGCGTACAATACCAAGACCAAGGTTCCGGGAGACCTGCTGGTCAAGCTGAATGTCAGGGTTCCCCGGACCGACGACCCAGCGGTTCTGGAAGCGGCGGAGCGCTTGGATAAGGCCTACGAAGGAAATGTCCGAAAGGACCTTCGCCTGTAACGGCAAATGGGGTGTGTTGAGGGTTTCCATACGCGCAGGACGTGGATCCTGCGGTGGGAAGAGCGGCCCCGGGATCCTTTTTTGAATGGAAACCAGCGAGTGCCCATCCAGAAACGAATTTTGGGCACTGCTGAGTTTCCAATTCAGAAAGGA
>CAZQCK010000099.1:0-12656 GCA_964591925.1 uncultured Desulfobacterales bacterium
GAACACCTCCGTCCCCTTTCGATAAGACAGCCGGGCACAAAGCTCATCAGCGCGACCACCGTCCAGGACCGCCACCGCTCGAGGGTGAAAGCGCTCCACCTGCTCGGCCAAAAGTTCTATGTTCCTGCCGGCCGCCAGGGCCCCGACCCGGTAACGGTTCGGATGGGCCGCAATCAGATCCAGGGCGTTTCTACCGATGGACCCTGTGGAGCCCAGCACGGTGATGGTTTTTCTCTCAACGCTCATGAAGCCCGTGTTCCCGCATCAGGTCCCGAAAGTAACGGATGGTTCGCTCCAGACCTTCTTCGAGCGCCACCCGGGGTTGCCATTCGAGCCGCTCCGTTGCCATGCGAATGTCGGGTTTTCGCCTCCTGGGGTCGTTTTCGGGGAGTTCGAAGTGCTCGATGCGTGCGTGGGAGCCGGTCAGACGGATAATGGTCTCGGCCAGCTCGCCGATTTCATGCTCTTGCGGATTGCCCAGATTCAAAGGGCCGATCAGGTCGTCCGGCCCGTTCATCATGCGGACCAGTCCCTCGATCATGTCGTCGACGTAGCAGAAGGAACGGGTCTGGGTGCCGTCTCCGTACAGGGTGATGGGCTCGTTCTGAAGGGCCTGCAGTATGAAGCTGCTGACCACGCGGCCGTCCGCCGGGTGCATGTGAGGACCGTAGGTGTTGAAAATGCGCGCAACGCGAATGTCCACGTCGTTCTGACGGTAATAATCGAAAAACAGGGTCTCGGCGCATCTTTTCCCTTCGTCATAGCACGCACGGGGGCCGATTGTGTTGACGTTGCCCCAGTAGGTTTCCGGTTGGGGGTGAATTTCGGGGTCCCCGTAAATCTCGCTCGTGGAGGCCTGAAGGATACGCGCCTTGACCCGCTTGGCCAGACCCAGCATGTGGATCGCACCCATTACACTCGTTTTGGTGGTCTTGACCGGGTTGGACTGATAATGGATAGGGCTTGCAGGGCAGGCCAGATTATAGATTCGATCCACCTCCAGGAAAATCGGGTTGACCAGGTCGTGACGGATCAGCTCGAAGCGCTTGTCATCCATCAAATGAAAAATATTGCGTTTTCGACCTGTGAAGTAGTTGTCCAGGCAAATGACGTAGTTATCGTCCTTCAGCAGCCGCTCGCAGAGATGAGAGCCCAGAAAGCCGGCTCCCCCGGTGACCAGGACGCGTTTTTTGTCGAATGCACGAATACCCATGGTGACCCGTACCGGGGAAACTCCCCCCGGCCTTCTTGATCATGGTTGCCCCCTGCGACATGCGGAGGCGGTTCAGAGCATCCACCCCATGTACCCGTACAGAAGGGGTGCGGCAAAGATCAACCCGTCAACCCGGTCCAGTATCCCTCCGTGGCCCGGAAGAATGCCTCCGGAGTCTTTCACTCCGCATGCCCGTTTCAAAAGGGATTCGGCCAGATCCCCGATCTGTCCCGCCAGGGACAGGGAGAGGGCGAGAAAAAACACGGAGACCTTGCCCACATGGAAGTAGGCCTGAAACAGGTACACCGGGAGCAGGCTGCAGAGCAGTCCTCCGACGGCCCCTTCCCAGGTCTTTCCCGGGCTTACCGAAGGATGCAACCTGTGTTTTCCGAAGAAGCGGCCGAAGTAGAACGCCCCTGTGTCCGAGAGGAAGACCACGGCAAGCAGAAAAAAGATCCACACGTTTCCCGCCGGATACCGGTCAATGAACACGAGCATGGCCAGGGGCAGACAGACGTAGACAAAGCCGAAAACGGTGCGGGTCGCGTGATTCAGCGCTTCGGTGCGCTCCTGGGCCGGCGCTAGAAGGGAATATACCAGCGGGATCGCCGCGGCGAGGCTGAACACGGCCAGCAGAAGAAAATACGAACCCCGGGAAGCGGTCCAGAACAGGAGGAGCACCGGGATCATGGAAAACGCCCTCAGTGCTTGCGGGGCTCGTGGCATGGTCATGCGTATGAATTCGAAGAGACCTGCGACCGCGGCCCCGCACAGAAACGCGTGAAACAGCCACCTCGGGGCGATCCCTACGAGGTAGATCAACACAGGGAGGCCGATCAAGCCGGTGAGCCATCGTTTCAAGTGCATGGGGTGTCCTCGGGGGACGTCGCCGGCTGTTCCCCCGTGGCCCCGAATCTTCGTTCCCGCCTCTGGTAGTCCGAGACGGCGGCCAGGTACTCGTCTTTTCGAAAGTCCGGCCAGAGCGTCGGGGTCACGTAGATCTCCGCATAGGCGATTTGCCAGAGAAGGAAGTTGCTGATCCGGAACTCCCCGCTCGTGCGGATGAGCAGGTCGGGGTTGGGCATGTCTGCGGTGTAAAGGGATTCGGCGATAACGGCCTCGGAGATCTTCTCCGGATCGAGTGCTCCCTCATGAACCCGCCTGGCCAGCTTCACGACGCCGTCTCGAATCTCCTGACGCCCTCCATAGCTCAGGGCCAGGGTCAGGACCATGTCCCGGTTGCGGGCCGTCTTTTCAATGGTCCTCATAAGGACGGAGTGCACGTCCTCGGGCAACCGGTGGGTGCGCCCGATGGTCTGAAGGCGGATTCCGTTCTCGAGCATTTCTTGGAGCTCGGATTTCAGGAACCGCTTCAGAAGCACCATGAGTGCCTGGATCTCATGTTTCGGCCGCTGCCAGTTCTCCTCGGAAAAGGCATAGAGAGTCAGGTAATGGATACCTATTTCTCTGGAGGTCCTTACGATCTCCCGGACGGACTCGGCACCCTGCTCGTGTCCCCGGACACGGTTCATGGCCCTCTTTTTGGCCCATCGGCCGTTTCCGTCCATGATCACGGCCACGTGACGGGGAAGCGCTTTGGAAGGATCAGAACTCAATGATTTCTTTTTCCTTCTCCGCCGTGAGCTCGTCCACCTTTTTGATGAACTCGTCGGTCAGTTTCTGGACCTCGTCCTGGGCCTTGAACATTTCGTCTTCGGAGATCTCCTTATCGTTTTTGAGCTCCTTGAGCATCTCGTTTGCTTCCCTGCGGTGATTGCGCACCGCTATTCTGCTGTCCTCGGCCGTCTTGCGCGCAAGCTTGGCGAGCTCCTTTCGGCGCTCCTCCGTCAGGGGAGGAATGGAGATACGAATGATTTTCCCGTCGTTCATCGGGGTGAGGCCGAGCTCGGACTTGAGAATGGACTTTTCGATCTCTTTGATGATGGACTGGTCCCAGGGCTTGATGGTGATCAATCGGCTTTCGGGAACGGAAACCGAAGCGACTTGATCCAGCGGCATTCGGGTCTCGTAACACGCCACCTTGATTCCGTCCAGAAGAGCTGTGGATGCCCGCCCCGTGCGAATCCGGTTGAACTCGCGCTTCAGGGCTTCCACGCTCATCGACATCTTTTCGCGCGCTTCGTCCAGGATTTCCTCTTTCATGATGGTTCCCCCGATATGATGGTCCCCATGTGGTCGTCAAACATGACCCGCCGGATGCTGCCTTTGTCCAGCAGGTTGAACACGATGATGGGAAGGTCCCGTCCCATGGCCAGACTGACCGCCGTCATGTCCATGACCTGGAGCTTCTTTTCCAGGACCTCCCTGTAAGAGAGCCGGTTGAACTTCAGGGCGTGGGGGTGGAGTACGGGATCCAGATCGAAGACGCCGTCCACCTTGGTCGCTTTGCACAGGACATCGGCCTCGATTTCCATGGCCCGAAGGGCCGCCGCGGTGTCCGTGCTGAAGTAGGGATTGCCCGTTCCGGCGCCGAAAAGCACAATGCGACCCTTTGCGAGATGGTTGATGGCCCGGCCTCGAATGTAGGGTTCAGCGATCTTGTTTATGTCTATCGCCGACATGATCCGGACCTCTGATCCCAAACCGTTCAAGGCCTCTCCGAGGGCTATGACGTTGATCAGTGTGGCCAGCATTCCCATGTGGTCCGCCGGCACGCGCTTGATGCCGTATTCCGATGATTTGAGCCCCCGGAAAATGTTCCCCCCGCCCACCACGAGGGCCAGTTCCACCCCCAGACCGTGGACCTGAAGAATCTCTTCGGCCACGGCCTTTAGGACGTTCGGGGCGATGCCGAAGGAATCGTCCCCCATGAGGGCCTCGCCGCTCAGCTTGAGCAGCACCCGTTTGAATCTCGGTCGTTGTTTCGCTGAATCGTTCAGGACTCTTCTCCGAGCTGGTATCGGGTGAACCGGCGGATGAGGATGTTCTCTCCGGTCTTGGCGATCATCTCGTTGAGCAGGTCCTGGATGGTGATGTCCGGGTTTTTCACGTAGGGCTGCTCCAGAAGACACGCCTCGGAGTAAAACTTGTTCATTTTTCCATCCACGATCTTGTCGATGATCTTCTCCGGTTTTCCCGATTCCTTCGCCTGGGTCGCGTAGATGTCCCGCTCCCGGGCGAGCACATCCTCGGGGATGTTGTCTCGATCCACAGCCACTGGGCTGGTGGCGGCGATGTGCATGGCGATGTTTCGCGCAAACTCGGAAAAATCGTCCGTTTTTCCGGAGAAGTCCGTCTCACAGTTGATCTCCACGAGCACGCCGATTTTTCCCCCGGCGTGAATGTAAGAGGCCACCTGCCCCTCGGAGGCCGAACGCCCTCCGCGTTTCTTTGCCGTGGCTATCCCTTTCTTTCGAAGATAGTCCACTGCCTTTTCCGTGTCCCCGGCGCATTCGGCCAGGGCCTTCTTGCAGTCCATGATGCCGACGCCGGTTTTCTCTCTCAGTTCCTTGACCTGTTCAGCGGTGATATCCAAGATTCTACTCCTCCGTGGGTTTTTCCTCGATTTCAGGTGCCTGTTCTTTCCTGACGACGATGACCTCGGGCCCACCCTCCGGCGTTTCCTGCGGGGCTTCCCGGGCGGGGGCTTCCTCGGCTTCCGCCTCGGACTCCTTTTTGCGGGCCGCCTCGGCCTCCGCCTCGGCCTTCAGCCTTTCTTCGGCGATCCCGTGCCCCTCGATACAGGCATCCGCAATTTTGGAGCAGACCAGCCGGATCGCGCGAATGGCGTCGTCGTTGCCTGGAATGATGTAGTCGATTTCGTCGGGGTCACAGTTGGTGTCTGCAATGGCTACGACCGGGATGCCCAGCTTGCGGGCCTCGCGCACGGCGATGTGCTCCTTTTTGGGATCCACGATAAAGACGGCGCCCGGGAGCTCGTCGAGGTTCTTGATGCCTCCCAGATTCTTTTCCAGCTTCACCATTTCCTTTTCCATTTGAAGGGCCTCTTTTTTGGTGTACCGGGTGAGGGTTCCTTCGCGTTTCATGGTCTCGAGCTCTTTCAAGCGGTTGATGCTTTTTCGAATGGTCTGGAAGTTGGTCAAGGTCCCGCCCAGCCAGCGATTGACCACATAGAACATGCCGCAGCGCTCGCTTTCCTCCACCACCGAGTCGCGGGCCTGCTTTTTCGTCCCCACGAACAGAACGGGATACCCGTCTGCTACGGTTCTGGTGACAAAGTCGTATGCCTTGTCGAAAAGCTTGACGGTTTTCTGAAGATCGATAATATGGATGCCGTTGCGGGCGCCGAAGATGTAAGGCTTCATCTTGGGATTCCAACGCCTGGTCTGGTGCCCGAAATGGACGCCGGCTTCCAGCATCTGTTTCATGCCGATCGATGGTGCCATGCTGTTCCTCCTGATCTGGTTTCGGGGGCCTTTCCAGGCCCCGACCCGGTTGTTCCTCCGTTCAGATGTGCGGTCGCTGCACCGGGATGTCTCTGAACGTGTGGATTGAGAAGGTGGCCGCCGCGGACCCGTTCCCGGCCCGCAGTTGACAGCCGATAAAATTTCAAACTGTTATTAGTAACATCCTTATGCTCACGGATCAAGGGAAAAGTGAGTGCCCTGGTGCGCACCGGCACCATGCACAACCAAGGTTGACCTTGGGCGATGGTTTTTCTATAGTGAAGATCAGGGCGCTATCCCCCGATAACCCGCAGAACCGCTGGTGACTCCGAAAGGATCTTGTATGAGCGATGAGATCAAGAGGGACGTAAAGAAGTGGGCCCTTCGAACGGAGACCCGTCTGGCGGAGTCCCTTCTTAAGTGGAGGTACCGAAAGGAAGAACTGGAGATCCCCGAGGAGTCCAGCATACGGCGCGATTCCGAAAAGGTCGCCGAGCAGGCCAACCGCGTGCTTTCCGAGAGAGGAAAGCGGGTCTGGGGCGAGTTGAAAAAGGCCTGCCGTCAATCCGGCGGATCGGAGGGTGATCAGGATTGAAAAAGACCGAGACCCTCAAATCCCTTCGTGACCGCCTCGACCGGGAGGAGGAGCAGCGGCTTTCGCCCGGGGCCTGCCCGAGCCTCGAGGCGGTCCGGCGCATTCCGGAAGAGAACGTCCGTCTGGGGCACAGACAGGAGTTCGCTCTGGATGCGGATCGCATCCTCCATTCCCTGGCCTATTCCCGTTACATCGACAAGACTCAGGTGTTTTACCTGATCAAAAACGATCACATCACCCATCGTGTGCTCCACGTTCAGCTGGTTTCCAAAATCGCCCGCACCATCGGCCGGCTGTTGCGGCTCAACGAGGACCTCATCGAGGCCATCGCCCTGGGCCATGATATCGGCCACACGCCTTTCGGACACGACGGGGAGCGCTTCCTCTCGGATCTCTCGCTCCGCCATGGGTTGGACGCCTTTGTGCACAATATTCAGGGTGTGAGGTTCCTGGACAAGATCGAGCGCAAGGGTAAAGGCTGGAACCTCACCCTGCAGGTCCTGGACGGGATACTGGGCCACGACGGGGAGCTCCACAGCGAGGCCCTGAACCCGGACCGGGACAAGGATTTCCATCGAATGGCAGGGGAAATGGAGCGCAAAGCAGCGGATCCCGCGTTCGAGGTCCGGCCCATGACCCTGGAGGGATGTGTGGTCCGTATGTCGGACACCATCAGCTACATCGGCAGGGACATCGAGGATGCCATTCGTCTGGGGCTGATCCGGAGACAGGATATTCCCCTCCAGTGCAGAGAAATCCTAGGCGATACCAACGGTACCATAGTATACACGCTGGTGGAGGATCTGGTTGCCAACAGCCTGGAACGCTCGCATGTCCGATTCAGTTCGAATGTGGGGGCCGCCCTCCAGCGGCTGAAGACCTTCAATCAGGAGCGGATTTATAAAAATGTACGCGTAAAAAGACAGACGCCCAAGGTTCGGCTCATGTTCGAGCTTCTGTTCGAAAAGTACTTGAAGGACATCGATGCCGGAGCGGAAGACTCTCCCGTCTTTCGCGGTTTTCTGGACGGCATGGCCTCGTGTTACCGGGATGAAACCCCGCCTGCGGCCATTGTCCGGGACTTCATCGCCGGGATGACGGACGAGTATTTTCTGGATCAGTGTCATGCTCATCTCGTGCCCACGGTTGAAACCCTTTTGCGCTGAGGACAATGACGGCCTCGCAAAAAATCAAAGCTTCGCTCCAAGACGCAAAGACCACAAAGTGAAATGGTTGATATTGAAAAGTTTTTTGGACTGTCCGGCGTCTTTGCGAGAGAATGCAGCCTTTACGAATTCGCCGAACTCGACAAACGCTCAATCCGGGCTCGAGGTTTTTTTAAAGGAACGGGTTGACAATTTTTCGTCAAGAAAGTAAATGGTATTGTCGTTTCTTGAATCTCTACTTCATAGGGGCCAATAAAGAAAATTTTCACAAACCGTGGCATTGAAGAAGGAGGCGATCGAGGATGGCTCAAGCCCAGGCGCTCAAGGAAGCGGACACACTGCTGGAGCTGGAGAACGTGCACATGTACTTCGGCAAGGTCGCGGCCCTCGCCGGCGTGGACATTCAGGTCAAGAAGGGAGAGATCCATTCCATCATCGGCCCGAACGGCGCCGGGAAGACCGTGATGATGAACTGCATCAACGGGCTGTACTCCCCGCAGAAGGGCGCCATTCGATACAAGGGCGAGACCATCAATTCGATGCAGCCTCACCTTCGCGCCCAGCTCGGGATCTCCCGCACCTTTCAGAAGATCGAGCTGTTCGGCGGGATGAGTGTGCTGGACAACATTCGGCTGGGGAGGCATATCCATCTCAAATCCGGAATCTTCAGCGGGTCGTTTTACCTGGGCAAGACCAAGAAGGAGGAGATCGAGGGTCGGCGGTTCATCGAGGAAGACATCATCGATCTGCTCGAGATCGAGAGCATTCGGGACAAGACCGTTCACATGCTTCCATACGGACTGCAGAAGCGCGTGGAGCTGGGCCGCGCCCTTGCGCTGGAGCCGGAGCTTCTTCTCCTGGACGAACCCCTGGCCGGTCTGAACCTCGAGGAGGTGGAGGACATGGCCAGGTTCATCCTGGACATAAACGAGGAGGAGAGGTGGAAGGTGACCTGCATTCTGGTGGAGCACGACATGGGCGTGGTCATGGACATCTCCAACCAGGTGTTCGTGCTGAACTTCGGCAATCGCATCATGGACGGGACCCCCGATGAAGTGCAGAGCAATCCTGAGGTGATCAAGGCGTACCTGGGCGAAGAGGACCTTTATGCCACAAGAAGGTAGGGAGGCCGTATGAGCGGAGTGAATATGGATATCAGCAAGGATCTCACCATCCCGAAGCTCTTTCTCAGCCAGTGCCGAAAGTACGGAGACAGCAAGGTGGCCATGCGTGAGAAGGAGTTCGGCATCTGGCTTCCCTACACCTGGAAGGACTATTACGAAAACGTCAAGTACTTGACCCTGGGCATGATGGAGCTGGGCCTGGAGCCCGGAGACAAGGTCTCCATGATCGGGGACAATCGACCGGAAGGTCTGTGGGCCGAGATAGCGGCCCTGTGTGCCGGGGGTATTGCCGTGTGGCTCTTCCAGGACTGCATGATGGAGGAGGTCAAGTATATCATCGATCACTCGGACACCAAGTTCTTTGTGGGCGAGGGGCAGGAGGAGGTGGACAAGGCCATCTCCATCAAGGACGAATGCCCCAAGCTGGCCAAGGTCGTGTGGGACGATCCCAAGGGCATGCGCAACTACCACCAGGATTACCTGATCAGCATGAGCGAGATTCAGCAGATCGGCCGGGAGGTAGACCGGCGTGAGCCCGACCTGTTCGAGAAGACCATCGAGAAGGGCCACGGAGACGACATCTGCCTGCTGTTTTACACCTCCGGAACCACCTCCCTTCCCAAGGGGGCCCTTCTGAGCCACTGGAACATGCTCACCATGGGACGGAGCCTAATGGCCGTAGACCCCTGCTATGATACCGACGACTTTGTCAGCTACCTTCCCTTCGCCTGGATCGGCGAGCAGATGATGTCCATATCCTGCGGTCTTCAGATAGGCTACACATTGAACTTCCCCGAGGAGCCGGAGACCGCCCAGGAGAACATTCGGGAGATCGGCCCCCACGTCATGTTCGCTCCGCCGCGCCTCTATGAGGGCCTGACCCGCCAGGTGCAGGTCAAGTACATCGACGCCACCTGGATCAAGCGCAAGATCTACGAGTTGGGCACCAAGGTGGGGTACAAGGTGGCCAACCTGGAGTTCGACAAGCAGCCGGTCCCTTTTCACCTCCGCCTTCTCCACTGGCTCGGCTATGCCCTCATGCAGAAGAAGCTCAAGGACCACCTGGGCATGAGCCGGCTCAGGCACGCCTACACCGGGGGCGCAGCCATGGGCCCCGACCACTTCCGGTTCTTTCACGCCCTGGGGGTCAATCTCAAGCAGATCTACGGGCAGACTGAAATCGCGGGGATCTCCATCGTTCACCGGGACGGAGACGTCAAGTTCGACACGGTGGGAACGCCCATTCCCGATACCGAGGTGCGAATCACCGAGGAGGGTGAGATCATCTCCAAGAGCCCGTCCGTCTTCCTGGGGTACTACAAGAACGATGAGGCCACCAAGGAGACGCTGGTGGACGGGTGGCTCTTCTCCGGCGACAAGGGCTTCATCGACGAGGACGGGCATCTCGTGGTCTTTGATCGCTCCAAGGACGTCATGACCCTCAGTGACGGAAGGCCCTTTTCACCCCAGTACCTGGAGACACGGCTCAAGTTCAGCCCGTACATTTCCGAGGCGTGGGTGATCGGCGACCAGCGGGATTACATCGTTGCGGTCATGTGCATCGACTACTCCGTGGTGGGGAAGTGGGCGGACGAGAAGAAGCTCAACTACACGAGCTACCACGAGCTTTCTCAGAAAGCGCAGGTATACGACCTCGTTCAATCGCAGATAGAGGAGGCGAACAAGGACCTCCCCGACCCTGCAAAGATCCGCAAGTTCGTCAACCTCTACAAGGTGTTCGACGCGGACGACGAGGAGTTGACCCGGACGAGCAAGCTTCGCCGCGCCTTTGTGGAGAAGCGCTACCAGGACATCGTCCAGGCCCTGTATGCAGACACCGATGCCGTCCACATGGACACGACCATCACTTACGAGGACGGGCGGGAGCAACGCATCAAGACGGATCTCCACGTGCGTGAAATCAACGTGTAGGTGCAGGATTCCGGTGTTCTTCGCATCGTGGGGGGAGGACAAAGGGCGGCATGTCGCGATTCGATGTTCGAACCGCATGTTTGACGGAACCTAAAACACGGCGGGAGGGTTTTGGATGGAACTGTTTCTCATGACCCTGATTACCGGGATTCTGGTCGGAGGCATCTATGCACTCGTGGCGCTGGGATGGGTGCTCATCTATAAATGCTCCGGCGTCCTCAACCTTGCCATGGGAGAGTTGACCCTCATCGGGGCCTATGTGACCCTCACCTTCTACCAGATGGGTCTTCCCTTCATCCTCGCGGTCGTGGGCACCCTGATCGTAGGCATAGTCCTGGGCATCCTCACGGAACGGATTTTCCTGGACAAGCTCATCGGCGAGCCCATCCTGGCGGTGATCATGGTGACCGTGGGCCTGTCCTTTTTCTTCAAGGGCCTGGTGGAGTTCATCTGGTCGACGGACACCAAGGTCTTCACCCCGCCCGTCTTCCCCATGAAGCCCATTACCATCGGCCTCGTCAGGATCTCCCCGATCTACCTGTGGTCCTTCATCCTGGCCATTGTGCTTCTGGTCATCTTTGTCGCATTCTTCAAGTACACCCGGTGGGGCCTGTCCATGCAGGCCACTGCGGACGACGAGACCGCGGCCCTGTCCCTTGGAGTGAGCGCCCGCTTCGTGTATGCAGGGGCCTGGGCCATTGCCTTCATGAGCGCCGGTGTAGGCGGGGCCCTGCTGGGAAACATCAACGGAGTCAACATCTCCGTGGGTCACCTGGGCCTCCTGGTTCTGCCCGCCGTGGTCCTGGGCGGCCTTAACTCCGTTCCGGGCGCCATTGTGGGCGGCATCGTCATCGGGGTGCTCCAGAACCTCTCGGGATCCTATCTGGACCAGTTCTTCCCGGGCGGCGTCAAGGAGATCGTACCGTTCGTGTTCATGGCGGTGTTCCTGCTTTTCAAGCCGTACGGCCTGTGGGGGTGGGAACGTATCGAGAGGGTATAGCCCCTTAAACCCTTATCCTGAAACGAGGTTGCGCTATGTCCCATGTCTGGCTTCCATGCGGTGACTACCATCAGACATACGAAGAAGACCAGGGCTGGTGGCAGACCAAGCTCATCAAGACGAAGATGATCCTGCTGCTGCTGGTCGTGTTCGTCGGCATTCCCCAGTTTCTGGACGACTACTGGATCGGTGTGGGGACCATGGTGGGCTACACCGCCATGGGCGCACTGGGCGTTCAGCTCCTCATCGGCTTCGCCGGTCTCATCACCCTGGGACACGCGGCCTTTATCGCCGTAGGGGCGTACACCTGCACCCTTTTGGTGCTCAATTTCCCTTGGCCCCAGTTTATGATCGACTGGGGCCTGGCCTATCCCGTCAGCATTCTGGTGGCCGCCTGCACAGCGGGTATCTGGAGCGTGCTCTTCGGGCTTCCCTCGGCCAAGGTGAAAGGGTTCTACCTGATCCTCACCACCATGGCGGCGCAGTTCATCACCGTGGACTTCATCCTCACCCAGTACGTCAGCCAGATCGGAGGACGGGGCCAGGCCTTCTCCCTCCCGCCCGGCACCATCAAGATCGGGCCCTGGGTCATCGACACCGAGACCAAGATTTACTACCTCATGGCGGTCCTCATCACCCTCATGGTGATAGTCCTGGCCAACCTGCTCCGTTCCAGGGCCGGCCGGGCCTGGGTGGCCATCCGGGACAATGACATTGCGGCCGAGGCCCTGGGCATCAACATCGTCTGGTGCAAGCTTCTTGCCTTTTTCGTGGCCGGCGCCATGGCCGGTGTGGCCGGCGCCTTCTGGGTGAGCAACACGGCCGCTCTGAGCCCGGAGCACTTTCCCTGGTTCTGGAGCCTGTGGCTGGTGGGCGTCATTCTGATCGGCGGCGTGGGCTCCATTCATGGCGCCATCTTCGGCTCCATCTTCATGGTGGTGGTCATGGAGCTGCTTCAGATTGCAGTGATTCCACTCTCCATATACTACCCGAAGCTCCTGATGGACTTCGCCTTTATCAAGGACATGGCCTTTGGTCTGGCCATCTGCGCGTTTTTGATTTACGAGCCCAATGGGTTGGCCTACCGCTGGTGGCAGATCAAGAACTATTTCAACCTGTGGCCGTTTTCCTACTAGAGTTCAGGTAGGATCTTTTAATCTTTCTTTTTTTGAATTTTTTCTTGGCGTCTTAGCGAGAGAACACCGTTTTTACCAAATCGCCATGTTT
Organism: uncultured Desulfobacterales bacterium; assembly: GCA_964591925.1. Classification (GTDB taxonomy): domain Bacteria; phylum Desulfobacterota; class DSM-4660; order Desulfatiglandales; family HGW-15; genus JAIPEI01. Next base: position 12,625 of record CAZQCK010000099.1, read on the forward strand.
CAGTCGTTGGGTCGAAAAGAGAAAGGGGGTGA
>CAZQCK010000100.1:0-12277 GCA_964591925.1 uncultured Desulfobacterales bacterium
CCCCCGCCGGGGTCCTGGGCCGTGACGGCCGGGTGATCGGGCTCAGCCTCATCCGTATGGAGCTGGGAGAGCCGGATGCATCCGGGCGGCGGCGCCCGCAGCCGGTGGAGGAAAGTGAGTTCGAAATAGAGGTGGATCAGCTCATCCCGGCCATCGGACAGCGGCCGGATCGAGCGCCGCTGGAATCGGTCCAGGGTCTGACCTTCACCCGATGGGGCACCGTGGAGGTGGATCCCGTCACCTATGCCACGGCTCGTGAAGGGGTCTTTGCCGGCGGAGATCTATGGACCGGGCCTGATATCGCCATCTCCGCCGTGGGCGCAGGCAAGGAGGCCGCTGAATCCATTCGCCGATACCTCGACGGCGAGGACCTGGACCGGGGCCGAGGCACCAGGGAAGAAAAGGATCCCTCTTATCGTCCCCTTCCCCAAGGGGAGCCCGAGGCGCCCCGCGAGCCCATGCCCCATTTGTACCCGGACCGAAGAAAAACGGGCTTTGACGAGGTGGAGCTCGGTTATGACGAAGAGGCCGGCCGGCGCGAAGCCGAACGATGTCTCAACTGCGGATACTGTTGCGAGTGCTATCAGTGCGTGGAGGCCTGCGGCCCCGGGGCGGTGACCCTGGAGACCCACGCCCGGCAGCCGGAAACCCTTGAACTCCCCGTGGGGTCCTTGATCCTCACTCCCGGATTCCGCCCCTTTGATCCCGCCCGTTTCGACACTTACGGGTACGCGGGTCACCCCAACGTAATCACGGCCCTGGAGTTCGAGCGACTTCTGTCTCCCTCGGGTCCGACCATGGGACACCTGACCCGATTGTCGGACCATGAGGAGCCCGGGCGTATCGCCTGGATTCAGTGCGTGGGATCCCGGGATCTGAACCAGTGCGACCACGGATACTGCTCCGCGGTCTGCTGCATGTACGCTGTCAAGCAGGCGGTCATCGCCAAGGAGCACGCCGGAAAAGACTTGGACTGCACGGTCTTCTACATGGACATGCGTACCTTCGGGAAAAACTATGAGCGCTATTACAACCAGGCCCGGGATACTTACGGCGTGCAATTCAAGCGCACTCGAGTGCACACCGTCACTCCGATTCCAGGGGACGACCGCCTGGCGCTCAAGTACCTGGACGAGGAGGAAGGCGGCCTGCGCCGGGAGGAAATCTTCGATCTGGTGGTTCTCTCAGTGGGACTGGAGACGGACCCGGACGCGGCGGCGCTCCTTGGCCGCCTGGATGTGAAAGTGAATGCCGACGGCTTTGCCGAGATCCACCCGTTTCACCCGGTGCGGACCTCACGTCCGGGCATCTTTGCCGCCGGCGTCATCAGCGGCCCCAAGGACATTCCCTCTTCCGTGGTGGAAGCCGGCGCTGCGGCCGACGCCGTCATGGGGGAGCTCTATGAGGCCCGGGGAACCGAAACGACCTCCAAAACGATCCCGCCGGAAATAGACGTCTCTGACGACAAGCCCCGCATAGGCGTCTTCGTATGCCACTGCGGCGTGAACATCGGGGGCGTGGTGGACGTGCCGGCCTTGACCGAGTATGCGCAGACCCTGCCCAACGTGGTGCACTCGACCAACAACCTGTTCACCTGCTCCCAGGACACCCAGGAAAACATCAAAAAGGCCGTCGCCGAGCTCGGTCTCAACCGGGTGGTCATTGCAGCCTGCTCACCCATGACCCACGAACCCCTCTTTCAGGAGACCATCCAGGGCTCCGGGCTCAACCGCTATCTTCTGGAGATGGCCAACATCCGCAACCAGGACTCCTGGGTCCACGGCGACGCACCGGCCACGGCCACGGAAAAGGCCAAGGACCTGGTCCGCATGGCCGTGGCGCGGGCCGGCCTTCTTCGCCCTCTCAAGGAAAAGCGGATCCCCATCAACCGTCGCGCCCTGGTCATCGGGGGAGGCGTAGGCGGCATGACCTCGGCGCTGGGCCTGGCGGATCAGGGCTTCGAGGTGGTGCTCGTGGAAAAGGAGGCCCAGCTGGGCGGACTGGCCCGCTCCCTCACCACCACCATCGAGGGCGCGGAGGTTCAGACTCTGGTCAAGGAGCTCGTGGAACGAGTGCACCGAAGTGAACGGATTCAAGTGCTCAACGAAGCCCTGATTGTGGGATTCAGCGGGTTCAAGGGCAACTTCACCACGGAGGTGCTCGTGGGCCCCGGAATGTACGAGCGCAAAATCGAGCACGGCGCGGTGATCGTGGCCACCGGCGGAGACGAGTACCGTCCCACGGAGTACCTTTACGGGAAGGATGACCGGGTCATGACCCAGATCGAGCTGGGCCGTCGATTGGAAATCCACGGTGCGGACGGTCTCGATAACGTAGTGATGATCCAGTGCGTGGGGTCCAGAAACGAGGACAACCCGAACTGCTCACGCATCTGCTGCCAGAGCGCGGTCAAGAACGCCCTTCACATAAAGGACCTGAACCCGGAGGCGAACGTTGCCGTCCTCTATCGCGACATGCGGACCTACGGGCTCCTGGAGTCCTACTACACCGAAGCACGGCGCCGGGGTATCCTGTTCTTTCAGTTCGAGCCGGACGCCCCGCCCCGGGTTGCAAAGGACAACGGCGGCCTGCGAGTGATGTTCAAAGACCATATTCTCGGGCGGGACCTGGCTCTTCGTCCGAACGCCCTGGTCTTGAGCGCCGGCATGCGGGCCGCGGATACGGAAGAGCTCTCCTCCATTCTGAAGCTCGCCCGCGATGCGGACGGCTACTTCATGGAGGCCCACGTAAAGCTCAGGCCCGTGGACATGGCCACTGAAGGGGTGTTCGTATGCGGAACCGCTCACGGCCCCAAGCTCGTCTCCGAAACCCTGAGCCAGGCCATGGCCTCGGCGGCGCGGGCCGGGGCCTTCCTGAGCCAGTCCGACCTGACCCTTTCCGTGGTCACCTCCAAGGTGGACCAGGAGCACTGCGCAGCCTGCCTCGTCTGTGTGCGCTCCTGCCCCTGGGGCGTGCCTCGGATCAATGAGGACGGGGTGAGCGAAATCGACCCGGCCCTCTGCCGGGGATGCGGAATCTGCGCGGCGGAATGCCCGGCCAAGGTCATTCAGCTCACGTGGTATGAGGACGAACTGGTTATGAGCAAGGTGGATGCCCTGCTGGAAGGAGTTTTGTAATGGATACGTTCCAACCGATCATAATCGCCTTCTGCTGCCAGGCCTGAGGGTACACGGCCGCGGACCTGGCGGGTTCGATGAGACTTCAGTACCCGGAGAGCGTGAGAATCGTGAGTGTGCCCTGCACGGGCAAGGTGGACCTGATCCACATCCTGAGGTCCTTTGAAAAGGGTGCGGACGGGGTGTATGTGCTGGGATGCCTCGAGGGAGAGTGCCGGTACGAAAACGGAAATCTCCGAGCCGCAAAACGGGTGCAAAAGGCCAGAGAAATCCTGGACCGGATCGGAATCGGAGGAGACCGCGTGGCTATGTACAATCTCTCTTCCAGCGAAGGCCCGCGTTTCGCGGCCTTTGCCGGGGAGATGACCGAGCGGGTCAGGGAGCTGGGCCCCAATCCCATCAAGGCGGCCATGAAGGAAAAGGCGGCCTGATCGATCAAGGCCTGAGGTGTAGATACCGTGTCTAGGCGGGACGAGGCACAAGGATTCAACTCTGACGAATTCGTAAAGACTGCATTTTCTCGCAAAGACGCCAAGACGCTAAGAAAAGACCTTTTAATGTCAATCAGTTCACTTTGCCGGCTTTGTGTCTTGACGCAAAATTTTTGACTTTTTGCGAAGTCATCAACTCTATGGGAGGCGCTTGAGATGATCGTAGCCAAACCAAAACCCCTCGAGGAGATCATCGAGTCGGTGAGCGGGTTCGACCGCATCCTCATCGCCGGATGCAATGAATGCGTTACCGTGTGCGAGGCGGGAGGTAAAAAGGAAGTGGGGGTGCTGGCCTCCACTCTTCGAATGAGCTTCATGAACCAGGGGAGAAAGGTCCGGATCGAAGAGATCACCTTGGAACGGCAATGCGACCGCGAGTACCTGGAAGAGATTCGAGACCGTATCGACCGGTATGACGCCGTCCTGTCTTTGGCCTGCGGCGTGGGGGTCCAGTTCCTGGCGGAGACCTACTTCCAGACTCCGGTGCTGCCGGGCGTGGACACCTGCTTCATGGGAGTCACCGAGGAACGGGGTGTATGGAGCGAACGCTGCCAGGGGTGTGGACAGTGCGTGCTGGCCGACACGGGCGGCATATGTCCTGTGTCCCGCTGCGCCAAGCGGTTGCTCAACGGGCCCTGCGGCGGATCCACCAAAGGCAAATGCGAGATCTCCAAGGATGTGGCGTGCGCCTGGCAGTTGATAATCGACCGGCTGACGGAACTGGGCCGACTGGACGACTACGAGCGGCTCGCACCCATAAAGGACTGGTCCACTGAACGCGCAGGGGGCCCTCGACGAGTGGAACGGGAGGACGTGAGGCAATGAATGACGTAAGGACACCGAGCAAGCTGGAGCGAGTTCTCGCCGCAGGGCACATGGCCGTGACCTCGGAGTGCGGCCCTCCCAGAGGGAGCGATGCAGAGGAGATTCGAAACAAGGCCGAGATGATTCGCAATCACGTGGACGCGGTCAACATCACGGACAACCAGACATCGGTGACCCGGCTCTGCAGCCTGGCCTCCTGCATCCACCTCAAGTCCATGGGGGTCGAACCGGTCCTGCAGATGGTGGTTCGCGATCGAAACCGGATCGCGATTCAAAGCGACATTCTGGGAGCCGCCTCCTTTGACATCCACAACATCCTGTGCCTGAGCGGGGATCATCAGGTCTTTGGAGACAATCCCCAGGGCCAGAACGTGTTTGACCTCGACTCCATGCAGCTGATCCAGACCGCGAGATACATGCGGGACGAGGGCAGGTTCCTCGGGGGGGAAGAGATTCACCGCCCGCCTCGAATGTTCGTGGGCGCCGCCGCCAACCCGTTCGCCGACCCCTTTGAGATCCGCGTGCCCAGGCTGGCCAAAAAGGCGGCCGCCGGAGCGGAGTTCATTCAGACCCAATGCATCTACAACCTGGACAAGTTCGAGCAGTGGATGGCCGGGGTGCGGGATCGGGGTCTGCACGAAAAGGTCGCCATCCTGGCCGGGGTCACCCCGCTCAAGTCGGCGGGTATGGGCAAGTACATGAAGAACCGCGTACCCGGCATGGACGTTCCGGATGAGGTAGTCAAACGGATGGGCGGGGTCGCCAAGGAGAAACAGGCACAGGAAGGAATCGATATCTGCGTGGAAACCATTCAGCGACTGAAGGAGGTGGAGGGGGTGCGAGGTTTTCATGTAATGGCGATCGAGTGGGAGCAAAAGGTCCCTGAAATCGTCGAGCGAAGCGGACTTTATCCGCGACCTGAACCGGGCGGATAGAATCCAGCCGGCGACGTGGGAAAAGCAAAAATTTATTTTTAAGCACCGGGAAGGAGGAGATCCATGAGTCAGACCTATATTCTGGTGGTTGACGACGATCCCGATCTTGTGGAAACCTTGGCCATGATGCTGGAGAGCAAGGGCTGTGAGGTGGGAAGAGCCTACGACGGCATCGAAGGAGAGGAAACCATAAAGGAGCGGCGGCCGGATCTGGTGGTGCTCGATATCATGATGCCTCGCAAGGACGGATACGTCCTCTGCGGGGAACTGAAGGCGAACGAGGAGACCCGGGATATTCCGGTGGTTCTTCTCACCGCCGTGGGTGAGGCGGTGCCCAGCACCAAATACACCCACGCCGACGGGATGAGCACGGAGGCGGACGAGTACATCGCCAAACCGGTCGACACGGAGACCCTCTGGGGGGTGGTCACCGATTTACTCGGTTAAGACCCACAACCCTTCGTGCACACATGACTTCACACCAGCTGAACGGCGGCAAAGTCCTGAAGGGGGTGTCCGCCTTCGCCCTGTCCTGCCGGCCGGACCAGGACGAGGCCCCCCTTTTGTTGTGCAGGGCCATTGCAGAGGCCGGAATCAATCTGCCCTACGTCACCATTGTGCGCCGGGGACAAGGACGGCTCATTACACTCGGCGTGGAGCTCCGGCATGAGGAAAGGGTCCTCTCTCTTCTTTTGCAGGGAGTGTTCGGTCACATAACATGCCGCTGCAGGGACAACGCCATTCTCTCCCTGTTTCCCCACCAGAGCAACCCGGGCATACCGGCGGCGCTCTTTGCGTCCTTCGGCCGTGCCGGGCTGGTTGTTCAAGGCATGGCCAACTCCCCGTCCGCCCTTTCCATCGTCCTGCGGGAAAAACACCTCGATCCGGTGAGCCGGGTCCTGTTCGACGCGTTCAGCTTCAAGACCTACAGAACACCGGAGGAGTGGAAGGCCGCACAAAGAGGAAAGGAGGCCCTGTACAAGGAGGTGGTGGCCTCCTACCAGGAAAAGCGCCCCAAGGTCTACGGGGTGACCTGCCGGGCGCACCAGCACCTCGAATCGATCCTTCTGGACGACCCCAGCCTCTCACCCGCGGCCCCGGTCATGAACGCAGCAGCCGACCGAGGGCTTCGTCTGAGCCTGATCGTCTCCAGCCCCTTGGGTTCGAACGGGCCCTTCCATCTGACGTACTGCCTTCCTGAAAAATCCAGAGGCGAAGCGGGCGTACCCGTGCTCGATCAAATTCCAGGAACAAACCCTTCCCCGGGCATGCCTGCCGCAGTCTTTTCCATGAACGGCCCCCACTTCGGCGACCGCTACGGAATCACCAGCGAGCTGCTAGCCGCGCTCGAGGCGAAAGGCGTTTCCCTCCTGGCTCTCAACTGTACAGTGGCCTCCATCACCGGGGCGGTTCCGGCTCCGGAGCTGGACGCCGCCCTGGAGGCGATCCAGGCCTGCTTCGAGGTCCCCTCCGTGTTCCGCTCGTGAAAAGGGGCCATGCCGGCCTCCACAGGAAGGCATAGTGGGCCCAGGGCCTTGATGGATAAGCTTTTCCGTGCTATCTTATTCAAGCATTTTCAAGCTGAATAGATTCAGGTCCAATAGGACGTTTGACGGCCTCGCAAAAGGTCAAAACCCAGTGCTGAACCGCAAAGACACCCCAGCATCCAGGGAGGTTCACAAACAGTGCCCAGTGGAAGCCGTTTCCTCTTTACCGTAGCCGCGTTTGTGGTGGCGGTGGCCGGCATGCATGCCGCAGCCGACATCCTGGTGCCGTTTCTCATAGCCGTGTTCATTTCCATCATCTGCGCCCCGCTCCTCTTCTGGCTGAAACGCAAGGGCATCCCCAACGCCCTGGCGGTGTGTTCGACCCTGGTGGTCGTCCTGTGCGCCGGTCTCATACTGGTGGCGTTCGTGGGGACCAGCCTGCAGGGCTTCATGGACGCCCTGCCGGGCTATCAGCAACAGCTCACGGAAAAGACCGCCGGGCTCCTGGAGTGGCTTCGGGGACTGGGATGGAACGTCTCGGTCAAGCTGCTCACAGACACCATCAATCCGGGCAGGGCCATGGGCATAGCCGCCAACACCCTCAAGGGCCTGAGCGGCGTGCTCACGAACGTATTCATGATCCTGCTGACCGTGGTGTTCATCCTGTTCGAGGCCTCGACCCTGCCCAAAAAAATCGCCGCCGCCCTGAGCGGCCCTGAAGAGGACTCCCTTGCCCGGCTCGCCGGGTTCATGAACAGCCTGAACCGCTACCTGGCCATCAAGACCTTCTTCAGCCTGCTGACCGGGCTCGTGGTGGGGATATGGCTCGCGGTCCTGGGTGTTGATTATCCGATACTCTGGGGCCTGCTCGCCTTTTTCTTGAACTACGTCCCCAACATCGGGTCCATCATCGCCGCGATCCCCGCATGCCTTCTCGCCCTGATCCAGCTGGGCACAGGCCCCGCCCTTCTGGCGGCGCTCGGGTACGGAGCCGCCAATCTCGCCTTCGGCAGCTTTCTGGAGCCTCGTTTCATGGGGAGGCGTCTGGGCCTTTCCACGCTGGTGGTGTGGCTCTCTTTGGTCTTCTGGGGCTGGGTCCTGGGTCCAGTGGGCATGTTGCTCTCCGTGCCCCTCACCATGATCGTCAAGATCGCCCTGGAGAGCAAAGAGGATACGCGGCGAATCGCCATTCTTCTGGGCTCCGGAATCAACGTCCCGGCCCCGGAACCTGCGGGCGAGGGCTGAGCCGTATTCCAGCCAAGGACGGCTTTGCCCGGTCTTTGGCCGAATCATAACAACCCGGCGGCCTCCATGATGTCGGGCACCCGGTCTTCCTTGCCGATCGCCATGATGTGCACCCCGTCGCACATCCGTTCGTCCCGGATCCTTCTGATCATGCGCCCGGCAATCTCGATCCCCTTGTCCACCTTCCGGCCCTTGGGCGCCGAGTCCATCTCGTCGATGAGCGCCCTGGGGACCTGGACGCCGGCCACGTTCTTGTTCATGAAGCGGGCCATGGGCGCGGAGGTGAGCAGGATGACGCCGGCCATGATCTTGATAGGAAAACGCCTGGCATAGTCCATAAAGGTTTTGAAGCGGTCCAGATCATACACCGCCTGGGTCTGAATGAACCGGGCGCCGGCATCGATCTTCTTCTCGAACTTGATGAGCTGGGGCTCCAAGGGGTTGGCCTCCGGAGTGACAATGGCCCCGGCGCAGAACACCGGGACGCCGTCGAGCGCGTTTCCTCCCAGGTCCCTGCCCTTTTCCAGGGTTCCGATCGCCGCCAGCAGCTGGCTCGAGTCGAGGTCGAAGACCCCCTTGGCCTCCTTGTGGTCCCCCAGCACCACAGAGTCACCGGTCAGGCAGAGTACGTTTCGTATGCCGCGGGTCGCGGCAAAAAGCAGGTCCGCCTGCAATGCAAGCCTGTTCCGGTCCCTGCAGGTCATCTGCAGAATGGGCTCTCCTCCCATTTCCTTCACCAGCAATGCCCCGCCCAGGGAGGGGAACCGCATGACCGAGCTCTGGTGATCGGTCACGTTCATGGCGTCCACCTTGTCCCGAAGAAGCTCCACGTGGTGCTCCATCTTTTCGAGGTTCGTCCCCTTGGGCGGGGCCACCTCCGAGGTCACCATGAACTTCCCGGACTCCAACGCCTCTTTGAATGTTGATTCCATGCGCGACCTCGTCTCCGGGTTGTCATTCGGACCTGAATTCAGGCCGAAAATGATCTGTTTTTACTTCCGCAAGGGCGGCCTATTCGAGCGACCCCGCGTCATCCCGCCAAATCCCCGGCATAGGAGCGGCCTGATTGTTCCGAGCGCCCTGAAAGCGCCTCATCACGTCCAGGCGCCCCAGCGCCTTGAGTCGCTCGTAGATCAGGGTCCACGCGCAATCCCGCCCGTCGCCGATCTCACACATGCCGTCGTTCGTTCCCCCGCAGGGGCCGTTCACCAGCCCCTTGTGGCAGGCCGTCACCGGGCAGACGCCGCCGGTCTCCCCCAGAATGCAGCTTCCACACTGGGTGCAGACCTCGTCGAACCGCCCCACCCCGGACTCCTTGCCCACGAACAGGGTGTCCAGGGCGGGAACCACGGTCTTTCCAATCCGGCGGGCAATGGTCTGTACGCCGAACGCGCAGGTCATGATAAGGAGTGCATCCGACTGCCGGATTCCGGGACCCTGCTCCTTCAGCGCCTCGCCGGTGAAGTTGTCGCACGCCACGGGAAGCACCGTCTCCCCGGTGATCAGTTTTCCCCGCTCGGCCAGCGCCTCGGACATGGTCCGCACCTGGTCCGCCCCGCCCGTGCGGGTAAGGGTGACGCAGGTACCGCACCCGATCACGAAGATCCGTGTCAGGCCTTCCAGCAGGCGATCGATCTCTTGTTCCGGTTTCTGCCGGGTGATGGATCGGATCATACCCCGCTCCTCTCCTTTTCCAGATCGCACCGCAGGCAGCGCATGGCCTCCTGCCGGGCCTGGTCCTCTGTAAATCCCTGCTCCACCTCGCGGAAGTCGATGATCCGCTCTTCAGGACGCACCGTTCGCACGGGCACCCTGGCCACCTCCTCTGTTGTCTCCTGCTCCAGTGCCAGGGCCAGATCCTCCTTGAGCGCAGTCTTCTCGTCCACGATCCTCAGCCGGCCCTCCCGGCCGCGCAGGAATTCATGTATGGCCAGAGCGGCCCGGCGGCCCGAGGCAATGGCTCGAATCACATAGGTGGGGCCGGTGGTGAAGTCCCCGCCTGCATAAATTCCCGGGATGTTGGTCTTCAAGCTGTTTTCATCCACCTCCAGGGTGCCCCAGAGGACACGCTCCAGCCGGCTGTCCCGGTCCAGGAACGAAATGTCCGGGGCCTGTCCTATGGCGATGATCACGTGATCCCCCCGGACCCTTCTGGTGCGGCCCTCGTCGAACTCGGGGGCGAACCCGCCTTCCTGGTCGAATACGGACGTGCAGTGCGCCAATTCCATGCCGGACACCCGTCCGTCGGCGTGGAGCACCCTGCGGGGCCCCCAGGAAGGATTGATGGACACGCCCTCTTCCACAGCCTCCTCGATGTCCTTTTCCCAGGCCGGCATCTCGTCCCTTGCCTCCAGGCAGAAGAGCTGCACCTCGCCGGCACCGGTCCGAAGGGCCGTGCGCGCCACATCCAGGGCCACGTTTCCTCCCCCGATCACCATCACCCGCCCGAAAATCTCAGGGATACGGCCCAGCCTGACCTCGGTCAGGAACTCCAGTCCATAGTGAAGGCCCTCGAGCTCTTCTTCCTCTCCGGGAACACCGATGCGCTTGCTCGCCTGGGCGCCCGCGGCGATGAAGACCGCATGGAAGCCTTCTTCCATGAGGTCGTTTACTGTGTGGTTGGCGTCTATGGGCGAGCTGTACTGAATATCCACCCCCCTCTGCACGATATGGTCCACCTCGGCCTGAATGACCTCCCTGGGAAGCCTGAACTCGGGCACGGCGATCCCCAGCATGCCGCCCGCCACGGGCTGGGCCTCGAACACGGTTACTCGGTAGCCCAGCCGGGCCAGGAAATAAGAGCAGGTGAGCCCGGCGGGTCCGGCCCCCACCACGGCGACCCGCTCTTCGTAGCGGACCGGAAAGGGCTCCACCGGAGGGCCCGGGTGGGTGAAGTGCCAATCCGAGGCAAACCGCTTGAGAGACCGAATGGCTACCGGATCGTCCAGCTCGCCCCGGCGGCACTTGGCCTCGCAGGGGTGGATGCAGATGCGCCCGCACACTGCTGGGAACGGATTCCGCTCTCGAATGATCTCCACCGCCCGGTCGTAGTGCCCTGCCGCCACCGCAGCCACGTAATTGGGCACATCGATCCCGGCCGGACACGCATGCTGGCAGGCGCTGATGACCATGGCGTCGCAGGTGGCCCCTGCGCAGCGGTGCTCCAGAATGTGGTCCTCGTACTCCTTTTCGAAGTACCTGAGGGTGGACAGCGCCGGCTTGGCGCAGGTCTGACCCAGCCCGCACAGGGAAGCGGCGGTGATGGTCCCGCCCAGGTCCTGAATCGTATCGATGTCCCCAAGACGGCCTTCCCCCCGGGTGATCCGTGTCAAAATCTCCAGGAGCTGGGTGGTTCCCAGGCGGCAGGGTGCGCACTTTCCACAGGACTCGGACTGGGTGAAGCTCAGAAAGAAGCGGGCGATTTCCACCATGCAGTTGTTCTCGTCCATCACCACCATGCCGCCCGACCCCATGATGGCGCCTATGCGCTGGATCGTGTCGTAGTCGATGGGAAGATTCAAATACCGGGCGGGGACGCATCCTCCGGAAGGCCCCCCCATCTGGACCGCCTTGAACCCCCGGCCCTTGGGAATGCCGCCGCCGATGTCGAACACCACCTCCTTGATGGTGACCCCCAGCGGGACCTCCACCAGGCCGGTGTGGTTCACCTTTCCGGCGAGCGAGAAGATCTTGGTCCCCTTGCTCTTGTCTGTGCCCACCTCCGCATACCAGGCCGGGCCGTTCTTGATGATGAGCGGGACATTGGCCCAGGTCTCCACGTTGTTGATGTTGGTGGGTTTTCCGTCCAGCCCGGCCTGGGCCGGAAAAGGCGGCCGTGGAGAGGGCATGCCGCGCTTGCCCTCGATGGAGGCCATGAGCGCGGTCTCCTCGCCGCAGACGAACGCGCCCGCTCCCATCTTGAGGGAAAGGTGAAAGTCAAAGCCTGTGCCTAAAATGTCCCGCCCCAGGAGACCCAGCTCCAGCATTTGCTCAATGGCCTGTTTCAAATGCTCCACCGCGATGGGATACTCCTCCCGCACATAGATGTACCCCTGCTCAGCGCCCATGGCATAGGCGCCGATGAGCATGCCCTCGAGCACGGCGTGGGGGTCGCCCTCGAGCACGGCCCGGTCCATGAAGGCGCCGGGATCCCCTTC
>CAZQCK010000101.1:0-12241 GCA_964591925.1 uncultured Desulfobacterales bacterium
CAAAAAATCCTCCTTTCTGAATTGGAAACTTAGCAGTGCTCAAAATTCGTTTATGTATGGGTACAAGCTAAACCCCCGGCTTCCCGCCATGAAACCAGTTCCACTCACACATCAGAATCTGGATCCGGACTCGCTTCGAAAAAGGATACCGTCCAAGCCGGGTGTGTATCTGTTCAAGGACGAAGCCGGTCGAATCCTTTACGTGGGTAAGGCCAAAGACCTTCGAAAGCGGGTTTTGAGCTATGTCCAGCCCTCCGGCGAGCCTCCGCAAAAGACCCGGCTCATGCTTCGGAAGGCCAGGGGCCTGGAGACCATTCTCACCCAGACCGAAAATGAGGCCTTCATTCTGGAGGACACGCTCGTCAAACGCCACATGCCCCGGTACAATGTGGTCCTCAGGGATGACAAGCGATATCCATGCCTCAGGCTCGATCTTCGCCCTTCCTACCCGCGTATTCAGGTTGTACGCCGTATTCGAAAGGACGGGGCACTGTACTACGGTCCGTTTTCGTCGGCCGGTTCGGTTCGAGCCACGCTCAAGCTCATCGAGACGGTGTTTCCTTTGCGCAAATGCCGGGGAGATCGTCCGCCCAAGCGAAGCCGGCCCTGTCTGAACTTCCAGCTTCGGCGCTGCCTGGGGCCCTGCACACAAAATGTCCCCGTGGATGCATACCATGAGCTCGTCGTCCAGGTTCGACTCTTCCTGGAAGGGAGGAATCGGGAATTGCTGGGACGCCTGCGCGCGGCCATGAAGGAGGCGTCGGAGACACTGCAGTTCGAAAAGGCCGCTCGCATCAGGGATCGGATTCGGTCCATGGAGCGTATCGTCGAGCGCCAGCACGTGGTGTCCGGCGCCATGGAAGACTGGGACGTCATCGGGATGGCCGAACGGGAGGGAACTTTTCAGTTGGTGAATCTCCATGTCCGTAAGGGGGCGTTGACGGAAAGCCTCCAGTATAGGTTTCGGCAGCGGGGTGCGCCGCCGGGCGAGGTCATGGAGGCGTTTGTCAAGCAGCACTATGCCCCGGGCTCCTTCGTGCCCCGCACGATTCTGGTATCCCACCCGGTGGAGGACGTGGAGGCCATCCAGGCGTGGCTTTCCGTGCGGGCCGAGAGGAAGGTGACTCTCCACCATCCCCTACGGGGAGAAAAGCGGCGGCTCGTCCACATGGCCGAGAACAATGCCGAGAGCCTCCTTAAGGGGCAGGCGGGTCAGGAGGAGAATATGATGGAGCGGGTCCGGGAGGCGCTTCATATGGACCGGCGGCCGGAGCGAATCGAGGGCCTGGATATTTCCAATGTCCAGGGAGAGCTGGCCGTGGGTACGGTGGCGGCCTTTCTGGAGGGCGAGCCGGAGCGGGGGCGATACCGGAACTACCGAATTCGGGGAAAGGACGGGGTTGACGATTACGCCATGATGGCCGAGACCGTCGAGCGCCGGCTGAACAAGGGGGACCTGCCGGATCTCTTTCTGGTGGATGGAGGCAAGGGTCATCTGGCCGCGGTGGAGAGGGTGGTGAATCGCTTGGAGCCGTCTGAACGTCCGGTGGTGGCGGCCATCGCCAAGAGAAACGAAAAACAAGGGGAGCCCGCGGACAAGGTGTTTATCCCCGGCCGAAAAAACCCATTGCCTCTGCCTTCGGACCACCCTGTTCTTCTGCTGTTGATGCGGATACGGGACGAGACCCACCGCCGGGCCGTTGGGTACCACCGCAAGCTTCGGGGAAAGGCTGCAACCTCATCCCTTCTGGACGGCGTGCCTGGAATAGGACCGAAGAGAAAACGGGCGCTTATTGACCGCTTTGGAGATGTGGGGTCCTTGTCCAGAGCTGCGCCGGAAGAGATTGCAGCTCTTTCAGGTATCAGCCGGAAAACCGCGGAAGCCGTGTTGAATGCCCTGAAAACAGGAGAAAACGCCGCTTGAAATGCAGTTGACAAAGAAGGCGTGCGTGCGGTAGAGTGCTACGGGATTTCGCTAACCGGCTTTCTGATTATGCAGGATCACCCTTCAATTCCCTAACCCCAGCAGAGAGAGACGCCTTGGCCTTTCAAAAGCTCACTATTATGTTCCTGTCCGAAGGGGCCCGGAAAGTAAGGCAAATCAAGATTCCCAAGGCTTTGCTTACGTTGTTCCTCCTAGCCGCAATCTGTTCGAGCGGTTTTTTGACCTGGATGGTGCGGGATTACAGAGAGGTGAAAAGCGAGGTCTCCGAACTTGCCCGGCTGCGCAAGGAGAACCGGCAGCAGCGCGTGCAGCTTCTGGCATTTTCCCAGAAGATCGATCAAATCAATGGAAAGATGGAGGCGTTGCGTGAGTTCGATCACAAGCTCAAGGTCATGGTGAACATGGACGTGGAGGACGAGGACGGACAGTTCCTCGGCATGGGCGGATCGAGCACCTCTGCATTCGATGCTGAACATGGCGTGGAGAAGTCCCACCGTAATCTTGTCCGTATGATGCACCAGTCCTTGGAGAACCTGGATCATGAGGCCGCCATCGGCATCAGGGAAAAGAAGGAGCTGTTCAAATACCTGGAGAACCAGAAGGCCATGCTCAAGTGCACCCCATCCATCTGGCCCACCAAGGGATGGATCAGCTCCGGTTTCGGAACGCGTGTTTCGCCGTTTACCAACGAAAAGGAATTCCACCAGGGGCTGGACATTAGCACGCGCAAGGAGACTCCGGTGGTGGCGCCTGCGGACGGCGTGGTTTCGAGCGTAGGTTCCAATCACGGCTACGGAAAAATTCTCTCCGTCAAGCACGGATACGGCTTGAAGAGCCGCTATGCCCACCTGCATAAAATCCTCGTGAAAAAGGGGGAGTATGTAAAGCGGGGTCAGACTATCGCCCTGGTGGGAACCACCGGGCGGACCACCGGCCCCCATCTTCACTATGAGGTCCACCTGAATGATGTGCCGGTGAATCCTCTGCGCTATGTCCTCAACTAAGGAGGCCGGCAAGGCCGTATCCCTGTAGGAATCAAGCCCTTTCTTCGAGGTCCTGTTTTTCGCTTCCCGCTTCCGGACTCCCCCGACCCTTCGGAGGGCGCCAAAAAGCCTATTTCCAGGTTTTTTTTGTCCCCTCTTGTTGTAAACTATTATGTTAGCATTATGTTTTAACTGAGGTTTCCAGGGGCCGACCTTTCGGTGTGTTCGCATGAGCCGCTCTTGCGGCTCAGGAAAACGCTGTTTTGCTCACTTGCTGCGATCGGCGCAGAGATCGACCTGCCTGAAAACCGTCCGGAGGACGGGGATTCGAGCGAAGACAAGAAGGATTATTTCTGATGGAGACAAGGAGCACAAACAACCCATGCTGGGAAAATTGTTCAAGGGAATCGTAGGAAGCAAGAACGACCGCGAGTTGAAGCGGCTCAACCCATACGTGGAGCGAATCAACGCGCTCGAGCCGGAGTTCCAGGCCCTTTCGGATGACGCGCTTCGAGCCAAGACCGACACATTCCGCGAGAGGCTGAGGGGCGGTGAGGCGCTGGAGGACATCCTGCCCGAGGCCTTTGCCGCTGTTAGGGAGGCCTCGGTGCGCGTGCTGGGCATGCGACATTTCGATGTTCAGCTCATCGGCGGAGTTGTACTTCACCAGGGAAAGATCGCGGAAATGAAGACCGGTGAAGGAAAGACCCTGGCCGCCACCCTTCCTCTCTATTTGAACGCCCTCACCGGCAAGGGCGCCCACCTGGTGACGGTGAACGATTACCTGGCCGGACGCGACGCCGAGTGGATGAGCGGAATTTACCAGTTCCTGGGCCTCTCCGTCGGGGTCATCGTCCACGGCATGGACGATGCACAGAGGAAGGAGGCCTACGGGTGCGACATCACTTATGGAACGAACAACGAGTTCGGCTTTGATTTCCTTCGGGACAACATGAAGTTTGACGCCTCCGAGTGGGTCCAGCGGAGTCATAACTATGCCATCGTGGACGAGGTGGACAGCATCCTGATCGATGAGGCCCGCACCCCCTTGATCATCAGCGGACCCATGGAGCAGAGCGAAAACGAGACCTTCATGGAGGTCAAGCCGCTCGTGATTCGGTTGAAGGAGAAGCAAGGGGCCGTCATTCGCTCCCTCTTGAACGACGTCCGCCCCAAGCTCGGCCGGGACGAGCTCGAGGAAGACACCATCGAAAAGCTGGTTCAGATCAAGCGGGGAGATCCGAAGAACCCCACGTTTCTGGATATGGTAGCCAATAACCCTGCCCTCAAGAAACAGATCGACCGGACCGAGAGCATGCTGAGCTCCCAGAAAATGCTTCCGGATCTGGACCAGGATCTGTACTGCACCATAGACGAGCGAAGCAACTCGGTAGACCTTACGGACAAGGGGATCCGGCTGCTGTCCGGAAGCGAGCAGGGTGAGTTCGCCCTTCCGGATCTGGATCAGGAAGGGCATGACATCCGCGAGGACCAGAGCCTGGGCGAAGCGGAAAAGGCGGAAAGGCTCCAGGAACTCGAGCAACGCTACGTGCGGTCCTCGGAACTTCTACACGCCACCCAACAGCTCATAAAGGCGTACTGGCTTTTCGAGAAGGACGTCCAGTATGTGATCAAGGACGGGCAGATCGTTATCGTGGACGAGTTCACGGGACGCATGATGCCCGGTCGCAGATGGAGCGACGGACTGCACCAGGCCGTGGAGGCCAAGGAGGGGGTCAAGGTCGCCGGGGAAAACCAGACCCTGGCCTCGGTGACCTTTCAGAATTTTTTCCGGATGTACGACAAGCTGGCCGGCATGACAGGGACCGCGGACACGGAGGCGGCAGAGTTCAACAACATTTATAAGCTTGACGTGAACGTTATTCCCACCAACCAGCCCATGATCCGCACAGACTACTCGGACGTCATCTACAAGACCGAGAGAGAAAAGTTTCTGGCGGTGGTTGAAGAGATCAAGGAACTCTATGAAAAGGGGCAGCCCGTTCTCGTGGGGACCATCTCTATCGAGAAATCGGAGATGCTGAGCAAGATGCTCAAGCGTGCCGGGGTTCCCCACTCCGTACTGAATGCGAAGCACCACGAAAAAGAGGCGGAGATCATCGTCCAGGCCGGCCAGCCCAAGACGGTGACCATCTCCACCAATATGGCCGGCCGCGGGACGGACATCGTGCTGGGCGAGGGGGTGGTCGAACTCGGAGGGCTTCACATTCTGGGAACCGAACGCCACGAGAGCCGCCGGATAGACAACCAGCTGCGGGGCCGTGCCGGACGCCAGGGAGACCCCGGTTCCTCCCGCTTTTACCTGTCTCTGGAGGATGATCTCCTCCGCATCTTCGGTTCCGATCGGATCGCCTCGATCATGGAGCGCTTCGGCATGGAGGAGGGCGAGCCCATCGAGGCGGGGATGATCTCCAAGGCTATCGAGAATGCGCAGAAAAAGGTGGAGGCCCACAACTTCGATATTCGAAAACACCTCCTTGAATACGACGACGTCATGAACAAGCACCGGGAGATTCTCTACTCCCTTCGCAGGGACGTCCTGATGGGGGAGGGCCTCGAAGAGATTCTTCAGGACATGATCGAGGTCAAGATCGAGGATCTCCTGATGCGGTTCACCGATCCCAAGGCGTTTCCCGAGGACTGGGACATTAAGGGCTTGAAGGAAAGCGCCTCCAGGCTTTTCGGTTTTGTTCCGAAGGTCGGGCCCGAGGACCTGGGGGAGTCGTTCAAGGATCTGAAGCAGGAAGAATTGGCCGGGATGCTTAGGGCCGGGGCACAAGAGGCCCAGGAAAGGCGGAAGCAGGACATCGGCGAGGAGGACCTGGCCACGCTTCAGCGGATCGTCATGCTGCAGATCATCGATGAGCAGTGGGTGGCCCATCTTCAGGACATGGAGCACATGAAGGAGGGCATCGGCCTTCGGGGGTACGGTCAGCTGGATCCCCTCCGGGAGTACAAGAAGGAGGGATATGCGCTTTTCGAGGAACTCATGGACCGGATTCGAGAAGAGTCCCTGGGAACCTTGAGCCGTTTTCAGGTCTTGAGACAGAGACCCAGGGAAGCCCCGAGCAGAAAAGATCGCCGAATGCAGCTCAGTCGCGGGGATGAGGAAGGCCCTGGCGCACCGGTCAAGCGTGAAGGCGAAAAGATCGGGCGCAATGCCCCGTGTCCTTGCGGCTCAGGCAAGAAGTACAAGAAATGCTGCGGCGCAAATGCTTGACAGAATCGAAAAATGCCTGAAAACGTAGTGTCTTCTTCTTTGATTGCGGGGATTACATGCGGCCTTGTCGGCGGCTGACAGGGTTTCGGCCCAGCCGTCCATGCCTGAGATGCAAGGAGTAAGGATCAGGGTGCATGGGCTCGGGTGAAAGGAAAATGCATATGGCGGAGACCGAGTATCGAGTGCAGGGGTTTCGAGCGGAGGCTGTTGCCGCAGGCCTTAAGAAGCACGGCGGCCTGGACCTGGGGGTGATCGTTTCCGATGAACCGGCGGCGGCGGCAGGGGTGTTCACCACTAACCGGGTGCGAGCGGCCCCGGTGGTGGTTTCTCAGGACCACATTATTCGAGGAAAGGCCCGGGCCGTTGTGGCGAACGCCGGATGCGCCAATGCATGCACCGGCGAACAGGGACTGGCTGATGCCCGGAGTACGGCGGGGTCGGTGAGTGAAGCCTTGGGCGTGCTCCCGGAGGAGGTGCTTGTGGCCTCCACCGGTGTGATCGGGGCACCCCTGGATATCGCCGGGATCTCCCGAGCCATGCCCGGGCTCATGGCCGGGCTTTCAGAGGAAGGGCTTCCGCGTGTGGCCAAGGCCATCATGACCACGGACTCCTTTGCCAAGCTGAGCCGGTTCGATGGAAGCGCCGGAGGGCGCCCCTATCGAGTCGTGGGGATGGCCAAGGGGGCGGGGATGATCATGCCCGACATGGCCACCATGCTCTGCTTTGTGTTGACCGATGCCGCTATTTCGTCCCTGGATTTGAAAAAGTCGGTGGCTTGGGCAGCGGATACTACGTTCAACCGCATCACCGTGGATGGAGACACCAGCACGAACGACACGGTGTTCGTCTTGGCCAACGGCTGTTCCGGAACAGGCGAGCTGGCCGGGGTTGACTTGAATGGCTTCCGCGAGAACCTCAGGTGTGTCATGGAGGCTCTGGCCGTGATGATCGTGCGGGACGGAGAAGGCGCCACCAGGGTGGTTCATGTGAGGATCGAGGGCGCAAAAACCGCGGAGGATGCATCGCAGGCCGCACGAACCGTGGCCAATTCCAATCTGGTCAAGACGGCCGTTTGTGGAAGAGACCCCAACTGGGGCCGAATCATGGCCGCCCTTGGTCGGTCCGGCGTGTACATGGAAGAGGACCGGGTGGACATTCGAATCAACCATGTCCGGATCGTGGAGAACGGCCTGGGCAAGGGTGTGGAGGCGGAACAAGAGGCGGCCCGAGTCATGGCTCGGGAGGAGACGATTCAGCTCGTGGTCCATCTCCACCAGGGTGAACACAAGGACCGGGTGACGACCTGCGATCTCACCAAGGAGTATGTGGACATCAATGCGGACTACCGGACTTGAGGTCAAGCCGGTTGTCTCTCGCCAAGACGCAAAGACGCAAAGAAAGAGATATGGATGACATGCAGCTGATAAACATGGGATCGAATCAAACCGTGGAACACCAGAAGAGGCGTGGGGCCGGGGAGGAGGAGCCCGTCCACTCCAGCGCGTTTAGGGAAGCGAACCGTTTGACATTGGACCTTTCCTACACGTTCGATGCTCCGGGCGAGAGCTCCATTGTGCTCGAGGACGTGGAGTCCCTTATTGACAAGGTTCTCGAGGCCAAAGGAATGCTCGAGCGGGGAGAAGGAGACATTCGGGACGGCGAGGTGATCATGACCGGGTGGCAGGATATGCCCGAGCGTATCCAACCGTCTCATCTCGAAGATATTCGAGCGGTCACCGCCGGGCTTTCACAGGACATCGATGCGTTTGTATCGCTGGGCATAGGAGGCTCCTACCTGGGCATAGAATCCACGTTTCGCGCCCTGACGCACACCTACTTCAATCAGCTCAGCCGAGAGGAGCGGGGCGGGGCGCCTGAAATCTATTTCCTGGGCCAGAACATGGACCCGGACTACTTTCGGGACACGCTCGACATGCTTCGGGGCAAACGTGTGGGAGTGAATGTGATTTCCAAGTCCGGGACCACTACAGAGACGGCGATCGCGTTTCGCATCCTTCAGAGGCTGCTCGAAAACACTCCCGGCGCAGAGGCCGAACGCCGTATTCTGGTGACCACGGACCGGCATCGCGGGGCCTTGCGGGAGTTGGCCGACCAAAAGGGGTATCGTTCCTTTGTGGTACCGGACGACATAGGGGGGCGGTTTTCCGTTCTCTCTGACGTCGGCCTGGTAGGGCTCTCCATGGCGAATATCGATATCGAGGCCTTTGTAGCCGGATTTCGAGACATGCAGCAGGTGTGCGCCGCCGACGATTTCTGGAAGAACCCGGCGCTGGTGCACGCAGCCGTGCGCCACGCCGCCTGGCGGAAAGGGAAGAAGATAGAGGTGGTGGCCACTAACTCCCTTTCCCTGTTTTATGTGGCCCGCTGGATGGAGCAACTCTTTCCAGAGAGCGAAGGGCACAAAGGCCACGGAATGTGGGTTTCGCCCTCGCTCTACAGCGAAAAGCTCCATGCCAACGGTCAGATGGTTCAGCAAGGGGAGCGGAACCTCTTGGAGACGTTTCTTCTTCTGGCGGAACATGACAACCGCGTGGAGATTCCGAGGGACGATCAGGATCTGGACGGTCTCAATTTCCTGCCCGACCATGGCGTGGACATGAATTTTATTAATCGCAAGGTGGTGGAAGGGCCGGCTTATGCCCACCATTCGGGTGGGGTGCCCAATATGATCCTGGAGGTGCCTCGAAGGAACGCTTACAACCTGGGCCAGGTTTACTACATGATGGAGAAGTCCGTGGCCATAAGCGGGTATCTGTTGGGGCATAACCCTTTTGTGCAACCGGGTGTGGAGGCCTACAAAAAGGCCATGTTCGCCATGATCGGGAAGCCCGATTTCGAGGAAAGAGCGGCGAAGATGGAGGAAACCCTGAGACGGAAAGAAAGGATTCGTATTCATGTTTGACCGACCGATCATTCTGGCCACGAAAAACACCGGCAAGGTCCGGGAGTTTGAGGCCCTTCTCGCTGATTTTGGTGTGGAGTTTCGAAGCCTCAATGACTTCGGGTCGATTCCGGAGGTGGTGGAGGACGGGAAGACCTTTGAGGAAAATGCTTACAAGAAGGCCTCCCAGACCGCACGCATGCTGGGCTTTCCCGCCCTGGCGGACGACTCCGGACTCGTTGTGGAGGCCTTGGGTGGAGAGCCTGGGATTCGATCGGCCCGCTACGCCGGGGACGATGCATCGGACAAGGAGAACAACAGGAAGCTCCTCGCAGCCATGAAGGGACTGGAGGATCGAAGAGCGGCCTTTGAGTGCGTCATCAGCATCGCAGTGCCCCGCGGCCCCGCCCTCACCTACGAAGCTCGATGTGAAGGGGTTATTGCACCGGAACCGTCGGGTTCCAATGGATTCGGCTATGACCCCGTGTTTTTTTATCCTCCCCTTGGAAGAACGTTTGCCCAGCTTGCGCCCGATGAAAAGAACCGAATCAGTCATCGAGGCAAGGCCATGGAGGAGTTGCGAAGCGAGTTCGGCAAGGTCTTGAAGTGGCTGGAGCAGAGGATTGAAGAAGAGCCGTTCTAATTCCTGTAACCTTGGGCCCGGAGCCGGCTCTTTAGGAGGTCAGCGGAAATAAATTGGACAAAATTGCGCTCAGATTTGGGTCATATTTGGATGCGGCGATTGAGCAAAACCGCAGGCGTAGCTGGACTACGTCGAGGATTTTGCGATTGAGCCGCAGCCGAAGATGGCCTGAAGATGAGATGCAAGATGTTCAAGTTATTTTTGCTGGCCTCCTTAGGGTTTAAGAGCGACCGGCCCATCCGGATTTGTCACGGTGTCAGGAAGCTCCATGACCTTCAGGAAAGTTTGGGATCCCAGTGGAGGACTCGAAAAATCATTGACATTGCGACAAAAATACCTACTATATCAGTGTGAAACCTGCCCGAGGGGCAAAGAGATTTTAAGGAGGAAAGCATGTTTGACGTTACGGATAAGGCAGACGGGATGATCAAGGATTTCATCAAGGACAAAGGGGATATCCCCGGGATTCGTGTTTTTCTTGCGCAGGGCGGTTGAGCGGGGCCCTCGCTGGGCATGGCTCTGGATGAGCCAAAAGACGATGACCAGGTTTTTGAGGTGAACGACCTGACTTACATGATCAACAAGGAGTTGTACGACCAGGTCAAGCCCATTAATGTGGATTTTGTTGAAACCGCTATGGGAGCCGGTTTTTCCATTCAGTCCAATCTCAACGCAGGCTCTGGTTGCGGCAGCAGCTGCGGCAGCTCCTGCAGCTGCTGATCAAAGAGCCCTGTTTTAAGAGGAGGCCTTCCTTCCGCCGACCGCGGAGGGAAGGCCTTCGTCGTTCCATGCCTTTACACACCTGCCGCATTGGAGTATCAATGAAAGTAGTATGAGTGCGGAAAGCCGTTCCCGGCTTTTCGGCGTGGACCTCAACCACCGGGAGGCGGGCATGATCGGCGAGAACGTAAAGAACATCCTGGCGGAGCTGCCGGAGGGTGTGGAACTGGCGGCCGCGGCCAAGACGCGGACCGCTGAGGAGATTCTGGAGGCGGTGGAGGCCGGTCTTCGGATCGTGGGGGAGAACTACCTCCAGGAGGCCGAGGAGGTGTTCGAAGTCGTTGGGGATCGGGTCAAGTGGCACATGATCGGACACCTTCAGCGAAACAAGGTCAAGAAGGCCGTTGGAATCTTCGACATGATCGAAACCGTGGACACCATGCGGCTTGCACGGGAGATCGACAAGCAGTGCGCCAAAGCGGGCAAGGACATGCCGGTCCTCGTGGAGATCAACAGTGGTGAGGAGGAGCAGAAGGCCGGCGTTATGCCGGATCGGGCCGTGGAGCTCATCCGTGAGATGTCGGCGCTGGAGTCCCTCAAGGTCATGGGGCTCATGACTATGGGGCCCTTTACGGGAGATCCGGAGGAGGCCAGACCCTACTTTCAGAAGACCCGGGAGATCTTTGATCTGCTCCGTGATCTCGCCGTTCCCGGGGTGGAGATGCAGGTCCTATCCATGGGCATGAGCAATTCCTACCGGGTCGCAGTGGAGGAGGGGGCGAATCTGGTGCGTATCGGGACTCGGATCTTCGGCGAAAGGGCTTAGGAGTTACGGCTGATTTTCAGGCCGGACGGCGGTATTGGTTCTTCGGAATGCCGCCGGCTTCATTCAAAAGAGAACCGGGCGGGACGCGTTGGGCCATGCAGCAAAAGAAATGCGAAGGCTCGTGGGCAAGGCGATCCACGAACGAGCCATGCTCGAGGACGGAGACCGGGTTTTGGTGGCTGTGTCCGGAGGCAAGGACAGCCTTTCCCTCCTATGGCTCCTTCGAGAACGAATCCGCCGGATCCCCATAGCATACGAGCTCACAGCGGTCCACGTGGACCCCGGGTTCGGCGCGGATTCAGGTTCCCGAATGGCGGCGTTTTTTCAGGAGCACGGCTTCCCTTTTAGCATTATTCATGGAGACTTCGGACCCCGGGCCCACGGTCCTGAAAATCTGGAAAACCCCTGTTTTTTTTGCTCGCGTCTTCGGCGGAAGGCGATTTTCCAGGCGGCCGACGATTTACAATGCAACAAGATCGCCTTCGGTCATCACAAGGATGACCTCATAGAGACCCTGTTCCTGAATCTGTTCTATGGGGGATCCATCAGCACCATGGCCCCTGTTCAACGCTTCTTCAACGGCAGGATCACGGCCATTCGGCCCCTGTACCGGCTGGAAGAAAAGGTCGTGGCGCGTTACGCCCGGGACATGGGATGGCCGGACATCGACCTGGGGTGCCCCACGGCCGGCAGTAGCAAGCGAACCGAGATCAGGGAGATGCTCAGCCGGTTCTACCGCAGCAATCCCAAGGTCAAAGGAAACATCTTTCATGCCCTGCACAATGTGCGGGAAGAATACCTGCTTTGAGGGTGGTGCGCTGTTTTTCCGTTTATCGGTCTTCCATCAGTTCCAGCGCCGCCTTCGCCACCTGTTCACCTGTTATGCCCAACTTTTCGTACAACACCTCGGCCGGTGCGGACGCACCGAAGCGGTCGATGCCGATCACCCGGCCTCGAGTCCCGGTGAACCGGTGCCACCCT
>CAZQCK010000102.1:0-12205 GCA_964591925.1 uncultured Desulfobacterales bacterium
TTAAGTCACGGCGTCGCCCCTGTTTCGGGGGTCGGCGCCTTTTTGTGCAGCCCGCGGGCCTTGTTTAGGCCGCCGCGCACAGGATTTTTCCCTGCTGTGAATCCCCGCCGGGCACACGCCCGGCCGGATTCGGGATTGTTAAGGACCATTCGAAGGGCCTGCAGCGCGGGGTGAGAAGGGGGGAGGGCTGAACTGAAGCGGTGGAGGAGGAGAGGGCGGCATCAGAGTACCACGAGATGGATGTCGAGAGCCTGAACGCTGTGGGTGAGACCGCCGGCGGAGATGAAGTCCACTCCGCTTCCGGCCACTGCGGGCAGGGTGGCTTCAGTGATGTTCCCGCTCGCCTCGAGTTCCACACCGGGTGACCGGGCGTTTCGAAGGCGCACGCATTCGGCCATGTGCTCAGGGGACATGTTGTCCAGCATGATGCGGTCGGGGCCGGCCGAAAGGGCTTCTTGAAACTCCACCCCGGACTGAACCTCTACCTCTATACGCAGATCGGAGTACTCTTTGCCGGCCTTGCGAAAGGCGACGGCCTTACGAACTGCTTCACCTGGGCCTCCGCAGGCCTCTACATGGGTGTCTTTTATGAGGATCATGTCATAGAGACCAAAGCGGTGATTTCGTCCTCCCCCGGCACGCACGGCCAGTTTCTCCAGGGCCCGCAGGCCGGGCGTGGTCTTTCGCGTGTCCAGAATCACAGCGGAAGTTCCCTGGACGAGGGAGACAAAACGGGCCGTTCGTGTGGCGATACCGCTCAGGCGCTGGAGAAAGTTCAGGGCCGTGCGTTCCCCGGCGAGAATCGGGTCCAGGTCCCCTGACAGCCGGCAGATCTCTGCTCCCGGATGGAGCTGCGCTCCGTCTTCGAGCTGCATCCGGACCGTGAGTTTTGGGTCCAGCCTTGCAAACAGCGGTGCCAGAAGACCCACCCCGGCGAGGACCCCCGCTTCCTTGCTGCGGATGACGGCCTTGCCGGTGGTATGTCTATCCAGTACGCCGAGGGTGGTGACGTCGCCGGGACCACCGAGGTCTTCTTGGAGGGCCAGGTCGAGCAGGGCGTCCAGGTCGGTTTGTGGAGATGATGTGCCCATGGGGCCCCCGGCGCGGGATGTTCAGGGTTCAGGAATAAGCATAGGGCAGGGCGCAGGGGTTGTCAAAGCAAAAGCCGGAGTTCTTGCCGGTGGGCGGGCCGGGGCCCCGAGCGGACGTGTCATGACCGTCCCTTTGTTTCGTGGGGGTGGGTGGTTGTGTTGACAAATGCCGGGCGGAACCCTATGGTGACAATTGTTCGCGGCCGGTTTTCATGCCGGCTGCAAAAATCAAAACCGGACAGGAGGATGATTCATGTTGATGCCTCTTATCTCCCGGGTTTCCCGGTCGCGGTCTGTCAGAGGGTCCGCGTTTGTGCTGCTGTGGGTGCTCTTCCTGGTCGCCCCCGGCCCGGCCTGGGCCGAACGCGGTTTTCCCGAACCCAGCGGATTGGTCAATGATTTTGCAAACGTGATTCCCCTGGAGCAGGAACGACAGATAGAGGCCGTGACCGGAGAGCTTCATCGAAAGACCGACATCCCCGTGGTGGTGGTTACCGTGCCGGACATCGAGGGCGCCGAATATACCGAGTACGCCAACCGGCTTTACGAGGCCTGGGGCATCGGCCGGAAGGGAGAGGACAAGGGAGTCCTGCTGTTTGTGACGGTTCAGGAGAGGAAGATGCGAATCGAGGTGGGCTACGGGGTCGAGGGGGTCATTCCCGACGGCCTCGCAGGCGAAATCCGGGATCAATATATGATTCCCTACCTGAAGAAGGACCAGTACGGCGAGGCGCTCCTGTACGGAGCCGTGGCCGTGTCACGAATCCTGGCAAAGAGCGAGAACGTAGAGCTCACCGGAGAGACTCCGGTGTCTTCCCGGACCCGAAGTCCCAAGAGCGGGGGAGGGCTGTTTTCTTTACTGCCCATCGTGCTGGTTGTGGTTTTTCTGCTCTTGTCCTCCCGAAGACGGGGGGGCTCCGCAGCCTGGCTGCTGCTGCCGCTTCTGCTGGGGGGCGGCCGAAGAAGCGGTGGTTTCGGAGGAGGAGGTTTCGGTGGATTCAGCGGGGGCTTCGGCGGCTTCGGCGGCGGCATGAGCGGAGGTGGCGGCGCCGGCGGTGGATTCTAAGGGCTCGCTCAAAAATAAATTCACAGAATTGCCGCTCAGATTTGGGTCAGATTTGGTCGTCGCGATTGAGTGAAGCCACAGGAATAGTGAACTATTTCGAGGCCTTCACGATTGAGCGGCGGCCGAAGATGGCCCGAAGCTGAGATGGGAAAATGGGAAGTTATTTTTGAGTGAGCCCTAAGGATACGCAGGGTGAATTCCGCGCCAGGAGCGCGTCGATCGGCAATATTATTTCGTGGGGGAGGGCCCATGACCAGACAACCAGAGCAACCCGAAGAGATTTTTCAGTCGTTCATCGAGGACTTTCGCGGGATTTTCGGGCAGGATCTTTTGAACATCGTCCTTTACGGCAGCGCCGCCGCTGGTGACTACCGGCCGGGCCGTTCGGACCTGAACTTCCTGATCGTGCTGACCGAGGAAGGGATCGAGCGCCTGGACCAGGCCCTGGACGCAGTGGATAGATGGCGGAAGCATCGAGTGGCGGTGCCGCTCTTTGTCACCGAGGCCTATATCCAGGGATCATTGGACGTGTTTCCTATCGAGTATCTCAACATGAAGCGGCGTCACATCCACGTGTACGGGCGCGACATCCTCGGGGGGCTCTCCTTTGAACCGGAGCACCTCCGGCTTCAGTGCGAGCGGGAGATCAAGGGAAAGCTCCTGCTGCTCAGGGAAGGCCTCCTGGAGACGGGCGGAAAAAAGCGGGGCCTCAAATCGCTCATCGCAGAGTCCATTCCGGCCTTCGCGGCCCTGTTCGAAGCCCTGCTCTTTCTTGAAGGCCGGGAGATTCCCAATGTAAAACGAGACGTTCTTCGGGCCGGCTGCGAAGCCTTTGATATGGACGCCGCCTTGTTCGATGAGCTGCTGGGGGTCCGTGAAGAGCGAGTCAAACCGGACGAGGACCGTTTGCTGGAGCTTTTCAAGGGGTACTTGAAGGAGGTTCGCAAGCTGGCCATGCTTGCCGATTCCTGGGGAGGATGAGATGAGTGGAGTACAAAAGACCCTTTTGATCGTGATCGGGATCCTGGTCCTGGTGGTGGCGGTGCCTTTTATGTTCCTCAAGGGCACCTACAACGAACTGGTTACCATGGATGAGCAGGTCAATGCCGCCTGGGCCCAGGTGGAAAACCAGCTCCAGAGGCGCTATGACCTCATCCCGAATTATGTAGAGACCGTGAAGGGTTATGCCGCCCACGAGCGAGAGGTTTTTGTCGAGGTCACAGAGGCGCGTTCCAAGGTGGCCGGTGCGTCGGGTGTGGATGAGAAGATCCAGGCGAACAACCAGCTCACGTCCGCCCTTTCCCGCTTGATGGTTGTGGTGGAGCGATACCCTGAGCTCAAAGCGAATCAGAACTTTATTCGACTCCAGGACGAGCTCGCGGGTACGGAGAACCGAATAGCCGTGGAGCGCAGGCGGTACAATGAGAGTGTCAGGGCGTTCAACACGAAGATCCGGCAGTTCCCCACCAACATGGTGGCGGGCATGTTCGGTTTCGAGCAGGCGGAGTTCTACGAGGTCCCCGAGGAGGCGAGGGCCGTACCGGAGGTCAAGTTTTGACGGGGCCTTCACGAAGGGATTGAGGACTCTGCGACCACACCCGGAAATTCTTTGGAACACTTGCTCTAGCGGGCACCCATGGAACCCACCGCGAACCATTTCTCCCTGACTTCCGAGGAGCGGGACCGATACCGCCGCCAGATGATTCTGGCCGAAATCGGCGAGGACGGGCAGAAACGGCTCAAGGCGGCCCGGGTGTGCGTGGTCGGCCTGGGCGGACTGGGCTCGGTTTCCGCCACCTACCTGGCGGCCGTCGGCGTCGGGCGTCTGAGGATCGTGGATTCGGACCGCGTGGAGGTGGGGAATCTGAACCGCCAGGTGATTCATTGGACCTCCGACCTGACGCGGCTCAAGACCGAATCGGCCCGCGAAAAGCTCGAGGCCGTAAATCCCTGCGTGGAGGTGGATGCCTTCGGTCACGAGGTGACGTGGGCGAACGTTGGGGAGGCCGTGGGGGAGTGCACCCTGATCGTGGACGCCACGGACAACCTTCCCACCCGCAAGGTCCTGAACCGCTTTGCCGTGCAGAGGGGAATCCCTTTCATATGCGGAGGTGTGGAGGCGTTCAGCGGCATGCTTTTCACGGTGATCCCGGGCCGTTCGCCTTGTCTGGAGTGCCTTTTCCCCGGAGAGGACCGCATGGAGGACCGCGAGATAGGCGTTCCGGGCCCCGTGCCTGGTGTCGTGGCCTCCCTCCAAGCGTTGGAAGCGGTCAAGCTCATCGTGGGCATCGGATCCACCTTGTCGGGACGTATGCTTCTTTTTCAGGGCCTGAACACGACGTTTCGAGAGGTGCAAGTGGATCAAAATCCCCACTGCCGGGTCTGCGGGCCGGACGGAAGAGGACGTGATTGAAAAGACGCTGAAGATAGTAGTCAACGGGCTGGAAGAGGCCGTGGAGGAGGGGACCACCATCGCCCATCTCGTGGAGCGGCACGGAGACGGGGACGCCCATTTGATCGTGGAGCGAAACGGGCGCTTTGTGTACCCGCAGGATTACGGAGTGACGCGGGTGGAGCCCCGGGACGAGTTCGAACTGGTTCACCCGGATTTCGGGGGGTGAGCGTGCAGCGAACCAGCGCGGGACAGTTGCCGGACAGGGGATTCCTTTCGTCAGCAGGAGTGGAAAACCGGAGGGATCGAAACGAATACGCCACATAAGGAGTGATCAGCCATGCAAACGCCTTTTCCAAATCTTTTTGCCCCCATTCGAATAAACGGCCTGGAGCTCAAGAACCGGATAGTGATGACGGCCATGCACCTGGGTTACACGCCGGAGGGTGAGGTGACCGACCGCCTTGTGGATTTTTACGGGTTGCGGGCCAAGGGAGGCGTCGGTCTCATTATCGTCGGAGGGTGTACGGTGGACGAGTGCGCCGGCATGGCCAACATGATCGCCATTGACCACGACCGGTACATTCGAGGGCTCTCCCGCCTGACCTTCGCGGTGAAGGCCGAGGGGGCGAAGATCGCAGCGCAGCTCTACCAGGCCGGCCGCTACACCCACTCCGCCATGATCGGAGGGAAGAAGCCGTTTTCCGCTTCCGCCGTTCGGTCCCGTTTCACCGGGGAAACCCCCAGGGCCTTGGAGCTGGAGGAGATTCCAGGGGTCCAGGACCGATTCGCCGAGGCCGCAGTCCGTGCGAAAACCGCCGGATTCGACGCGGTGGAGATTCTGGGAAGCGCAGGGTATCTGATCAGCCAGTTCCTTTCTCCCCTGACCAACCTGCGAGAGGATGCGTACGGCGGCTCCTTTGAAAACCGCATGCGCTTCGGCCTGGAGATCGTGGAGAAGGTGCGCCTGGCCGTAGGTCCCGACTTTCCGATCATCATGCGCCTCGCGGGGAATGATTTCATGGAGGGAGGCAACACCAACCGGGAGGCACGGCGTTTCGCAGCGGAGCTGGAAAAGGCCGGCGTAGATCTTTTCAATGTGACCGGCGGGTGGCATGAGACACGGGTTCCGCAGATCTCCTCCTTTGTGCCGCGAAAGGCCTTTACCTATCTGGCTCAGGGGATCAAGTCCGCAGTAGGCGTGCCGGTCCTGGCGAGCAACCGGGTGAACGATCCGGCCACGGCCGAGGAGATCCTGCGGGAGGGGGAAGCTGACCTGGTCACCATGGCCCGCGGGCTTATCGCCGACCCCTTTCTCCCCGCCAAGGCCCTCGAAGGCCGTGCCGAGAGAATCTACCGCTGTATCGCCTGCAACCAGGGTTGCTTCGACGCCATATTCGCCCTGCGCCCGGTGGGGTGCCTGGTGAACCCCGTGGCCGGAAGGGAGGGGGAGATCAGCGTGGCCCCGGTGGATGTCCCCAAGACCGTTCTGGTGATCGGCGGGGGCCCCGCCGGAATGAAGGCCGCGGTTACGGCCGCGGAGAGAGGCCACGCGGTCACCCTGGCCGAGAAGAGCGGGAGGTTGGGAGGACAGATCCTGCTGAACCGGCGCATTCCCGGCCGCGAGGAGATGATCACGGCCGCCGAGGACCTGATCGCCAACCTGTCGTTCTCGAGCGTGGAGGTCCTGTTGGACCGGGAAGTGCGGAAGGAGGACATAAAACGGCTTGCACCGGACGCGGTGATCGTGGCCACCGGAGCGTCCCCCGCCTGGCCGGACATCCCCGGGGTGGGCGAGGAACACGTGATCTCGGCGTGGGAGCTCCTTGACCGGGACGTCACCCTGGGGAAACGGGTGGTGATTGTGGGAGGAAACGCCCTGGGCCTGGAGACGGCGATTTTCGTGGCCCGGCAGGGGACCCTGAGCCCCGAGGTCCTCCACTTTCTGGCGGCCAACCGCGCCGAGGACTGGGACACCCTGGAAACCCTTATGAATCAGGGCAACAAGGAGGTCACGGTCTTGGAAATGGAAAACAAGGCCGGAAAGGACATCGGGCTCTCCACCCGCTGGACCGTGCTCTCGGAGATCCGGCGACTGGGGGTCAGGGTGGTCACCGAAGCGAAGGCCCTGCGGTTCACAGAGGAAGGGGTGGAGATGGAAAAGGGCGGAGAATCCACCCTGGTCCATGCCGACTCCATAGTGCCGGCCATGGGATCGAAGTCCGTGCACCCCCTGGTCGAGGACCTCGAAGGAGTGGTGCCGGAGCTCTACACCGTGGGGGACGCCAAGGAGCCTAGAAACGCCCTGGAGGCGATTCGAGAAGGGTTTGCCGCCGGGCTCCGGGTGTAGCGCCGCAATGGGCGGAGTCGGATGTTCAACCCCTGCGGTGAACCATGGTGGCCGAGGCCTGTGCCGTGGGCATTATTCGCAGCTGGTTTACGTTCACGTGCGGCGGTCGCGTGACGCAGAATAGAATCGCCTCGGCCACATCCTGTCCTTTGAGGGGTTTCATGCCCTGATAGGGCGCCTTGGCTCGTTCCCGATCCCCGTGAAACCGCACCACGCTGAACTCGGTCTCCACGAGTCCCGGATCCACGGTGCTCACTCGAACGGGAGTGTCCACCAGGTCCATGAGCATGCCCCTGGTGAGCGCGTCCACGGCGTGTTTGGAGGCGCAGTAGACATTGCCTCCCGGGTAGACCTCATGCCCGGCCACTGAGCCCAGGTTGACGACGTGGCCGCGTCTGCGCTTCACCATGCCCGGCAGAACGGCCCGGCTAACGTAAAGAAGGCCCTTAACGTTGGTGTCCAGCATTTCCTCCCAGTCGTCCACCCGGCCGTTGTGCAAGGGGTCCTGGCCCCTGCTGAGGCCGGCATTGTTGACCAGGACGTCGATCTTGGCCCAGGACGGGGGAAGGTTTTGAACTGCGTCTTCCACGGCCGCCCGGTCGCGGACGTCCAGGGTCAGGGGAAGCACCCGAGTGCCGTACCGCCGTTCCATAGAGGTGGAGAGCCGTTTCACCCGGTCCTTGCGCCGGGCGGCGAGAATCATATCGGCTCCTTCCCGGGCGAACACCCCTGCGCACGCCCGGCCGATCCCCGAGGACGCGCCGGTTATGAGTGCGATTTTTCCGTTCAATGCTCCCATGATTCCTCCGGCTTTGCCCGCTTGATTTTTTCGAACCGCCGCGTCAGGTGCTACTTTATGCACACCTTGCGGACCTGAGCGAAATCCGTTATCCCCAGGAAAACCTTGCGGATCCCGTCCTGCATCAGGGTGGTCATGCCGTCTTTGACGGCCTGGGCTCGAATATCCTCCATCTTGGCCCTGCCCTGGATGAGGGCCTTGATGTCGTCCGTCCCGTTCAGCAGCTCCATTATGCCCGTACGACCCTTGTAGCCGCTGTTCCCGCACTTATCGCACCCCTTGGCGCGGTACAGCGCAAGGTCGTCGGAGTAGGGAAACCCCAGGGCTTCGAAGTCTCCGGCATAGGACCGGGCCAGGTGGTCGTACTCGTCCTGATTCGGGTGATAGGGCTCCTTGCAGTCCTTGCACAGGGTGCGGACCAGCCTCTGGGCCAGCACGCCCAGGAGGGCGTCGGCAAAGTTGAAGGGGTCCATGCCCATGTCCAGGAGCCGGGTGATGGTCTCCGGGGCGCTGTTGGTGTGAAGGGTGCTGAAGACCAGGTGGCCGGTGAGGGATGCCTCGATGCCCGTGGAGACGGTTTCGTGGTCGCGCATTTCTCCCACCATGATGACGTCCGGGTCAGCCCGAAGAAAGGCCCGCATAGCTGCGGCGAAATCAAACCCGATCCTGGGCAGCACCTGGACCTGCCGCAGTCCCCGCTGGGTGATTTCTACTGGATCCTCGGCGGTCCAGATCTTGGTCTCCTTCTTGTTGATATGGGCGAGCGCCGAGTGCAGGGTGGTGGTCTTTCCACTTCCTGTAGGGCCCACGACCAGGAAGATTCCATAGGGCTTGGAAATGCAGTCCAACAGCATGTTGTAATCCCGCTCGCCCATGCCCATCTTGGCGAGAGGGATGGGTTCCCCCGCCGCGAGAATACGCATGACCACGTCTTCCTCCGCCCCCACGGTGGGAATGGTGGCCACACGAAGCTCTATGTCCAGCGGCGAGTATTTTTTGAACTTGATTTTGCCGTCCTGGGGTTTTCGCCGCTCGGAGATGTCGAGGTCGGACATGATCTTGATGCGAGAGGAGATCGCTTTCTTGTAGTGGGCCGGGATCGTCTGATAGACTTGGCAGGCCCCGTCGATGCGAAACCGGATTTCCGCCCCTGATTTCCCGGGATAGGGCTCGATGTGGATGTCCGAACAGCCCTTTTTGTAGCCGTCCGTGATGACCTTGTTCACCAGTTTGACGATGGTGCTGTCATCCTCGCTGATCGTATCGGCGCTATCCTCGAACTCCGCTTCCCCTTCGTCCGCGTCCAGCTTGCCGATGAGATCATCGATCGAACCATCTTCCCCGCCGCCCTCCTTGACGTCCGGCCTTCCGTAGAAGTAATCGAGAAACTGCAGGATGTCTTCCCGCAGGCCCACTGCGAACTCGTATTTCTCCGCCGGGATCAGGGACTTGACGCTGTCGATCTTGTCCAGCCTCTGAGGATTGTCCAGGAGGACCTTGACCTTCCCCTCCTGGCGTTCGAGCGGAACCCATAGGTTGCGTTTCAGGTAGACCGCCTTGAGGCGGGCCAGAAGATCTCCGGGAATGGGAAAGCTGTCGTCGAAGGGAACATAATCGCAGTTGTAGAACTCGGCCACGGATCGGCCGATGTGTTCTTTTTTGACGTTCATCTCTTCCATGAGCACGGATTCTATGGGGAGCTTTCGCTCCCGGCTCATGGTGACGGCGTCGGAAAGCTCCTTTTCGGTTATGATGCTGTTGTTGATCAGGTAGTCGAATTTGGTCCGCTTGGTGGCCTGCTGGGTGAGCTTTCGCTGGTTGAAGAAGGCAATGCCCAGGACCTTTGCCATCTCGATGGCGGAGTTTTGATCTTCCAGGGTAAACCGGTCGCCCGTCTTTTTGTTCACGAGCTGGAGCACCCCGATCACGTATTTCTTGTAGAATATGGGAAGGGAGAGAATCTGCCTGGTGACGTATCCGCTGGCCTCGTCCCAGCGTTTGTCGAACGTGAGATCCTTGTTGACCATGGACAGCTGGCGCTCGTCATAGGCGTTGACGATGCTGGAAATCTGGGCGTTGTTGGCCGTGTAACCCGCGATGCTGTTGTTATCGATGGGGACCCGGATTTCTCCCGGAATATCGCCCGCCTTGAATCGGGAGTAGATCTCCTTTCTCTTGCCGTCCACTACGTAGATTGTAATCCGGTCTGCGTCAAACAGGCTGAGGATCTGATCCTTCAAGTAGATGAGGATTTCATTGATATCCCGCGCCGAGTGAATCTGGTTGGCGATGTCGTTCAAGGCCTTGTAATACGCGACCTTGTCTTCACCAGAGTAGTTCCTTGCCGTTTCGGCCATGACACTGTACCCCTGCCCCCTCCAGGTTGGATGGGGAAGAATGATGGATGAATATGGAATTTTCACCGGAAAAAATTGTCACACAAATCGCGGAAAAGATAAACATGAAATCTAAGCCGGGCCACGGCCCGCACAGACGTTATGCCGGCTCCGGAGGTCGGGGCTTTCCTCCACTCCCTCCGCTCCCGGCCTGGTCATTGCGGGCGGTTACGACCGGGGGATTCCTGCCCCCTCCGCCCCCAGCCTCGGTACCGGAAAACCCTTGACAGACAAGGCCCTTGAGAGTATGCTTCTTTTGTTTCACTCCGAGCGCATTCCTTGTGCGATCGAACGCGAAGTCTCCTTCTCTCGTGGATATGTGCAGCGGCGACACCGAATCCAGACCTCGAAGTCCCCCCTCTTGTCGCTCGTGCCTGCCCCTGTTTTGCCCCGCCGGCGGATTCCCGGCACCGCACTCGACTGGTGCGCAGGAATACCGGGGGCGGTTTCCTTTGCGGCTTTTGCTCAGGTTGACCTGCGGTGGGAGCATGCCGCAGGTCCTCAGTAGTCACTCATAGAGCAGGAAAAGGAGGGGGTTATGAATGTGAAGAAGATCTTTTTGTCCGAGTCTGAGATGCCGCGTCAATGGTACAACATCATGGCGGACATGCCGACCCCGATGGAACCGCCGTTGCATCCGGGGACGGGTCAGCCCGTGGGACCGGAGGACCTGGCGCCCATTTTTCCCATGAACCTGATCGAGCAGGAGGTGAGCACCGAGCGCTGGATCGACATTCCTCAGGAGGTCCTGGAGAAGTACATAATCTGGAGACCGAGTCCCCTCTACAGGGCCTACAGCCTGGAGAAGCATCTGGGTACCCCGGCCAGGATCTATTTCAAGAACGAGGGCGTAAGCCCTGCCGGCAGCCACAAACCGAACACGGCCATCGCCCAGGCCTACTACAACAAGGTGGCCGGGACCAAGCGGATCACCACGGAAACCGGGGCCGGTCAGTGGGGCAGCGCCCTGTCCATGTGTTGCGCTTTTTTCGGGTTGGAGTGCAAGGTCTACATGGTCAAGGTCAGCTACAATCAGAAGCCCTACCGCCGGCTCATGATGGAGACGTGGGGCGCGAATTGCATAGCGAGCCCGAGCACCGAGACCAAATCGGGCCGGACGATTCTGGAACAGGATCCGGAATGTCCCGGCAGCCTGGGAATGGCAATCAGCGAGGCCGTGGAAGACGCGGTCATGGACGAGAACGCCAAGTACGCATTGGGCTCGGTCCTGAACCACGTCATGCTCCACCAGACCATCAACGGCCTGGAGTGCCAGAAGCAGATGGAAATCACAGGGGATTATCCGGATGTGGTGATCGGCTGCGCCGGCGGCGGAAGCAACTTCGCCGGCAACTGCCTGCCCTATGTGCGGGACAAGATTCACGGCAAGGACATCGACATCATCGGCGTGGAGCCGACCTCGTGTCCTACCATGACGCGAGGTCCCTTTGCCTATGATTTCGGAGACACGGTGAAGATGACGCCTCTGCTGCCCATGCACACGCTGGGACATGACTTCGTGCCCGAGCCTATTCACGCCGGCGGGCTTCGATACCACGGCATGGCCCCCATCATCAGCCAGCTCATAATGGACAAGCTTATTCGGGCCGAGGCCGTAAACCAGATGGAGACGTTTGAGGCGGGCATCACCTTTGCACGTACCGAGGGCTTTATCAGTGCCCCGGAGACGAACCATGCCATTGCCACCACTATAAGCGAGGCGCTCAAGGCCAAGGAAGAGGGCAAAGAAAAGGTGATTCTGTTCAACTGGAGCGGTCACGGCCTGGTGGACCTGGCCGCCTATGAGGCCTACCTCAGAGGGCGCTTGCAGGATCATGCCCTGCCTCAGGAGGAACTGAATCGTGCCCTGGCGGCCATCGAGGGCCTGCCCAGACCCAGGCAGTATCAGCCCCCGAGATAGTTTCCATCCGGAAAGGGTCTTTTTTGTCCGCACTTCGCTTGGACGCCCACCCTTCGGGCGGGTTCCCGGTATGCCAATCTCAGCGTCGATCAGCGAGGTTCCTTGTGCGGGGTTGACGGGGTGTTGTGCCCCGGGGTAAGGAGGCCGGCAGAAATAAATTGGACAAAATTGCGCTCAGATTTGGGTCATA
>CAZQCK010000103.1:0-12159 GCA_964591925.1 uncultured Desulfobacterales bacterium
ACCTGGGCGACTATTTTTCCGAGGAGATCGAGAGGCCCGAAGGGCCGCTCGCGCCATTCTTCTCGAATGGCTCCTCGGACCGCGCCGATCTCCTGGACGAAGAGCGGGCGGAGGCGAGCTACCGCCGAAGCTTGGCCCTGGATCCGAACAATCGCGACACCCACTTCGCCCTGCTTCGCATGTACGAGGCCACGGAGGACAGCCGCCGGGTCAACCGCACCCTGGACGAGATCATCAGGCGCTTTCCCCACGACAAGGAGGCGCTTCATCGCGCCGGGCTTCGCTGCGTGGATCGCAAGGCCTTTGTCAAGGGAATGAAGTACTTGGAGCGTGCCCTGGATCTGGATCCCCTGGATGCGGACCTTAGAGAAACGTTCATCAAGGCGTGCATTCACACAGCCGTTCGATACCTCCGGGAAGGAAGCCGCAAGAAGCTCCTGGACCTTATTCCCAGGTCCTTGGAGCGGACCAGCGCGCATTCCGAGCACTTCATCCGCGGCCGTGCGTATCTGCTGGGCCGGTGGGGAGTGATGTTGATGAAGGCCGGCCTCGATCGGGAGGGCCGCGACCTTTTGACCCAGGCGTTCGAGGAGGGTGGGGACACCCTGCGACTCCACGCCTTTGTGCATCTGCTGGGGCGGTGTGAGAGGCTGGAGGCGGATGTTTTCGAACCGAGCCGCGCCCGTTTCGAAGAGGAACTCGCCGGCTCCCCTGCGGTGGAGCCCGCCCGGAACCTCATAGAGGTCATGGGCCACGCCCTCGGTCTTTCCAACTGCCGCGAGGAGTTGAGGCCGGAGTACCGGGCCTTGATCGCCTATTTCAGCCGGGGGCTCGAGCAGAGCCCTGTCCCCCGGGAGCTCGCCCGGGTGATCGTGGGCAGGGGCGGCGACGAGGGCTTGATCTCCCCGGCTTACCGGGACCTATGTATTGGGCGGATGCTGGAGCAAGACGGCGAGGATCCGTGCTTTCGGCTCTTCCGCCTCGAACAGGACCTGCATAGAGGTCCCGCGGTACTCCCGCGGCAGGAGCAGCTCGAGGAGGCCAGGGAGATTCTGCGCCTGGCCGAGCAGGCCCGTGACGAGGAACTCGTCTACAGGGCGCGCAGTGCGGTGTCCTTGCTCTCGAAGACGCTCAAGAGTTTGGAGAGCATGCGGGAGCTTCTGTCCATGGACGAGGAGGACATGGCCGAGCTGGAGGAGCTGATGGCCGAGGAAGCCGAATACGAGAGTGCCGACTTTTCGGACGAGTACGACGAGGAGGATAGCCCGGAGTTCCCCGGTGAAGCGACCCGGCAGACCCGGACTCCTGAAAAGAAACCGAAGCAGGGCAAGGCCGACGCTGACCAGTTCAACCTGTTAGAATGATTAACGATTAGAAGATCAGAGGCACCATGGACCCATATCGAATTCTGGGGGTGCCGGTGGGTGCGGATGACAAGACCGTGCGCGCGGCTTACCTCGACCTGGTGCGCAAGCACCCGCCCGAGCGCTCCCCCGAGGCCTTCGCTCGAATCAACCGGGCCTACGAGGCCCTGAAAACCGAGAAGGACAGAATTCACCAGGAGCTGTTCGACCTGGATTCGGGCATCCGGTCCCCCTTTGATGCCCTGTTGGCCCACGGCTCCCCTGAAGGTCGGCGGAAGCCGCCGGATTTCGAGGAGATGAAAAAGAGGCTGCGAAAATGTGCAACACCCTGAATTCGAACGAAACTCTCGAGAGCGGCCCTGGGGACGCCGCGGACTGGAAGAGTGGAATCGAGGAGGCCTTCAGGCGCTGGCTCGATGAGGTGGAACACCGGGAACCGGCTGCATCCGCACCCGAGGAGCCCCCGGACCTGTACTCTTTTTTCGAGCAGCTCGCCGCCCTCAAGAGCGAGGTGCGCAAGAACGCCCGGAGGAGCCACGACACGTTCTCCCGGTTCGGAGAGGCCCTGGGCGGTTTCGAGCAGACCATGCAAAACCTGTCTGCCCGCCTGAACGAGGACCGGGCCGCCCGGAGCGAGACTGACCTGGCGGCCCGAAAGGCGCTCTACCTGCCCGTGGTGGAGCTCTTCGAGCGGTTCCGCCGGATGGAGGGGCGCATGGCCCGTCCTCCCCGGGGCGGGCGGTTCTTTGGGGCGAGGCCCTGGCGCGAGGCCTGGTTCGACTTGCAGCAGGGCATGGAAATCCTCGCCGCGCACTTCGAGTCGCTTTTGCAACAGGAGGGCATTACGGCCGTGGAGACCGAGGGCCGCCCCTTTGACCCGGGGGTCATGACCGCGGTGGAGGCCCGTGAGTCCGCTGAGGCCGATCCGGACACGGTGCTGGAGGAGTTGTCCCGCGGCTACTTCCATCAGGGTCGGGTATTGAAGCTGGCTCAGGTGGTGGTGGCGCGAAGCAAAGGAGAACAGGCATGAGCAGAGTGGTGGGAATCGATCTTGGAACGACCAACTCAGAGGTGGCGATCCTGGAGGAGGCAGGTCCGAGGGTCCTTGCCGTGGAAGAAGAGCGGATCATGCCCTCGTGCGTGGGCCTGGACCGCAACGGCGGACTCGTTGTCGGCAGGAGTGCACGGAACCAGATGGCCGCGTTTCCCGAGGACACGATCCTTTCGGTCAAGCGCAGCATGGGGTTGGAAGAGCGGTTCACCCTGGGTGACAAGGCCTACTCTCCGGAGGAGATCTCCTCCTTCATCCTGGGCAAGCTCAAACAGGAGGCCGAGGCCCGGCTGGGCGAAGCCGTGGACCGGGCGGTCATCACGGTGCCGGCGTATTTCGACGACAAGCAGAGAAAGGCCACCCGCAACGCCGGGCTGCTCGCCGGGCTGGAGGTCATGAGGATCATAAACGAGCCCACGGCCGCCTCCCTGGCATACGACGCCGGACTGGATAACGACCAGACCATCCTGGTCTATGACCTGGGCGGGGGTACCTTCGACGCCAGCCTGGTGAAGGTGGAGCAGGGCGTGGTGGAGGTGAAGGCCAGCCACGGGGACACGCAGCTCGGGGGGGACGACTTCGACCGCCTTCTTATGGAGCACGTGGCCGCGCGGTTTCAGAAAGCGAACGAAGAGGAGCTGCCTCAGGACCCGCGCGTGAGAAACCGCCTGTGGGCTGCTGTGGAGCGGGCCAAGCAGGAGCTTTCGGACGCGCCTTACGCCCGGATTAGAGAGGAGTACATTCATGGGGACTGCCACCTGGAGGTGGAGATCTCCAGGATGGACTTCGAGGATATGATCCGCCCGCTCCTGAGAAAGACCATGCAGTGCGTGCATCAGTGCCTGACCGACGCCTCGGTCCTGCCCGGGGATCTGGACCGGGTGATCCTGGTGGGCGGATCCACCCGCATTCCGCTCGTCTCAGAGACCATCGAGCGGGAAATCGGAGTGGAGCCCCATCATGAGATCCACCCCGATCTCATCGTGGCCATGGGAGCGTCGATTCAGGCCGGAGCCCTTTCCGGGCAGGAGACCCGGTCGGTGCTGGTGGACATCACGCCCTACACCTTCGGCACCCAGGCCCTCTCCTTCGAGGCCGGCTCCTTTACGGATGATGCGTTCGTGCCCATTATCAAGCGAAACACTTCTCTTCCGGCGACCAAGGCGGAGGTGTTCGTCACGGCGTGGGACAATCAAGAGGCGGTAGACGTGCGCATCTATCAGGGCGAAGCCCCTCTGGCATCGGACAACATCTTTATTGGAAACTTCATGGTGGAGGGGTTGAGCCGGGTCCCGGAGGGCAACGAGATCGTAATCAACCTCAACCTCGACCTGAACGGCATTCTCGAGGTCACGGCCGAGGAAAAACGCACCGGGCTGTCCAAGACCGTGCGTATGGAGACCGAAGGAGTGGAGACCGGGTTCGATCTGGCCGAGGCCCGCCGCAACATCGCCGCCCTGGGGGCGGAGGAG
This sequence comes from uncultured Desulfobacterales bacterium, assembly GCA_964591925.1. Lineage (GTDB taxonomy): Bacteria > Desulfobacterota > DSM-4660 > Desulfatiglandales > HGW-15 > JAIPEI01. Next base: position 3,888 of record CAZQCK010000103.1, read on the forward strand.
GAGTCCGTTGTCTCTCAGGACGGGGAGCGGTCCCTGGGTGAGGCCAAGGAACTTCGCAAACGCGCCCGGGCCCTGCTGGACCGGGTGGACGAGGTGGACGCGGAAGAGCTTCGTTCCCTCATCGAGGAGAGCCGCAAGGCGGTGGGCGCCGGAGACCGGCAGCGCCTGAGCGAGCTAAACGAGTCCCTGTCTGACATGCTGTTTTACCTGGAGGACTGATGCGTATTGGATGCCCGGCCTGCGGCAGGGCTCACGAGGAGGCGGACCGCTGCGGCCGGTGCGGCTGCGACCTCTCTGATCTTTTTAGAATCTCGGAGGCCGCGGAACGCGAGCTGGCCCGCGCAAGCCTGGCCCTACTTCAGGGCCGAAACGAGGAGGCCCTGGCCCGAGCTGTGATCTCCCGGCGGCTCAAGCGGAGCTTTGACTCTGCAAAACTGGCCTTTCTGGCGAGCCTTTCCCTCGGACGCATGGACGAGGCCACGCATTGGTATAGGCAGGCCTTGTAGTCTGCAAGCGCATCATGGGTCCGGCAGCCGTCTCCCCCGGCCGCCGGGTCCGTGGGGGTGTGCAAACCTATGCGTCTTCGTTGTCGTTTTGTTCCCCCTCCGGGGGCGGGGATTCGAAGGCCTCGGCCTCCTTTTCAATGGACGCCAGCCTGGCCGCGGCCTTGGCCGCCTTACGCATGGCCTTGTCCGCCTCCATTTCCGTGTTCCTGGCTTCCTTTTCAGACCCCTCCGAAGTCTCGAGCTCCGTTATTCGGGCCTGTGCGGCTTTTGCCCTTTCTGCGGCCTCTTGTGCGGCCTTTTCCGCGTTGGACGCGTTTTGCCGGGCCTCCTCCAGTTCGTCCAGCACTTCCGCGCGACGGCCCGCTTCTCCGGACTCCGGTTCGGCATCCAGATCAATGTCTTCGGCCGCCTGGATCAGGACGGTCGTGCTCATCCAGCGCATCAGCTCGGCAGCCGGCCGGTCGAACAGGGTGATGATTTCATCGGATCTGAAGCGAAAAGGCAGGAACACCATGTCGGACTGGGACGAGAGCTCAATGACCTGCTTCATGTCAGGCGTATCCTGCAACTCCAGGTCCGCATCAATGCGTGCGTCATTGATCTCGCGGGCCAGGTTTTCTCGGCCTTCTTCCGATGCGTGCCTCTCTTCCACGCTCATGACCCTGAGGCTTGCATCCTCCCAGGTCCTGGTCTGCTTCATCAGGTGCGCCAGGAGCAGGGATAGCCGGCCGGTGGCGTCGTTTCGCCACCAGATGTCGATCCGAGCCGTTTGATAGCGCCAGAACGAAAGGCCGCCAGTCCCTGGGGTGATCCGGGTTCTCCGCCAGCCCGTGCAGATGCCCTTTGATTTCATGCATGTGATCCTGCCCGGGGCTCGTCCGCTCCGCGGATCTCTTCAGCGAATGCGGGCATATCAGCGCACCGAAGATGCTCGTTCGCATAAGGCCGAGACAGGCGACAAGGACTACACCGGAACCACATTCGGCGCCACTGAAGACACGCCTTTGTGTTCAATCCAGGAATTCCACTCGCATGGGGTCCCCCACTGCCAGTCCCAGTTCTTCCGCCCTGCCTCCGCGCAGCTCGATCACTCGGTCGACCGGGGCGTCCGGTCCGTACGCCGGGCAAACCATGCCCCGGCATGGAGGAACGGAGCGGGCGATGTGGATGATTTCTCCTTCCCGCAGAAAGATCATGTCCAGGGGCAAAAAGACATTTCGCATCCAGAAACGGACGGCTCGCGCGGGTTCGTAGATGAACAGCATACCTCGATCTGCGGGAAGCTCCTCCCGAAACATCAGCCCGGAGGAGATTTGCTCGGGTGTCCTGGCCACTTCCAGCTCAAGGACCTTTCCCTGAATGACCACCCTTGCGGTGACAGGTAACACCTGGGCGCGGGTCGGCCGTTCCCGGCTGTTCTGAACCACGGCGGTTGAGAAGCAGCCCCAGAGTAAAACAGCCGACAAACCAGCGAAACAGATTCTGGTGTTCATGCAGACGCCCCGGCTTTTCAGCCATGCCCTTGTCTTCATATCTCGTCGATCGTATTCTGCTTTTCCATGACCTCTCGTATCCGCCTGAGCAAGGGGCCGTCTTCGTCCCAGAGCTTGCAGCTTCTGAGCACGGTGGAGAGCGCCGGCATCTCATCCAGGGAACGAGGTACGGGGCGGCGCTCTGTGGTGTGCTGAGCAAAGCGTCCGTGGATGGCCGCGGCTCCCATGGTCACGATGAGGTGTGTCAGGTGGGCGCATCCTTTGACCCCGCCGATGCGCCTGTGAATCTCTTCGCTGTAGCCGTGGGCGATAGAGACCCCGATGATCTTCTTGACCGAATCCAGGGTCGTGGGGCAGAGCTCGTTGGGCACGTCGAGCATCTCGGCCTCGGCGTCCAGGATGGTGGGGGGCATGCCGCCCACCAGGATCCTCACTACCATGTTGTGAATCACACCGGGTGCGATGGGGGTTCCGTCCCAATGGTATCCCGGAACCAGGCGGTCGTCCCTCAGACGGCCTTCTACGATGATTCGATCGCCGTCCAGCGAGTGGGATTGGAACTCCAGTCGCCGCTGGTGGATCGGGTCGTCTTGTTGAATCAGATCTTTGAGGCTGCTCATGCGTTTCCTCTCTTTATACATGGGGTCAAATCTTGAATCTTGACGTTTTCGGTCCGGGGCTTCGAGTGAGGACCCCCGTATGTCCCCCGGGAGGCGGTGCCAGCTCGGTTCAGGGACCAGTCGCGGCGGTACCCGTCGATGTCCCGAATCACAGCCGGCTGAACGGCAGGGCCGAGGCGCCCGGCCCCAGGGGAAGCTGCACGTCTCCCGGATGAACCACAAAGCCGGAGCCGGCCTTGTCCCTCAGATCCTTTTGAACGGAGCGAATCGAAGAGGCCATGGCCGGACGGGGTGTGGCCGATGTTTTCACCTCCACGGGCACGAGCTTGCCTTCAGAGGGCACCAGGAAGTCCACCTCGGTTCCGCCGGCGGTGCGCCAGAAGTAGACCTGGGGATCTTTGCCCCGATGGGTGAGGGCCTTCAGGATTTCCGAAAAAACGGCCGTCTCGAAGATCGCTCCGGCCATGGGACCGGAGGCCGCGTGCCGGGGGTCCTGAAGCCCGGTCAAATAGCAGAGGGTGCCCACATCGGTGAAATAGACCTTGGGTGTCTTTACAAGACGCTTGCCGATGTTCGCGAAGTAAGGCCGAATGACCGCGACCTGGTAGGTCGCCTCCAGCACCGAAAGCCAGGCCTTGACCGTGTTGAGAGCCACACCCAGATCCCTGGCCAGCTCGGTGAGGTTCACGAGCTGAGCACTCCGGGCGGCCAGGGCCCTCAGAAAGGCCTGGTATTGGCTGAGGTCGCCGACCTGCCGTATGCTGCGCACGTCCCTTTCCAGGTACGTCTGGACGTAGGCCGCGTGCCACATGGACGTGTCCCGGTCGGGGTGGACCACGAGCTCCGGGTAATCCCCTCGAAGAAAGGCCCCCCACATGGCTTCGATCGAGGATGGGGCCACCGCCTCCGGTCCTCTCTCAGGCTCCCATGGAAGCGGTGCCTGAGGTCGGCCCGCGGCCTCTCGATGGGAGAGGGGAAAAAGACGCAGCATAGCCGCCCGCCCGGCCAAAGACTCTGTCACGGACTCCGAGAGCAGGAGATTCTGGGATCCGGTGAGGAGATACTGCCCGGTGCGGTCCCTGTGCGCATCGATCTTTTCTTTCACGTAGGAAAGGAGATCCGGCGCCTGCTGCACCTCGTCGAAGACGACCGGCGGCGGGTGCATGGCAAGGAAGCCGCGAGGGTCCTCCACAGCGGCGGCGCGCACGTCCGGCGGTTCCAGGGACACGTAGCCGTGAGATCCCCCGAACTCGTGCTGCAGCAGGGTGGTCTTTCCGGACTGCCGGGGACCGGTCACCATCACGGCGGGAAACTCGCGGGCCGCCCTCTGAAGAACCGGCTCGAGGCTTCGGTGAACGTAGTGTGTCATGGCGTTCATTCGCTTAATTATGCATTTCAAATGCAGAATTGCAAGAATTTTTCGGCGGGCCTTCTAAGCAGCGGAGGTACGAAAGCCTCTCTGTCCTGGAGGAGGATATCTCCTGGCCCCGGATGGTTCGATGCACTTGTGCAGGAGGAGAATTCGAGGTTTTTCAGCCATCCCCTGTTGAGCCGGAACGGCCTGCGTCCGGTCATGTCCGTGCGGAAAGAAATCCTTTTCGAGTCCCGGCCAGCGTGGCGATGTAACGACCCTTCCGGTGACGGTTGTTGTATCGGAAGAGGGTGTCCACTAGCCCCTGGTGCAACCGGCCGAACCGCTCTGCGTAGAGCCGGCTCACCCACCGGTAGTAGGTCTCCATGCTCTTCATGTTCTCGGTGAAGACGATCCCGATCAGCTCGTCGATCCACTCGTCCGCATGGTCATCGAAAAAGGCGTCCAGGTCCGGTTCGGGGCCTCCCGGGACCGGCCGGTAGCGCTGGACAAAGACGTAGGCCCCGGGAAGGGATTTCAGAAACCGGAACCGCTCCACGTCCTCGGTCAGGGTCGTGTTGTACCCGTACATGCAGATGAACTCCACGTGATCCTTCGGGGTGAACCCCATGAGGCGATACTTTCGCCGCACCGAATCCAGGTTCGACGTGTTGTTGAGGCTGAAGTGGATCACCCTGCGATTGAAGGCCACGTTGCTGTAGTGGATCCTTTGCAGCAGCGCGGCCTTCTCTCGATCCAGGAGCCGAATGTCCAGAGTCTGGTTGAAGTTTACCCGGAGCTTTCTCTCCGCCATCTCGGCCAGCAGGGTAGAGGCCCCCGGGTGCGCAAGGAGATTATCGTCCAGGAGAATCAGGTGCGTTCGATCCCCCTGCAGGAGGTCGTCGAGGCTGCTCACCTGATGGACCCCGCCCTCTTTGACCGGCACGATGCAGAACCTGCATCGAAAGGGGCACCCCCGGGTCAAAAAGCCCATGGCCCGGTTCGCCAGCTCGGGGTAGATTCCGTAGTCCGGAAGAGTATCCTCGACCTCGGCCGGGAGCCTTTTGCTAACGTCCACCCCCGAGCCTCCCAAAAACCAGTCGCCTCCGTAATGCCGCTCCAGCCTCTTCATCCGCGGGCGGGAGGCGGTGTCGCTGAACACACAGCTGGCATAGACGGCCTGCGCACCTCGGACCGGCCGGGCCTTCCGTTCCAGGACCACCTCCTTGCCGCGTTGCCTGTGGTACCGGGCTAGCTTCATGAGGGCCAGGTTGGGGAGCCGTCCGTCCAGTTGGTGTAGGACCACGGTCCCGCGGGGAACCCGCAGGGGCGCTGCCGGCCTGGAAGGCTGGGCCGGGTTTCGAGGGAGATCGAGGCGTTTTTCAATCAGGTCCTCAGGGATGCGGTTTCGTGCGGCCGCTGAAACGCTCACCACGAACTGCGTGCGAGGCAGCATCGTGTCCAGCAGCCGAATCCAGGACGGGAAGCGATCCTTCCCGCACCGTCGATCCGGGCGGTGAAGCAGCATCAGGCCCGGTTCCTCCAGGGGCGTTCCACTGTGGGGAAAGGCGTCGATCATGTGCCGCGCCGCATCCAGCAGAGGAAGACAGAGGTCCTGTTCCAGGGGCGTTCCCTGTTTCCACCAGGCCTCGAAGTCGCACGCCTTGTCAGTCCAGGCTGAGGTGTCGATTTCCAGAAACCTCTCGACCAGCCCCTGCAAACGGGTCAGGCTCTGCAGGGCCGGGTAACGAGACTTCCGGATTCCCCGGTAGTGCAGCCGTTCCAGAAAGGCCACGGGATCGGTGCCGCAGCAAACCCGGCTGAACAGGGAGTGAAACCTCCGGACGCGGTGGAAAGGGTCCAGGAAATCAAAGTCCTCCCCGCCTCGCACCACCTCCAGGGATGGGCCGTAACCCAGGACAAGGTATTTTCGGTTGCCGTCGCTCAGCCCGAGTTTGCGCACGGGCACGGTCTCGAGAATCGTAGGGCCGGACCGGCGTCCGCGACACCACCGCGCCTCGCCGTTCGGATGAATCTCCAGACGGCTGCCGAGCCTGTTCGGCGAGCAGTGCATGCCGTCGTAAGGCACGTGGGGGGCCGTGAGCAGCTCCATGCGCAAAGGCCGGTCCGGGAAGCGAAGAAAGGCGGAGAGGTCGTACAGCAGGCCGGACAGAAAGGGGACGCCCCCACAGGCAAGGGCGATCAGTCGAATTCGCTCTCTTGCTTTCTCACCGGCCGGCAGCAGGGTCCACTTGGCGAGCTCGGCCCGCCCGGCGTCGATCCGGAAGGCGCCATTGCCGTTCCTGGCGGCGTTTTCGTAGCTGATGGCGAGCACATACATGATAAAAATAATATCAGAAAGCACCGGTCCTTCATCCAAGAACCCTTAGGCATGATACCCCCGGTCGGCCTTGCCGTCAACGTGATCGCCCTTTATGCTCAGCACCAGTGGCCGCACCCGAAACGAGCCCCTTCGTTTCACCGCTCCCGCAATCGCGGGACCTTCGGCACCCGGGATGTCCCGTCCTTGGGGACCCCCTCCCGAGCGCGTGATTGACAGACGATGGAGGCACTCCGTATGATGCCCGTCAGAAAGGAGGCCGCTCTCATGAAGGTCGGACGCAACGCCCCCTGCCCCTGCGGCAGCGGAAAAAAGTACAAGAAGTGCTGTCTGTCCAAGGAGACCACGGACTTTAGGGATCTGGACTACCGGCGGTTGTCCAAGGTCCACACCCGTCTGGTGGACCGCCTGTTCCCCTTTGCGATTCGGACCTTCGGTGAGCCGGTCATCGAACTGGCCAGGAACGACTTCCTGCTGTGGCCCGCGGAGGACGAGCTCGACGACGAGAACATCGAGCGGGACGCCCCGATCTTCGGCCCCTGGTTCCTCTTTCAGTGGGAGTACGTCGCCGAGGACGCGGATTACGTCCTGCCGGGACCCGAGGAGGCCACCGTGGCCGAGCTCTACCTCGAGGAGAAGGAAGGCCGAATCGACCCCCTGGAGCGCAGCCTGATCCAGGCCTTCAATCGCAAGCCGTTCACCTTCCTGGAGGTCCTGCGCGTGGACCCGGATCGGGGTATGCAGGTGAAGGACGTACTCACCGGCGGCGTCATGGAGGTCTGCGAGCGGTGGGCCACGAGGCACATCGAGCCCGGGGACCTCTTCTTCGGGACCGCCGCAGAAGTGAACGGCATCGGCCTGCTGATCGGCCTGGGGGCCACTCCCATACCCCCTGAGCGCAAGCCCGCGATCATCGCCCTTCGGGGATGGCTGCAGGAAGAGGAGGAGGTCTCCGCCCTCACGGCCGAGGACCTGTTCTGCCGGCAGGAGGAGATCCGCGGGCTCTACTTCGACCTGGAGGAATTGCTGCTCACCCCGCCCGAGCTGACCAACACGGACGGCGAGTCGCTCGAGTTTCACCGGCTTCGTTACAAGATCGCCTCGGCCGAGGAGACGTTCGAAGGGCTGAGGGACCTCTGTGTGACCCAGGATGAAGACGAGCTTCGTGCCGATGCGGATTCGGACCGCAAAGGCCGCGTGAAACGGGTCGAGTTTCCCTGGGACCGGGAAAGGTTCAGGAACAATCCGGATCTGACCAACACCGTCCTGGGACGCCTGAGCATCGAGGGCCGCCGGTTGACCGTTGAGGTCAACTCGGCCGAGCGGGCTCAAAGGATTCGCGAGGAGATCGAGGCCAGGCTGGGCAAGTCCGCCAGGCTCTTGAAGGACGAGGTGGAGGACCCCGACGACCTGCTCGAAGAGGCCGGTTCCTCGGAGCAGGACGACCTCATGGAGATTCCCGAGGTCCGGAAGCATGTTCAGGAAATGATCGCCGGCCACTGGGAACGCTGGATCCACCAGGAGCTGCCGGCCCTTGGAGGCCGGACGCCCGAGCAGGCCGTGAAGACGCCGGACGGCCGTGAGGCGGTGGAGGCCCTCCTCGAGGCGGCCCGGAGGAACCAGGCCCAGGACCCCCTGACGGCCGAGGCCAACCGCAAGGGCGCTCAGCGGGTCAAAGAGCTCCTGGGGCTGTGATCGCGGCCCGCTGGGCGGGCCGATTGTACAACCCTCGAGACCTCGTGGCGATCCATCGACATCGTGACCCCGACCCCGGTTGAAACGCAGTCGTTCCCATACAAGAAGGCAACCGGAAGGAGCGGGCCGTGGTGCACGAAGGAAGGGAGCGGATGAACAAGGCGTTTACGCGAGGCGGCAAAAACAGGTTGCGTGGCCGGTGCACTCGAACGGTGCCGTCTTGATCAAGCCTCCGGCATTCATCAGGCATCAGCCCAGGCTCGCCT
>CAZQCK010000104.1:0-12102 GCA_964591925.1 uncultured Desulfobacterales bacterium
TGCCCTTCGAGCGGCATCTCGAGGATCACTTGAAAGCCTTTTCCGTACTCGGTCACCACATTGTTTCCGCGGATACCGAACCCCATGCGTTCGGCGAAGAACTTTACAAAGGTGGTTCCCAGACCGTACCCCCCCCTTTTGGACGAAGGGATCGGTTCCTTGAAGACCTTCTCCAGGTACTCTTCATGCACCCCCCCTCCGTTGTCCGTCACCTCCAGGGCCACCCCGTCATCCTTGCCGCGAAGCACAATCGAGAGATAGGGTCGAAAGGAACGGTAGGCCTCAAAATCTCCTTTCATAAATTCGATTTGCCGCAGCTCGATCGCCTTTTGCGAATTCTTGATAAGATTCCTCAGAATCTCGACCAGCTTGTATGGATCGCATTGGACCCGGCGCCCTTGAAAGCCGTTCAGGCCGGAGAGCTGAACATTCAATTCGTATCGCTCCTGTAAAGACGCCAAATCCGATGTGATTTCCTCTTTTATCATTCCACTGAGATTCCGCAGGTCCATGGGCACGGGCTCAAAGGTGAGCTTGCGCTCCAGGCCCTTGAGGTGCTTGAGAATGGCCTCCTGAAAGGGCTCTATGACCTTGCGGTAGAGATCGTTCTCCTTGCTCTCGGGAAGATCGTTGATGATGTTGTGAATCTGGGACCGCCAGGCACCCTGCAACACCAGCAGCTCATCCTTTGCAAAGTTGGACTGGGCCACCACATCCTGGGTGATCTTTCGCTCCGTAACCAGAAACTCCAGCAGCCTCGTCTTTTCCTTCTCCTCCTTGGTCTCCAGGGCCAGCCTGCTCCTCGCCTTGTCCGCAGGAGACTGAACCAGCGCCATGACGAGCATGAGGACCACAAAGCTCACGGCTATGACGATAAATGACCGGCTCAAAAACAGGGACCCATACAGGGTTCCTTTCTCGAACAGAGGTTTTGCATATACGAAGGTGAAGAACAGATTGAAGAAGGTCACATAAACAAACGCGGCTTTTCCTCCCAACAGCCAGGAGAAGACGAGGCTGGAGACCACCAGCCCGAAGGCGAACAGGACATACCTCTGTTCATTCACCACCAGGTGGTCGAACATAATGAACCCTAACGCATACACGAGGAACACCGCCACGGTCAACAGAATGAAGCGCCTCTTGGATACGATGAGTTCGGTGAAGATTTTCTCGTACCGGCTTGGTTTCATGTTATCGTTTCCGGCCCTCCCGAATAGGCGCACACATTAGTTTTCCTTTTAAGGCGGGTACTTAGAAGGTAATGGATGATGCAGGGTTTGTCAACGCCGGTCGAACCGGTTGAACGTCAAGAAAAAACCGGCCTTACTGCCAGCGCCCGGCGATGGGCGTCCCGCAGAAGGCGCACTTGCCCCCCTCCATCTCAACCGCACCGAGGACATACCCTTTTCGCTCGATGAGCATGCGCCCGCATCCGTGGCAGTAAGTATGCCCGCCTTGGTGTCCGGGGACATTGCCCACGTAAACATGGTGAATACCCTCCCGGCGGGCGATCGCGCGAAAGCGCTCCAAAGTTTCCACCGGAGTGGGGGGCAGGCGGGTCAGCTTGTAGTCGGGATGAAATCGGCTGAAATGCAGGGGGTGGTCCGGGCCCAACTCATCCAGAATCCAACCGCACATCCGCCGGATCATGTCAGGGTCGTCCACATAGGTGGGCACCACCAGGGTGGTGATTTCCAGCCAAACCCCTTGCTCGTGAAGCGTCTTGAGCGTTCGGAGTACCGGATCGAGTCTTCCCCCGTTCAGGCAGCGATAGACCCGGTCCTGGAAGGACTTCAGGTTGATGTTGGCCGCGTCCAGACAACGGCTGAGACGCATGAGGGGATCGCGGTTGATGTAGCCGTTGGAGACGAGCACGTTGCAAAGGCCGGCCTCTCGGGCCAGGGTTGCAGTGTCGAACATGTACTCGTAAAACGTGACGGCCTCGGAATAGGTATAGGCTATGGACCGTGCCTTTTGCCTTCGGGCTTCTCGGACCACTGCATCAGGAAACATTTCTCCGTGTCGCACGTCTTCCGGTCTCCGCTGGGAGATGTCCCAGTTCTGGCAGTTTAAACAGCGGAGATTGCAGCCGGTGGTGGCGATGGAAAAGACCGGGCTCCCCGGAAGAAAATGGTTCAGGGGCTTCTTCTCGATGGGATCCACGTGGACTGCGCAGGGGTTTCCATATGCCAGGGAGTACAGTTTCCCTTCAATGTTCACCCTGGAACGGCAAATGCTGCGATCCCCCGGCTCGAGCACACAGTGGTTGGGGCACACCCCGCACTGAACAGTCTTGCCGTCCCCTGCGTACTCATACGCCTCGATGGACCATTTCCATGGTTTTTCCGGGGCATCCCCCTTGAACACATGTCCCTGAATGTCGCCCTTGCAGGGGCTCCCGCTTCCGGACTCAGCAAGTGCGGAACCGCCGACCAGGAGGCCGGGAACACCGAATACCAATGCCCTCAGAAACGCCTTCCGCGTTATGCCTGCGCACTGCTCAGGGACCGAAGCGGTTGCTCTTTGATTCATCGCTGAAATATTCCTTTCTTGTCTACGCCGTTTCATAACCCTGACGAAATCGTAAAAACCGTATTCTCTCGCAAAGACGCCAAGACGCCAAGAAAAAAACCTTATAATATCAATAAGTTCACTTTGCAGCCTTTGCGACTTGGCGAGATATTTTGACTTTTTGCGAAGTCATCAACCCTGAGTTATTCGAATGCCGGGAATACGACGCCGATATGGTCCTTACTTGAAACGCCCGGTTCAGGTTGAAACCAGGGCACGCCTTGTGAAAAGCAGCATGACGCAGCTCAATACCTTCACCAAAATCAAAACCATGGCGGCTGTCTGCAGGCCGAGCAGAGGAATGAGGATCGCCCCCACGACCAGCGTGCCCACCGCGGCCCCGGTCAAGTCCGCCGCCAGGCAGCCCGCGGCCGGGCTTTTGTCCTCTCCGATCATTTCGGTTGCCGAGGGGAATTGATAACCGCAGAAAAAAGAAAACACGAACGCGTATGCGAGAAACCAGAAGGAATGCATCGCCCCTCCTGAAAACCGAAGCCAGGCGTAAAAAGCCGCCAGTAACAGAAGCAGCATCAAATCCGCCGCCAGCAGGGTTCGGCCGCTCCTGTCCTTGTGGAACGCCCCCAAGACGGCGCCGGGGAGCAGCCCGGAGAGGAATGCCGTCACAATGGCACCGATCTTCAGGTACACATAGCCGTGAAGGACCTGAAACGAGAACACCACCAGCATTTCCGCTCCCATGGCGGCAAAGCCGGTGGTGAACAGCACCAGCTCTTCCCGCTTCACGAAAAGAAGATAGATCAGGGTGATTACCGCCACCCCCACCAGGAAAGGGCGCGGGGAGATATCGTATCTAAGAAACCACTCCTGAAAGACCAGGTTAATGACCCTGGGCTGAAAATCGGTGTTCACATGCTCTCGTTCGTCAAGGGCATCCTCCAGCATGGCGAACCGATCCGGAGTGGCCGTTCCTGAATAGTATCCTGAGACGTAAACGGTTTCCACCGACTTGTCTCGCAGCAGGTCCGGGATGTCTCTGGACAACGGTCCGTTCCTGCAAAGGAAGAAGGCCCGGTTTCCCGGAATGACCAGCACCTCCTGAAAATGCAGGCGGGCCGTGTTGTAGATCGAGGAGAGCTTTCGGCGCATGAGGTCGGTCAGATAATTCGAATAGTACTCCAGGCTGAAGCACAGTATTCCCTCCCGAGTCAACCGCTGCCTGGCCAGGGAAAAGAATTCCTCAGTGTAAAACCGGTTGAGCTGAAAGGTCTCCGGATCGGGTAAATCCAGGATGACGGCGTCATAACGGGTTTCCGTTGTCCGGAGATAACGTCTGCCGTCTGTGTTCTTGATGGACACGCCCGGGTAGGCCTCCAGAAGGCCGAGTTCCTCGGCGTTGCGTGTCAGGTTCGGGTCCAGCTCGACGTAGTCCACTCGCTCAGGTCTGTGCTTGCGCACTTCCTCCAGGGTGCCGCCTATTCCGCCGGACACCAGAAGCACGTTGCCGATCTTATCCAGCTGGCTCAGGGGGTAGTGTACCTTTTCCTCGACCGCCGCCTTGTCTGCACCCGCAGTCAAAGGCACCCCGGACTCCCAGAAGGTGTATTCCCCGGACTCCTGCGTGATCACTATGCGCCCGTAAGGGGATTCATCGTAACGAATGATGCGACCGAACTCTCGTGCCAGGGTCTTTATCTCGAACCAAGGATTCAAACCCATAACCACAAATACAATGGTGGGAACGACCAGTGCACCGAGCAGAACAGGCCTGTTCGCTCCAGCCAGAAGGACCACGCCCACGGTCAGCAGAAGGGCGGAGGTGATCACTACAATGGAAAACGGTTTGAACCAGTACACCAGGAAAAAACTGAACAGGACCCCGCCGGCGATGTCTCCTATGCTGTCCCTGATGTACAAACCGCCCGCACTGAGAGGGTGTTCCTCTTCTCGAAGGACCCCCAGGGCGCAGGGCAGTATGAAACCCGCCAAGAGGCAGTATGGTGCGGTGGTCACCAGCACGTAGGCAAAGACCCCATAGAATCCGGGGGCGGTGCCATGAAGGAACACCACCTCCCTGCCCCAGCGGATGGCAAGGAGCTGCAGCATGGGCCAAAGCCCCAGGAACACGCACAAGGCGCCGTAAAAGCCCGGGCCGGGCCGCCGGAACCCCTTTGCCGCGAGGCTTCCGAGCCCCGTCAACAACAGCCAGCTGAACATCACCAGGGAAATGGTGATCTCGTTTCCATGGAATTGGGACAGGAACTCTCGAACGGTGAGAAGCTGAACGGGGACCGTGGAAATCCCCGCCCCTATCACGGACCAGACAATGAGGGGTCTCAGATGGCGCATTTGAACCCGCCTCAGGCCTAAGCGTCCACTTTGTCCACTTACTCCTCCTCGAAGGCCTGGACCTGGTAGGTCAACACTTCCAGCGGCTCCTTCCGCCAGGCGTCTCCCTCGAGGCCCGCCTTCAGGCACAGATGGGTCAAAAACGCCTCTTTGTCCGGAAGCTGCTCCCAGACCTGGGGAAGGAATGTGGACTGGTGATGGCCTTTTCGAATAATCACCCCGTCCACCCCGGTGCGCAGCTTCTGCAGAAGATCCTCAGGGCCTTCATAGGACAGGGGCTTCGGATCCGTGAGAATGGACACCTCCACTCTGACTCGATCCCACTCCTCAGGACTGAGCGGTGGAAATCGGGGATCTCGAAATGCAGCATTAACGGCGTTTTCCTCCACGCCCTCCAGGATGGATTCCTTTGCGATGATGTGACCGATACAACCCCGCAGGGCGCCGTCCATGCTCAGGGTCACGAATGTTCCCCCCTTCTGTTGAAACTTGGGTGGAATCTCTTCCGTCTCCTGAGACGATTTTTCCAACAGCTTTGCTTCAATGGCCTTTCGGGCGACGGCTATGAGCCGTTGCCCCTCTTCCCGAGTCAGTTGTTCCGTATCCGTCATGTCGCTCTCCTTCAGTGCTGTCGCAGGCGGGTGGGACGTGGGGCCCGCCCGGCAGACCGGAGGGCTCCGGAAACCCGCATCGGAGATCAGGGCCAAGCAGACGGTGGGGACACAAATAAAAAGCCATACCCTCAACCGTCCCAATCGCCGGCAGGGCCTCCCATCCGCGCGGTTTTCCCGCCTCCGCTGTTTGTTGACAATCCTTCCCGTGCCGTCGTTCATGATTTCCATGATATGTGGAAAGCAGCCTGATTTCAATGAGGGAGTTCGGGGATACCATACGGGCCACGGCAAAACAATGCCGGGTCCCGGAGGGGTACCCCGGGACCCGGCATCCATTCTATACTCGAAAAGCGGCGTGCACTCAGAAATTCTGAAAGTCTTTGTCCTCCAGGGGTATAACCTGCCCCGGCTTTACTTCCGTTGCTCGGGTGGTTTTGGCAGGTATGTCTGTGGAGCGGTCCTCCCTTCGCTCGCCTTTCCCGGATTTGCCGACCACAACGACCAGGTCATCCACCATGCCTTTCATGGTTTCGGCCTGAGCGCTCATCTCCTCGGAAGCGGAAGCGGATTCCTCGGCGCTTGACGCGTTCTGCTGAACCACCTTATCCATATCGGCCACGGCCTTGTTCACCTGCTCGATGCCTTGAGATAGAAGAGGTGAGCTCGTTCATGGATGCGTTGGCGTTCTCCACGCTCCTTTCAAGACAACGGGCGGTTGTGCAAAGACCCGCTCAACAGCCGGCGCAGGGCTGTAACCAGTTGAAATCAAAGGGGTGAATGACCGGCTTCAAGGCCTTGTGCGACTCCCTGGAGGCCTACTACGAGGCATCCCTGAGCTCTGCGATCTCCTCGGCGCTCAGGACCTTGTCAATATCCAGGAGGATCTTCACGCCTCCTTCCATCTTGGCCATGCCCAGGATGTAGTCCGTCTCCAGATTGGCGCCGAATGAAGGGGCATCTTCAATGTCCGCCCCTTTGATGTTCATGACCTCGGAGACGGAGTCCACCACGATGCCCGTTTGCACAGTGCCGATCTCCCCTGCGATTTCCACCACAATGATGCAGGTCCTCTCCGTGTACCCGATCTCCTCCATCCCGAACCGCAAGCGAAGATCCACCACGGGAATCACCTTGCCCCGAAGATTGATCACCCCCTTGACGAACTCCGGCGTCTGAGGAACCGGGGTGATCGGCATCATCCCGATGATTTCCTTGATTTTCAGGATGCCGATTCCGTATTCCTCCTCGGCCAGCGTGAAGGTCAGGTATTTGCCTCCTCGATCGGCCTTGACCTCATCCCTTTGTTTGACGGCTTCTGCGGCCTCTGCCATTTCCCCCCTCCTTTGTGTTGAATCGGAAAAACTCCGTCTCAGCGAGCCCGGATCAACGCGCGATTACCGCTCCTCGGGTTCACCCCGCTGAAATCAGACAAACGTGTGATACTGTTTGATATGGCCTCCACAAGTGTTCTTCGGACAAAGTAAGTAAGCTCTTGAATATAAAAACATGTTCTACGATTCTCAAAAAATCCGCTCAGTCGGCGGCAACAAGGCCTTGCCCGTCTCTTTCATATTTTTTCTCATGCTTCTTTTGAAACATCGCCTTTGTCCAGGACCTCTCGAATCGTGTGCAGCATGGAACCTATGTCATAGGGCTTTCGAATGAATCCGCAGGCCAGTCCCTGCAGCGCCTCCTCCCGGGAGGGGGAATATCCGCTGGCCACGAGCACCTTTGCTTTCTGATTCTTTTCCATAATTTTTTTCATGCATTTCATGCCGCCCATCCCCGGCATGATCAGGTCTAAAATGATCAGGTCCACCCGACTGCAGGCTCTTTCGTACAAGTCCAGGGCTTGTTCACCGTCCTCCGCAACCAGGACCTCGTATCCGAACTTTACAAGGATCTCCAGACCGAGCTCTCTTATATTACGATCATCATCCACCAGCAGTATCACTTCGTTGCCTCCGGGAAGCTTTCCTGCCGCCGCAGGCACCTCCAACGACGCAGAACTGCACGCCACCGGCCAGTACACCTCAAAGGCGGTTCCTTGACCGGGCTCGCTCGTGCAGGTGATGCACCCGCGGTGGTTCTTCATAATTCCATAAACCATGGCCAATCCCAGTCCACTGCCCTTGCCGGATTCCTTGGTGGTGAAAAACGGCTCAAAAATGCGCCCCTCCACACTCGGGTCGATTCCCTCACCGGTGTCTGAAATCCGCACACGGACGTACCGGCCCGGCCCGGCCCCGACATGTCGATCACAGAAATCTCTATCGAGCCTGACATTACCTGTTTCTATCCTGAGAACACCGCCGTCGGGCATGGCATCCCGGGCATTCAACGCCAGGTTCATGAGGACCTGCTCGACCTGGGCCGGGTCGGCCTTCACCGCATCCACCTCCTCATCCAGGCGCAACTCCACGGCGATCATCCTGGGAATGGTGCGTTTGAGAATCCGGTGCACTCCCTCGACCCGGCGATTGATGTCCAACGGCTTCAGGTCGCGTTTTACCTTGCGGGTGAACGTCAATAGCTGTTCGGTCAACTCGGAAGCGGAACAGGCGGCCCTCTGGATCTCTCGGAGCTCCTGATAGTCGGAATGGCTCTCATCTTTCTGGAGAAGAAGAAGGTCTGTATAGCCGCGAATGGCCTGGAGCAGATTGTTGAAGTCGTGTGCAATGCCCCCGGCGAGTGTGCCCACGGCCTCGAGCTTCTGGGCCCTGAACAGCTGAGATTCGAGCCTCCTTGTCTCGGTCACGTTGAGGCCCATGCAGATGTGGAGCTCAACAGCTCCATCCTCTTCAAACACAGGCATGCCTTGCCATTGGACCAGAAATTCCCTGCCGTCGGCTGTGAGAATTTTGCTCTCACTGTGGGTAGGGCGTTTTCTGACCCTCATATCCTCGAACACAGCGGCCACGGCTTCACGCCCCGATTCCGGCACGAAGGTGGACAGATAGTCTCGCCCCGTCACGTCCTCTTCGGCATATCCCAGGGCCTCCCGCATGGTCCTATTCATCATGCGAACGTGTCCTTGTTCATCGATACCCACGATGTAGGCGGGCGCCTCCTGCATCAAGGCCTCACGAATCCCTCGCTCCCGCTCCAGGTCTTGCCGGGCCTTCTCCAACTCGGTCACATTATCCGCCGACTCCACGACACCCATGATTCCGCCGCGCTTATTGTGCACCGGATATCCACATCGCCTCCAGATTTTGCCTTCGACCGCCGTTCCCCCGTCAATATTGAAAACGTCTTTTCCGCGCTCCAGCGGGCAGTTCCCGCAAGGTGTGGACCGCCCTTCCCACGCCTCATAGCAATGCATGCCGATGAGCCTGTCCCTCTTCTTCCCCATGAAACGCGCACCTGCAAGATTGACCCACAACAAACGAAATGCCCGGTTATGGTATGCGACGGGCTCTTTTAGTCTGTCCAGAATCGCCTCCTTCTGTCCCGCCGAACGGCTCAAAACGACTTCGAGGCGTTTGTGGTCGATCAGGGTTCTTTCAAGGCTGCTCAAGCGTTCCTGGAGCTCAACGTGTTGCTGCATCGCTCATCCCGCCCCTTTTTTCAGGATCACCGCACCGTGAACAAGACCCACCGTACGGCTTCCCCATGTCATAATCGCCAATACCCTGGAGAGCTTCCTGGGGTGAAGAGTCTAGCAGAATTCATGCCTAAAAAATCACATAACCATTCCAACATTAAAATCAAACGCTTGCGAATAAGCAGGCGCTTACGCTCCGGCACACCGGTATCTTCACGGCGGGAAAACGGGATGCTCTGTCAAAAGCTTGACTCACGAGGAAAAAGAGGTTGAAATAGGCGCGGCTCGGCGGACACGGCGCCGCGAGTGCGTTGCTGCACAACGCACATGACCGGGCGTGC
This sequence comes from uncultured Desulfobacterales bacterium, assembly GCA_964591925.1. Classification (GTDB taxonomy): domain Bacteria; phylum Desulfobacterota; class DSM-4660; order Desulfatiglandales; family HGW-15; genus JAIPEI01. The sequence continues at coordinate 9,384 of CAZQCK010000104.1, forward strand.
CCCCGGATCACAAAACACATGTTTTCCCAGGCGAAAGTCTTGTGCGCAAGGCAGCCCCTTTGCGCCGGTGTGTATAAGTTCCGCCCCGCATCCGCTCTCCCGTGAAACGCTCCCTTCGGGAGGGAAAAGGAAACCGCATGGACGGTCTGAACAAACGAAAGGCCCGCGCCCTGGCCCTGTACGAGGCCCTGGATCACCTGTATTCCCGTTCCAAAACCGCTCTTCGCCACCAGAATGCCTTTCAATTGCTGATCGCCACCATCCTCTCCGCACAATGCACGGACAAGCAGGTCAATCAGGTGACGCCCGCACTTTTTCGGAAATACAAGGGGCCTGAGGACTTTGTGAAAGCCCCCGAGGAGGAACTCCAGGAAGACATTCGCCCCACCGGGTTCTTCCGCAACAAGACCAGGTCCATCCAGGAGTGCAGTCGCGGCTTGCTGGAATTGTACGGCGGCAGGGTGCCGAACACCATGGAGGCGTTGATCAAGCTCCCCGGTGTGGGACGAAAAACCGCGAATTGCGTGCTGGGCGCTGCGTTCGGGGTGCCCGGCGTGGTCGTGGACACGCATGTCAAACGGTTGGCGCTTCGACTGGGTTTAACCGAAAACCAGCATCCCGACAAGGTCGAGAAAGACCTCGAACAGCTTCTTCCAGCCCACAAGTGGCGTAGGTTCTCAGACATCCTGATCTACCACGGAAGGTCGGTATGCAAGGCGAGAAAGCCCGATCACGAGCACTGCACGGTACGTGATTTGTGCCCTTCCGCCGACCCCGCAAGAGGACCTTTCCCCGGGAGTCGGTGACCACCGGCGGCGCAATGCATTCCGCTTTCCGTGGCAACTGAGTATGTACACTGGTTAAACACCGGCTGGGCGGAAGAATACAGATTTCGTCGAAGTGAAGGACAAGGACCTATGAAAGCACCCTGGGACGTAATCGTGGTGGGCTCCGGTTTCGGCGGAAGCGTCTCCGCCCTCCGGCTTGCGGAGAAGGGCTACCGCGTGGCCGTTCTGGAGAAGGGAAGGCGGTACAGGGCCGAGGACTTTCCCGAGACCAACTGGAACCTCAGAAAAAGCCTGTGGAAGCCTGTACTGGGGCTATACGGAATATGGGGGCTGACCCTGTTGAGGCACGTCTTTGTGCTCCACGGCGTGGGCGTGGGAGGAGGAAGCCTCAACTACTGCAACAACCTCCTGGTGCCCCGGGACGAGCTGTTCAACAAGCCCGGGTGGGGGCCCGAAGAGTGGAAGGACCGGCTCGCGGCCAACTACCGGACCGCCCGGCGCATGCTCGGAGCCAACACCAGCCCCACGGTGGGAAAGGCCGACCGGATTCTTCGAGAAATCGGCCGGGAGATACGGGGGGAGGACACCTTTCACGTAAACGATGTCGGCGTGTTCTTCGGGGAGCCCGGAAAGACCGTGCCCGACCCATACTTCGGCGGGCGCGGGCCGGACCGCACCGGCTGCACCTTATGCGGGGCCTGCATGACCGGGTGCCGGGATGGGGGGAAGAACACCCTGGACAAGAACTATCTTTACCTGGCCGAAAAGCTGGGCGCTGAGGTGATCCCCGAGACAGAGGTGACGGCCGTCAGGCCCGAGGGAGACGGCTGGAGGATCAGCACCCGAAAGACCACGAGTTTTTCCAGAGAGTCACGCACCTTTCGAGCGGCCAAGGTGGTACTCTCGGGCGGGGTCATGGGCACGGTTGAGCTCCTCCATCGGTGCAGGCGGGCGGGGCTGCTGCCGGGACTGAGCCCCCGGCTGGGAGACCTTGTCCGCACCAACTCGGAGGCACTGGTGGGGGCGGTCGCCCGGGACCGCAACGCCGACTACTCCGATCACATTTCCATCACCAGCGGCATCTACCCGGACGAGCACACTCATGTGGAGGTGGTACGATTTGCCAGGGGGTCCGACCTGATGGGCCTTATCACCACCCTGCTGACCGACGGCGGCGACCGAATGCCTCGAGCCGCAAGGCACCTGGGAACAGTGATCCGCCACCCGCTGGAGTTCTTGCGGGACCTCAACCCAATGGGCTGGGGCGCGCGCACCTCCATTCTCCTGGTCATGCAGACCACGGAGAGCCACATGCAGCTCGACTACCGACCCCGCTGGTACCGTCTGGGCCGGCGCAGCATGAACACGCGGCTCGCACCGGGGGCTCCGCCCATTCCTTCCTATATCCCCGTGGCCAACCAAATCGCACGGTGCATGGCCGAACGGATCGACGGGCGAGCCGTGAGCGCTTGGCCCGAGGTGCTCTTCGACGTCCCCACCACGGCCCACATCCTGGGCGGGGCCGTCATGGGCGAGACGCGCGAGCAGGGGGTGGTGGGGTTTGACGGACAGGTCCACGGCCACCCGGGACTCTACGTGATTGACGGATCCAATGTGCCGGTGAACCTGGGCGTGAACCCGAGCCTCACCATCACCGCCATGGCCGAGACCGTCATGGAGAGCATGCCGCCAAAGGGTGCTTGAGCCGAATGTTTGGAGCTGGACTTATGTCAACCTGAATTGAGCGTTTCAAATTACAGCTTGCCGAAAAAAACCTGATATATCGATGGCTTAGCACACAAAGGGGCCGGTTTGTTCGTCACTTTTTGCATGAATGAGCTTCTTCATGGAAAAGGCTGCAATTTAAAACCCTTCGCGATTGCCGATTTTACCGAATCTGCGGCGTCATCAGGTGCTTCGCATACCAGAGT
>CAZQCK010000105.1:0-11642 GCA_964591925.1 uncultured Desulfobacterales bacterium
TGGACATGCCCGGGCGCTCCCCGGTCTACTCCGCCTTTCTCGCGTTCAGGATGGACTCGATGTTCTTTTCCGCCCAGTCGTCCACCCGTCTTTCGCTTTCCACGCACGCAATCAGCCGCTCCGAGAGTCGGCATCCCCGTTCCAGGGCGTCCGCGATCTTGATCCCCGCTTCCTTGGGTTCCATAGGGTTCACGAACACAATGCCGTCCTCCTCACCAAACCCCTTGGTCCGGAGCCATCTGGCCGCTCCGCTGGTGCTGAGGGCCAAAACCCCTCGAAGGTCCTCGCTCTTGTATTTCTGGGAAAGGATGTACTCGAAGGCTACGAGGTTCATACCATCCTCCAGAGGAGTGACCAGCATCACATCGACCTCTTTCATAAAACGGTAGTTCTCGGGGGCCGGAATACCCTCGCTGAGGTGGACGATCCGCTCTTCCTCCGGCAACTGCCGGTTGATCCGCTCGATCTCCTCGTCCAGGCCCTGCTGAAGCTTCTGGTACTCCGGGTTGGACATACGACTGGGGGATGTCACCTGATATAGTCTGGCACCCCGGTTGCCCTCATGCAGCCGGTTGCGAGCGTGAAGATAGATCTTCAGCCGCTCCATGAGCCCTTTGGTGTAATCCCGTCGTTCCAGGCCCCCGAACACCAGGTTGTTCCGACCCCGCGCCTCCTGCATGATTTTTCGAAGGCTGTTCCCGTCCACGTCATGATCCAGGGACTTGCCCGGAGCGACCTCGGAGAGGATCTTGTCCACATCGAGTCCTATAGGCAGGGCACCGATTGTAGTCACCCCTCCGCGGCGATGGATCTCATAGCACTGATCGGCAACGCGGATGTCCACGGGAAACCACTCCTCCAGAGCCTCCAGGTAATTGTCGCAGTACTCCTTGGTGTGAAAGCCGATGAAGTCGTTGTGCAGCAGGCCCCAGGTTACCTTTTTCAGCACGCTCTCAATGCCTTCAGCAAAGGGATCATAGATCCGGGCCCTGATCCGGCTTCGCTTGTCTTCTCGAATGAGGCCCTGGATTTCATGGATGTTGAAGAACGGGGTGTGCATGAACTGCCCCACGTGAATGTGACGTCTGGCCTCGGGCGTCACTCCCTCCTGGCGGAGCAGGCCCTTGAAATCCTCTGAAACCCGCATCAGGTGGTAGTCCTGGTTCCAGATCACGGTCTCCTCGTTCGTCCGCATAAGGGCCCCGCTTTTCTGTATCTCGTCCAGGACCGTGTTGGCAAAGGTCACGCCGCTGCTCGTGTACTGAACAAAGTCGTTTTTCTCGAACTCGGGACGGGGAAACATGCTGCACTTCTTATAGAACAAGGGAGGCCGCGTTAGATGAAACAGAGGCCAGAGGAAGCCGTTTGCAAAACGGCTGTAGTAGCTGTGCATGTGCCGGGTATCGAAAAAAACGAAGCGCATAAAAAAATCATACTCTGTGTACCGAAAGTGCAGGCGGTTGTCTGCATCGATCTCGATGTGAGGAAACCACTTGGGCGCAAGCCCGTTTTCCTCCAGGCCCTGAAAGAGTTGGCTGTAGTGTCCCCTGGCCACATCCACATCCCGGTCCCCCATGGAGGCACCCAGCCACGTGGTACGCCAGGGACCCGGACGCAGAAGCCCTGACATGGCCTGAACCATCCCCCCTTCCCCGAAGCGGGGCGGCGAAGGCCACTTGCCGTTTTCGAGACGGTACTCCACCTGATTCAGAAACTCGCTGTTGAAGCTGAACGGCCCTCGATTCGAAACGATCACCAAGTCTCCCATAAAGAAGCACCTCACATCATATGAATGCCATGCCCTCCCCATGCGGCTCAAACGCCGTTGAGCGGAGTCCAAGAACCTTTTGACGTCATCCATCCTGTAACAAACACCGCGGCTTCGCAATACGCTCCATCCTGTATTCCTGCAAGCGGGAACCCCAAAAACCGCCTCCTTTTCCTACCGTCCGTCAATGGGATCAATCCATGCTTCACCCCATTGCCGAAAACGCGGTTTCAAGGTGAAATGGACTGTAATATCTAATCTGCGGGCTTGGCGGGAGATTCAATGGATTACAGCCTTGCCGACCGTCCCCTTATTCGGAGCCGCTGAGATGAAGCAAGCGACACCCTCCCTGACACTGTCCCGATTCCGCCTCGATGCGATCATTCTTGATATGGACGGCGTCGTTACTCGGACCGCTGTGGTCCACGCGGCCGCCTGGAAGGCCCTGTTTGACGCCTTTCGAAAGGACTCGGAAGGCACCTGGAGCCCCTTTGATCCGGACTCGGATTACGCCCGGTACGTGGACGGAAAACCGCGCCTGGAGGGAGTGCGAAGCTTTCTGCAATCACGGGGGCTCGATCTGCCGGAAGGCGACCGCAAGGATCCACCCGGCAAGGGCACCGTACACGGTCTCGGAAACCGGAAAAACGAGCTTTTCCGGGAGCGAATGGAGCAAGACGGCGTCCGTGTGTACGAGCCTGCGGTAAATCTGGTCCGATCCCTCAACCAGCGCGGCTTTGCAACGGCCGTGGTGTCTTCCAGCAAAAACTGTAAGGCGGTTCTCGATGCCGCCGGACTTGCGGAATACTTCGACGTCCGAGTGGACGGCCTGGATGCGGAAGAGCTCGGTTTGAAAGGCAAACCAAACCCGGACATTTTTCTCGAGGCGGCAAAACGTCTGAAAGTGCGTCCCGAGCGGGCCATGGTGCTGGAAGACGCCCTCGCCGGGGTGGAGGCGGGCAGGCGCGGCGGGTTCGGCCGTGTGATCGGGGTGGATCGCACCGGTCGCGCATCGGATCTCTCCAAGGCCGGCGCCGATCATGTGGTGACCGCTCTCTCGGAGCTCTTACCCGCAGCCCAACCCGTTCAGGGGCTACCTTCCGCCCTCCACGCCCTGGGGGAGATGTCCGAGCGGGTCGCAGGGGAATCCCCTGTGGTCTTTCTGGATTACGACGGCACCCTCACCCCCATTGTCAAGGACCCCAAGCAGGCCATGCCGGCGGAAGACATGCGCAGGGCCCTGCGCAAGCTCACGGAAATTTGCACAGTGGGGATAGTCAGCGGCCGGGACTTACAGGACGTGAAAAATCTTGTGGGCCTCGAGAACATCGTGTACGCAGGAAGCCACGGTTTTGACATCGAAGGGCCGGAACAGGGAAGCATGACGGTTAAAAAGGGTGAAGACTATCTTGACGACCTGAATAATGCACAGGCGTCTATCGAGGGTGAACTGGCTTCGCTCCGGGGCGTTTTCGTGGAACGCAAGACCTATTCCATCGCGGTTCATTACAGAAACGCAAGAGAAGAGGATGTTCCCTTGGTGAAAGAGGTCGTGGATCGCGTTCAGTCCAACCATTCGCGACTGAAAAAGGGAACCGGAAAAAAGGTCTTCGAAATTCAGCCGGATCTGGACTGGAACAAAGGAAGGGCCCTGCTCCGGATTCTACAGGCCCTCGAGCTGGAGGGCCCTGAACATCTCCCCCTCTATGTGGGGGACGACGTGACAGACGAGTACGCCTTTGGCGCGCTTAGAACCCGTTTTCATGGGGGGATGACAATCGTGGTCACGGAAGAAGACCGCTTCACCGAGGCCGAATATGTCTTGAAGGATCCGGAGGAGGTCCGCATTTTTCTCGAATCCCTGACCTCGCTCATTCAAGGGCGGAATGCACAAAGGAGGAGTGAATGACAGATCCTTGGAACCTGATCTATGAAGGATTCCAACCCGAACAGGAGGGCCTTCGGGAGGCCCTGTGCACCTTGGGAAACGGGTACTTTGCTACGCGGGGTGCGAGTCCTCAGGCGGATGCCCACGCCACCCACTACCCGGGCTCTTATCTGGCCGGAGGATACAATCGCAGGAAGACGGAGGTCTCCGGCCGCATCGTGGAAAATGAGGACCTGGTCAACCTTCCCAACTGGCTTATGCTCACCTTCCGCATAGAAGGAGGGGACTGGTTCGATCTTCGAAACGTGGACATCCTCAACTACCGGCAGGATCTGGACCTTTACAGAGGTATCCTGTCCCGAACCGTTTCTTTCCAGGACGAGCAGGAGAGAAAAACCACCATACAGGAGCGAAGGTTGGTCCACATGGCCGAGCCTCACCTGGCCGCGCTCGAGCTCCGGATTTCCCCGGAGAACTGGTCAGGGATCCTGGAAATCCAAACCGCTCTGGAGGGACGTGTCACCAATGCCGGCGTAGAACGATACCAGGGACTGAACAACGACCACCTCGTCCCGCTATTCACAAAGGCGGTGCATGACGATACCCTGTCTCTGAAGGTGGAGACCAACCAGTCCGGCCTCAGAATCGCTCAAACAGCACGGACCCGGGCCTACCAGGGAGGACACCTGCTTCGACCGGAGCGGCGTCTCGTTCAAAAGGATGGCTACATCGCCCATCACTTCCTCGCCGAGGCGGCAGAACGGGACGAAGTGCGGCTGGAGAAGATTCTGGCCTTGTACACCTCCCGTGACCACGCCTGCACGGAGTGCGGCGTGGAAGCCGAAAAGGCCGCAGCCCGAGCCGAGTCGTTCGAAGCCATGCTGAGCTCTCATGTCCTGGCGTGGAAGCACCTGTGGCGTGATTTCGACATCCTCTTTCAGCACGAGGACACTGAATACAGTGACCACACCTCCATGATCCTGAGGCTCAACATCTTCCATCTTCTTCAAACCGTCTCCACCCATACCATGGACCTGGATGTGGGGGTTCCTTCTCGAGGCTGGCACGGAGAGGCCTACCGCGGGCACATCTTCTGGGATGAGCTGTTCATATTCCCTTTTCTCAATCTGCGTCTGTCCGAGATTACGCGCGCCCTTCTCCTCTACCGCTACAGGCGTCTCAACGAGGCTCGAGCCGCAGCCGAGCAGGAGGGACACCATGGGGCCATGTATCCGTGGCAAAGCGGAAGCAACGGCAGGGAAGAAAGCCAAAGCCTTCATCTCAATCCAAAGTCGGGGCGCTGGATTCCGGACAACTCCAGGCGACAGCGCCACGTCAACGCGGCCATCGCCTACAACGTGGTCCAGTACTATGAGGTCACAGGCGATGCGGAGTTCCTCTCCACCTATGGGGCGGAGATGCTGCTTGAAATCGCCAGGTTCTGGGCGGACCTCGCGGTTTTCAATGAGCAGCGTGGGCGCTATGAGATTCGAGGAGTCATGGGTCCGGACGAGTACCATGACGGATATCCCTGGTCAGAGGAACCGGGCTTGAACAACAACGCCTACACCAACATGATGGCTTCCTGGGTACTGACCGAGGCTCTGAAAGCCCTCGAATCCTTGCCCGGAAAGCGGGTCAGCGAACTGGAGGAGACCCTGGCTCTGGACCAGGACGAGCCGGCTCACTGGGACCATGTCAGCCGGAACCTCTATGTGCCCTTTCACGACGGCGAAATCATCAGCCAGTTCGAGGGCTATGACAAGCTGGAGGAGTTCGACTGGGAGGGGTATCGAGACAAATACGGGGACATTCAGCGCCTGGACCGCATCCTGGAGGCGGAAGACGACACACCCAACCGGTACAAGGCCTCCAAGCAGGCCGATGTTCTGATGCTTCTCTACCTTTTTTCCGCCGAGGAAGTGGAACGAATGTTCCACCGGCTGGGATACGCCTTTGAGCGGGAAATGATCCCCAAGAACATCCACTACTACACGCAGCGGACCTCCCATGGCTCCACCCTGAGCCGGGTGGTCCACTCCAGCATCCTGGGGCGGTCCAGGCGGGAGGAATCCTGGTCCCTGTTCGAGGATGCGCTCAAGAGCGACTACCGCGATATCCAGGGCGGGACCACTCCGGAGGGCATTCACCTGGGGGCCATGGCGGGCAGCGTCAATATTCTCCTGCAGACCTACACAGGGATCGAGGCCTGCAGAGGGGTTCTCCGGTTCAATCCACGTCTTCCCAGGGAAATGGGCCGACTGTCCATGAACATCCGCTACCGCTGCCACTCCCTGCAACTCGACGTCACTACGGAAAAGCTTACTCTCAGCGTAGGTGACGCAGTGACAGCACCTATCCGCATCGCCGTGAGAGGTCAGGAGTTCGAGTTGCACCGGAACGAGACCAGGTCCTTCGACCTTTGACAGCCGGTCTTCCGATTCAGGGCTCTCCCCTCAGGAGTGCCAGAAAACCTTTTTCGTCCAGCGCAGGGGTGTTGTGCGCCCGGGCGTCCTCCTGCTTGGATGCGCCAGGGTTGGACCCCACCACCAGATAGTCCGTACGCCCTGACACGCTGGAGGCGGCCGTGCCTCCCTGACGGCGAACCGCCTCCCCGGCCTCGTCCCGGGTCATGGACGCCAGCTCCCCCGTGATCACCACGGTCAAACCTTCAAGACGATCCCCTTTCTCTCCACCTCCGGGGTCCAGGCCCGCCTGTTTGAGCCGCTCGAGAAGACGGTGCGATTTTCCAGAAAAAGATGCGCAGGGGCCGCTCCGCAGTAATCCTGGGATCGAGCTGGCGAAGGCTTCCGGCGGCGGCGTTCCGCGGGTTGGCAAAGGTGCGTTTTCCCTTCTTCTCCAGCCGCCGGTTGAATGCCTCGAACTCTTCCTTTTCCATGTACACCTCTCCACGCACCACCAGGTGCTCGGGCACGGAAACCTTCTTGTTGGAAGGGATACGAAGCGGGATTTCCCGAATGGTTCGGATGTTGGAGGTCACATCCTCACCGGTGTCGCCGTCTCCCCGGGTCGCTCCGCTCGAAAGCAGACCCCGGTCATAGATGAGTTCCACACTCGCGCCGTCGTACTTGGGCTCAGCCACCAGGGAGACACGAACCTTATTGAGCTCCTTTCGGCACGTCCCGTAGAACCTCCGAAACGCCTCTTCTTTCTGCACGGCCTGCAGACTCAGCATGGGAGTCTCATGCGAAAGGGTGCCCAGCTCTTCCAGGGGCTCGCCGCCCACACGTTGGGTGGGGCTGTCCGGTGTGACCAGCTCCGGATAGGCTTCCTCGATCCCTTCCAGCTCCGCCTTGAGCTGATCGTACTCCTCGTCCGAGATCACCGGATCGTTCTTCACATAGTAGCGGTGATTGTGGTAGGCGATCTCCTCACGCAGGGCTTCCGCGCGTTGCTCGGCTTGCCTCTTGTTCATGGCCCTGTCCTTTCCGAGTCGGGGCTCATTCCCTTGCCAAGTGCCTTTTCAACTGCTTCATGGTCCGCGTGTTCAATACGTCCTTCTTTTCCAGCCACCCTCTTCGGGCCACGAGCACACCGTAGTGCATGAAATCGAGATCCACCCGGTGGTGGGCGTCCGTGACCACGGAGAAGCTCATTCCCGCCTCCTTGGCCCGCTTGCACAGGGTGTCGGGCAGGTCCAGCCGATCGGGCTGAGCATTGATCTCCAGGCAGACACCGTACTTACGACAGGCCGCGAACACCCGGTCCTGGTCGAATCTTATGGGATCCCGGCTGCCGATCATACGGCCCGTGGGGTGGCCTAGACTGTGAACCACGCCGCTCTGTACAGCCGCCAGGAGCCGGTCGGTCATCTCCTTCTCCTCCAGATCGAAGTAAGAATGCACACTCGCCACCACCCAGTCGAGCCTTGCCAGAATCTTTTCGTCCAGATCCAGCTTACCGCTCTTGAGTATGTCCACCTCGATCCCGGTCATGAGCCAGAAGTCGTCATATTTCTCGTCCAGCGCTCTAATCTTGTCCGCGTGGGCTTTGAGGTCTTCTTCGTCCAGTCCCCGGGCTACGCTCACGGCTTTGGAATGTTCGGTCACAGCAAGAAAACCATATCCCTTGTCCCGAGCGGCCTTCGCCATGTCCTCCAGGCTGTCCCTTCCATCCGTTCGCTTGGTGTGGCTGTGCAGATCTCCATTGATGTCCCCCTCTGCGATCAATTCCGGCAGCCGGCCCTCATCAGCCGCTTCCAGCTCGCCTCGGTCTTCACGAAGCTCGGGTGGAATCCAGGGCAGATTCAAACGGTGGTATACCGACGCCTCGGTCCTGCCCGCCAGGCGGTTATGCCCCTTGAACAACCCATACTCGTTGAGCTTCCAATCCTTGGCCTGCGCGCGTTTCCGCACGGCGATGTTGTGCGCCTTGGATCCGGTAAAGTAGGCCAGGGCGGAACCGAAGGCCTCCGGTTCAAAGAAGCGCAGATCCACCTGGAGCCCGCTTTCCAGTCGAAAGCTCATCTTCTCCTCCCCTCTACCTATTACTTCCACCACCGCATCGTGCTCAGCCACGGATTCGCTCACCCGCCTTCGATCCGTGGACTGAACCAGTATGTCCAGGTCACCCACCGTCTCTTTGCCTCTTCGAAAGCTGCCGGCCACTTCCCACTGCACCACGGTCTCCATGCTCGAAAGAAGATCCCCCAAGGCCTTGACATACTGGGACGCGGTGTGAAAAAGGATCCGGCCCGATGAGGCCTCCAAACCCTGGATCCCTTCCAGAATCTTCTGCTCGGTTTTGGCCCCCATCCCTGACAGCTTTCGGACCTTCTTGTCTTCGGCGGCCTTCTTGAGCTCCTCCAGGGACTGAACCGAGAGCTCCCGGTAAAGCTGAGCAGCCTTTCGGGGTCCGAGTTGAGGAATTCTCAACAAATCGGTCAGTCCTTGTGGGACTTCTTCATGCAGATCCTCCAGACGCTTGCAGGTTCCGCGATCCAGGATTTCTCGAATCTTTTCTGCCGTGCCTTCGCCGATATTGGGGAGTTCGGTGAGGTCCGCTTTCTCGAAGACCATGTCCTCCAGGCGTTGCGGCAGCTCGCTCACCGTTCGGGCGGCATTTCGATAGGAGCGCACGCGGAAGGCGTTTCCGCCCTTAAGCTCCAGGAGGTCCGCGATTTCACTGAATATCTCGGCAATGCGCGCATTTTCCATAACTCTTCTCTCTGCGAGAATGTTTACACGGCCGCCCCAGCCCCCTTTGCGTTGACCGCTATCTGAAAACAGGCACGTGGCTCTGAGGCTTCTCCATCCTCAGATCAGAGCGGATCCCGGTTAAGAGACCCTGATTCCGCATTCAGGCCATACCTTTTTCTGCCGCAGTCCCAAGATCCTTATTTCGGTACGCGTGCGGGTTCAATTGTTCCGGACGGCGGATTTTTTTTTGATCATCAATCTTGTAGCATGGATCACTTTCGAGGTATGGGTGGAAGAGAGTATTCCCAGTATTTGCGCAAGGTATTTCCGGTGCTGTTTATCGCCCCTTCAAATTGTACCGGAACTCTGGTAGGATTCGAGCGATTTACACGAGGAAGGAGTCCATGTATGACCGCTGACAAACCCTCATCCAGGAGGGAAAAAGAGATTCGGGTTCTTCTGGTGGAGGATGACGAGGATGATTATGTGCTGGTGCGAGACATCCTCTCGGACATCCCCAACCAGTCGTTTCACGTGGACTGGGTCGCTGGTGCGGACAGCGCCCTGGAACAGGCCGTGAGGGGTGTTTATGATCTGTGCCTCCTGGACTACCGCCTGGGGCATCGAAACGGGGTCGAGGTACTGGACGCCTTGAAGGCGCGTGGCTTTGCCGCCCCCATTCTCATGCTCACCGGCCAGGGCGACAGACGCGTCGATCTGCAGGCTATGGCGCTGGGTGCGGCCGACTACTTGGAAAAGGACCGGCTTGCCCCTGATCTCATGGAACGGGCCGTTCGCTATGCCATGGACCGTGCACAAACCCTCGAAGCCCTTCGGGCCTCGGAGCAGCGGCTCAGGGCTTTGTCCACCAAGCTTCTTCAGGCCCAGGAAGAGGAGCGCCGAAGGATCGCCAAAGATCTTCACGACAGCATCGGTGCCAACATGACCGCCGTGAAGTACGCCCTGGAGGCCAAAAAGGCACAGGAAGAGAGCGGAAATCCAGCCTCCGGAGGGCTGCCCCTGGACCGGATCATCGATGCGGTCAAGGAAACCATGGAGGAAACTCAGCGGATTTCCACCAATCTCCGGCCGTCCATCCTCGACAACATGGGGCTTCTGGCGGCGATTCAGTGGAACGCCAGAAAAACACAGGAGCTATACAGGGGGTTGGAGGTTCACACGGAATTGAGCCTTGCCGAGGAGGATATCCCCGAGTCCTTGAAGATCGTTGTGTTCAGGGTCGTTCAAGAGGCCCTGAACAACGCTGTCAAACACAGCGGTGCCGACCGGATCGACATCTCGTTGCAACAGAGGCAGGGAGAATTGATACTGGATATGACGGACAATGGAAAAGGTATCGAACCGGGGCTCAACGAACCCCGCGGGAGTAAGGGCGGCGGCATGGGTCTGGAGGGCATGATGGAAAGGGTGGAGCTTTCGGGCGGAAAGATGGAGATCCATTCCACACCCGGGGAAGGCACTCGAATCACAAGCCGGTGGCCTGCTCAGGACTGAATCTAAACCCTACCTGTTCACCAGGCCCTTTTCAATCGCGTACGCGGTCAAGGCGGAGGCCGTGTGCAAATCCGTCTTCTGCATGATGTTGGCCCGGTGTTTTTCCACGGTTTTCGGGCTGATGCACAGATAATCCGCGATCTTCTTGTTCTGATACCCCTCCCCCACAAGCTTCAGGACCTCACGCTCCCGCTGGGTAAGGCTCTGCCAGGACGAATCGCCCTTAACGGTCTTGCGCTCTTCCAGCCACCCTTCGAGGACCGTATCCGAGATCTCCGGACTCACGTAGCTCTTGCCTTCCAAAACGGCTCGAATGGCGATGATAAGCTCATTGTGGCCGGCCGACTTGAGGCAGTATCCGTTCGCTCCCGCATGAAACGCCTGGAGCACGAAGTCCTCCTCCTTGTGCATGGTTAGGGCAAGGATCTTCGTTTGCGGTGATTGCCGTCGAATCTCCAGGATAACCGAGATTCCGTTCATCCTGGGCATGTTGAGATCCAGAAGAACCAGGTCCGGTTCCTTTTCGAGAATACATCGAATGGCCTCGAGACCATCCCCGGCCTCACCCACAACCTCCAGGTCCTCGCTGGTGCTCAGCAGGGATTGAAGTCCCTGGCGAAGAATCAGGTGATCCTCGGCGATCACAATGGTGTGCTTTCGCTTCAAGGCGTTCCCCCTGAGTTGGGCGCCTGCAAGGCACCCATTCGAATGGTGATGGCGCCGCAAAAACCCGTAACTCCGGTATTGGCCACGGCCATTACGCTGGACCGGATCCTTTGCCGCGACGGTTGACCGGGCCTTGCCGAACTGTCAATGGTGAGCCGATCGAGACAATCTACAGGTATCACCCCATATACCACAAGCCCCCATTCAAGTAAAGTTGCAGTACAGGATCTCCCAAAACGACGCACGTCAAACTATGGAGCGAGAACATGCCCGATTTTCTGATCGTAGAGGACAACACATTAATGAGAAATACGCTTGCAGAAACCCTTCGCTCCCGGTTTCCCGAAGCAGGCATCCATGAAGCCGTCAACGGAAAAGAGGCCATGGAGGCCTCCGAGCACATCCGCCCTCAGGTGATCCTCATGGACATCGAGCTTCCGGATGCAAACGGTCTGGATCTGACCCGCCGCATCAGGTCCCGGGACCCTGAAACCAAAATCCTGGTGGTCAGCTTCTACGACGGCCCGGAGTACCGGGAGGCCGCCGCCAAAAACGGCGCCCACGGGTTTCTCTCAAAGCGCACCGCATCCACCGAGGACATCTCCAGCGCGGTCAGCGCATTAGTGGAGGAACCGGCACCCGAGGA
>CAZQCK010000106.1:0-11545 GCA_964591925.1 uncultured Desulfobacterales bacterium
GCGTCGCCCGCCTCCGCGAAACCCGCGTCCCCAGCCGCCTGCGCGACCCAAACCGGGACCTGCCCCGTAGGCTGTTCCGCTGAGGCCTGCACGGGGATTGCAATATCCCCGACCCCATCCGCTCATGGATCCCATTCCTCGTGGTCCGGTTCCATCAAATCCAGGCATGTTCAACACCTCCTTTCAACCTGCGCCGCCTCGTCTTCGGCGGCGGTGTCTTCGACCTCCCCCGTAAGGCAATGCAAAATCGCCGCCCTCGATCCGCAGGATCTTTCCCATCACCAGGGCATCAGCGACGATCGCCCTCGCTTCCGCCAGAATGCGCCCGAACGTCTGGCGAGATACGTTCATCACCCCGGCCGCTGTAGCCTGATCCAGGCCTTGGTGGTCTACCAACCTAATGGCCTCCAGCCCCTCGATGGAGAGTACTACATTTATTCTTCCCCAAGGAGGCGTCTGATTCGGCTCAAAGGCCACCGCAACGGGCCGGCCCTGCACGAATCGGGGTTTTCTGGGTCTGGGCATGTAACCTCCAGGGTTTTGGTCATTTGCTCATAATATAAGCCTTGATATTGCAGGCGTCAAGACCCTTTTTAATCATTTGCTCTTAAAGTTTCAACCAAAGAAACCGGCCTGCAGGGAAGGGAATCAGGAAGGGGTTTTGGATGCCGACAGAATCTCCTCTACCAGGCGTTTGACGTCTTCCAGGCGGTCCTTGTGCACAATCAAAGTCCGATCCCCGGCCCGCACCACCACCAGATCGTTTACGCCCACCATGGCCAGCGTCTCTTCCGGCCGGTCGCAAAACACCAGGTTGCCTCGAGCGTCCAGGGCATGCACGCTCCCTTTGACATGGTTTTCATGGGCGTCGCACGCCAGAAACTCCCGCATGGCGAGCCATCCGCCCACGTCTTTCCAGGAAAATGCTCCCGCCACACAACGCACCTTGCGGGCCTTCTCCATGACGCCGAAGTCGATGGAGGTCCGCTGAAGCGCCCCGAACGCCCGCCGCAGGGATTCTTTCCACTCTGCGGACTCCATGGTTTCGACCGCCCGGCTCAGGTAATGGACATGCTCGGGAAGATGTTGCTGCAGCTCGGCCATAACCGTCTCCACGGTCCATACGAACATGCCCGAGTTCCAGAGGTAGCGGCCTGACTCCACATACCGCGCAGCGGTTTCCATGTCCGGCTTTTCTCGAAAGGAAACGAGATCAAAATGCTCGATGCCTTCATCTGCCCAGGTCTTTCGGCCGATCTCCAGGTACCCGTACCCAGCAGCCGGATAGGTCGGACGAATGCCGAAGGTGTAGAGCGCCCCGGTCTCCCGGGCAGCCTCTACCGCCGAGAGCATGGTTCTTTGAAACACCTCCACCGGCTCGATCAAATGATCCGCCGTCAGAACGACCATCACAGGATTACCGAAACGCCTACGGGCGATCAGCGCTCCGAGACAGACTGCAGCGGCCGTGTCCTTGCGCTCGGGCTCACCGATGATGTTTTCGCTGGGAATGGCGGGAAGCTGCTCGGCCACCAGGTGGCTAAAACCGGCGTTGGTCAGAACCATGATCCGGTCATCCGGAATGAGCCCTGCCACACGGTCGTAGCTCTTCTGCAGGAGGCTTCGCTCGTCAAAGAGCTGAATGAACTGTTTGGGCCTCTCCTGGGTGCTGAGCGGCCAGAAGCGCGTACCCACGCCCCCGGCCAGAATAACGGCGACAACGGGATTCCCACCCGTCCGATCCATATCCACCTCCCTACACCATCTTGGCCTTCATAATCTCCAGAATTAAGCGTTTCAAATTGCAGCCCATAGAAAAAAATAAAATATGTCGAAATGTTGTCCTGCAAAAGGGCCCGGTTGAGCATCACTCTTTGCATGAACCAGCTTCTTCAATCGGTCATCCCGCGGCGGGAACCGGCGCGCCTCCATCGCGATCGAACATCCGGGCCCGATCCAACGGTAAAACGTGCTCCACGATCCACTCCCTCATTTCAGCCCCGGCCGGAAGAGACTGGGAATAGCACATGAAATCGAGCTCCACGTCCAGCGCATCGGCCACTTCCAGGGCCAGGACCGGCCAGATCTCGCCGATGTCTCCGACAATGGGCGTACTTCCGGGCAACCTGGCAAAACCCGACATTTCCATGCGAAAAGGCATGCCCATGGATTTGGACTTGGGCAGCCCCTTCCGGATCGAATCGGATACCGTTCGACTCTGTCGCTCATTTCGCCAGGCGAGGTCCAGATTGGGATCCAGGTCGATCCGCACGACGGTTTTCTCTTCCAGGGAAAAAGTCCACCCCCCTTCCCAATCGGTCCAAATGCCGTGGCCGGTAAACGTTTCGAACGGCCCGTCGTGGATCTCCTGGGAAAGCGCCAGAGCGGACTCCACGATCACGTCGGCTCCGGACAGCAGCTCCGCGACCCGTCGACAGCGTGTTGACACGGGTATAGAGTCTCCGACGGCCATGCCCACCTCTCCGCCTCCCACGAGTTGGGGGACGGTCACCAGCACCGGCAGATCATGGGCCGCCCCGGCACCCAGCATGGTCAGGGGGTCCGCACCCCATCCGGCCACTTGCTCGAACGGAAGACCACGCCTCCGCGCAAGGGAGAGGACGTCCCGGGCCACCCGTTCGGTGCGCAAACCGGTAGGATAGGCCATGTTCCCGGCGGCCTTGATGATCTCGTGGCCTTCGGCGCTCTGCATCCGCTGATAGAGATCCGGATCGACAGGCAGCTCTCCGCACAGAGACTTGAGCGCCTCATTCGAAAGCAGGCTTACCTCGAACATGCCGTCCAAAGGAAGCCTTTCCGGAGAAAGACCGATGGCGCGGCCGTCGATCCGCTTTACCCGCTCCAAGGTGCCGCCCATCTCGTGGTTTACCACAGCGGAGCTCGTGGAAACGCCGTCCAGCACCCCCTTGTTCATGAGCTCGGCCAAAAGGGTGGTTACACCTTCATGTAGATTCGGTCCGCTTCCGACCACCGCCACGACCGACCCGCCGCCCTGCTTGGCACGGACAATGGCTCGAACCGCCTCTTCCAACCGTTCCCGGGTCCCGGCCCCCAGACCCTCCTTGATCTCCCGAATGACCTTGCGATCGATTGCCATGACCAACCCCTTTCTTCGGCCGGAAGCCCCCAGACAGGGGCTCGAAGCAACGTACACTTTCTATTTCCTGTGCGTCAAGACGCGCCTGCCAGAAGGTCCGCCACGATCCGGGCATGTTGTTCGGCCGCCCGGCGGCTTCCGAGCACTGCGCGTCTGGCCCGTTCGCCCAGTTCCAACCTCTTGCGGGGATCGCCCAAAAGACGGATGGCTTCCTCGGCCAGGTTGTCTGCGCTGCTCACCGTGCCGTCCGCACCCTGGGCCTCGAGAAGGGCTTTGGCGTCCTCAAAATCGTCCATGTACGGGCCATAGAACACGGGCTTTCCCCACACAGCCGGCTCGAGGGGGTTCTGCCCGCCCAGCGGGACCAGGCTGCCTCCGCAGAACACTAGAGTAGCGGCGCTGTACAGCCGAAACAGCTCCCCGAAGGTGTTCAGGACCACGACGGGTGCGGTCCGCGGATCTCCACCGGCCTGGAGCTCACTCCACAGCCGGCACGCAAACCCACGCCTTCGAGCGAGATCCACAATGTCCCGGGCACGCTGAATGTGACGCGGAGCGATGACCAGGATTGTTTCGGGAAAGGCCTTGCGTATTCGAGCGTATGCCTCCAGCACGAGAGCCTCTTCACCGCTTCGAGTGCTGCCGGCCACGAAGACCGGTGCTTCCGGTCCCAGATTGAGCCTGCGGCGAACCGCCTCTTCCGCGCCCTGGTCAACCTGTTCCGTGAGCAGATCGTACTTGGCGTTTCCGTTCACCGAAACCCGGCGGGCATCGGCCCCTACGGCTTGAATGCGCCGAGCGTCTCCTTCCCCTATCATGCTGAAGGCGTCGATCTTGGAGAGGACGTTTCGAAAGAAAAATCGAAACCGGCGATAGCCCTCAAAGGAGCGCGAGGAGATCCGCCCGTTCACCAGCGCCGTACTGATTCCGAGGGCACGGGCCCCCTCTATCCAGGCGGGCCAAATCTCGGTCTCCAGAAAGACCAGGGCCTGCGGCCGTACACGCCGGAGCGCCTTACGAACGGAGAACGGCAGGTCCACCGGCGCGTAAACCACGGGGATGCCCCGGCCGAAGACCTTTTGCGCCAGATCGAAGCCATGATCCGTAGTGGAGGAAATCAGAACGGCGCATTCAGGGACCAGCTCCCTCAGGGCACGGACCACGGAGGAGGCCACGCGGATTTCGCCCAGAGAGACTGCATGGATCCATACGCGGGGAAAACCCGTGAGCCGCAAACCGATGTCCGGAGGCAGGAACCCGAGCCTTTCACGGAACCCGCGTCCATAGCGGCCGCTCAGTCGAGTGTAGAGCCAAAAGGCCGGAAACCCCGCAGAAGCCAGGGCACAAGCAGCGGTCTTGTATGTGATGTCCAGAAAATTCATGAGCACACCCGGTACCACTGCCTGCTTGTACACGCAATCCCGTTCAGTGTCAAAGCGACATTATGAGGCTTGATTTGCAAACGTTCTTCGCGCTAGAGTGGTCTCATTCCGGAACAGGGGCTGCAATCGACCATGGAGACGCAAAAATGATACCAATCGAACGTGCCGTCATCAGCGTAACCGACAAATCGGGCATCGTGGACTTCGCCAAGTCCCTCCAACGACACAGCGTGGAGATCCTTTCCACGGGAGGGACAGCCCGAACCATGCGGGAAGGAGGCGTTGCAGTCAAGGATATATCCGAGTACACGGGGTTCCCGGAGATGCTCGACGGCCGAGTCAAGACCCTGCACCCGAAAGTCCACGGAGGCCTTCTCGGCATGCGCGACAACCCCGAGCACGTGCGCATGATGGAGGCCCATGGCATTCAGCCCATCGGCCTGGTCGTGGTGAACCTTTACCAGTTCGAGAAGACCGTGGCCGGAGAAGGCGTCACCCTGGCCGAAGCGATCGAGAACATCGACATCGGCGGGCCTTCCATGCTCCGCTCCGCAGCCAAGAACTTTCGAGACGTCACGGTAGTGGTGGACCCATCGGACTACGAGACGGTCCTTCATGAGATGGCGGCCAACAACGGCGCCACAACCCTTGAAACCCGTTTTCGACTCGCACGAAAGGTCTTCGCACTCACCAGTGCATATGACGGCGCCATCAGCCGCTACCTGGAGTCGGCTCATCCTTAGCAGGGGGACGCCTCTCCTTTTCCGGGCATGGCGCGTTCTTGTGAACCATGCGGCCTTTCTTTTCACAGTAGAAGGCCTGGAAGGTGCGGCAGCTGCCGGAACCGTCCAGGCCGTTCTTTTCAGGCCATTGGGCGTAGCGGCAGTTCATATCGCAAAAATCCATGGATCCCTCGCGGGCCCTTAATGACTTGCGAAAACCTCTCCTCACTGGTGCAGGGACAAAAACGCCAAAAATAACCATGGCTTTTGTCTTGCACCTTGCAATCCATACAAAGGGCTTCCTTTTTAAAATGATTTATGCTATTTTATGACTTCTCATGTTCAGAACCGGGTTCAACGTGTCCGGGCCGAACGCCTGTTTCCAACGCTTTCCGCCCGGCCGCTTCGATCTCCAGGCAAGAGGGTGCCGCCTCAAAGGGCTGCTGACATGTGCCTTCCAGCCTGGAATCCTTTTCCCGTATCATCCTAGCAAAGGAGGTCAGGTGATGAAAGCGAGAACGGTTTTTTCCCTTGCGGTCGTTTTTCTGGGAGCCTTGCTGCTCCTGGGAGGGGTTGGTCCCGTCCAGGCGGCGTCCACTGAAATGACTTTCAGCATCTTCTTTCCACCCACTCACGGACAGGCCAAGGCCGCCGTTGATTTCGCCAAGGAAATCGAGCGGCGTACCGACGGCAGGGTCAAAATCACCTGCTTTCCCGGAGGAACCCTCACCAAGGCCCCCCAGGTCTACGACGGGGTGGTCTCGGGGATCTCCGATCTGGGCAACTCCTGCTTTGCTTACACGCGAGGCCGCTTTCCGGTGATGGCCGTGGTGGATCTGCCCATGGGGTATCCCAGCGGGCAAGTGGCCAGCAGCGTGGCTGATGAGTTCGCAAAGGAGGTCAACCCCAAGGAGCTCCAGGACGTTAAAGTCCTCTACGTGCACGCCCATGGACCCGGGCTGCTTCACACCAAGAGCCCGGTACGCAATCTGGGCGACCTCAAGGGCATGAAGATCCGCGCCACCGGCCTCAGTGCCAAGGTGGTCGAGGCCCTGGGTGCGGTGCCTGTGGCCATGCCTCAGGGAGACACCTACGAGGCCTTACAGAAAGGTGTGGTGGAAGGAACCTTCGGTCCCATCGAGGTGCTCAAGGGGTGGAAACAGGGTGAAGTGGTGGATTACACGACCGAATGCTTCAGCGTCGGGTACACCACGGCCATGTTCGTGGTCATGAACAAGGACAAATGGGAAGCCCTGCCGGGTGATGTGAAGATCATCATCGATGACTTGAGCAAGGAATGGGTGGATGTGCATGGAAAGGTATGGGATGAAAGCGATGCCGAAGGGCGCCAGTTCACGAAGGGCTTAGGCAATGAATTGATCCAGCTCTCGGCGGAAGAGAGCGCCCGGTGGCGGGAAGCCGTCGAACCGGTGATTCAGAACTACATCGACGCCACTCCCGATGGAAAGGCCTATGTGGAAAAGGTCCGCGCCCTGATTGAAAAACACTCCGAATAAATCATCGGCCGGGCTTTTACCCGTCCCAGAGGCACGGACGGGCCCACCATAGTCCCTATAGGCGGTCCGGGGTCGCAAAAACGCGGTCCCGGACCTCAAATCGGATGATCATGATCGCATATCTGGACAGGATTTCAAGGCGGATCTCCTGGACTCTGTTCTGGATCGCAGGTGCCGCCATCGTGGCCATGATGCTGTTGACCTGTGCGGATGTAGTGCTTCGATATTTCCGCATGCCGATTCCCGGCACCTATGAGCTGGTGTGCTTTTTCGGCGCCCTGGCCGTGGGTTTCGCCATGGCGCATACCTCGGTTCAACAGGGCCACGTAGCCGTGAGCGTCATAACCCAGCTCCTGCCTTCCCGCGCGCAGGACTGGGTGGACGCGGTCACCGGAGTCTTCAGCCTCATTTTCTTCGCCCTGGTGGGCTGGCAGAGTTTTCGTTACGCAGGCCAGCTTCACGCCTCGGGCGAGGTATCCTTGACCCTTCAGCTTCCCTTCTACCCTTTTGTCTACGGCATCGGACTGTCGGCATGGGCGGTCTGCCTTGTCCTTCTGGCCAGGGTTCTCGATAAAATCAGGAAGGCGGTGGGCTGATGGACCTGACGACAATCGGCATTGTGGGCCTGCTTATCCTGGTCGTTCTGCTTTTTTCCAAAATGCCGGTGGGCTTTGTCATGGGGTTTCTGGGCTTCCTCGGGTTCAGCTATGTGGTAAACCTGAACGCGGGCTTGAACCTCCTGGCACGGGACGTGTGGGACGTGTTCTCCTCCTACGGACTGACCGTGATTCCCCTCTTCGTCTTCATGGGGCAAATCGCTTTTCACGCGGGCATAAGCCGAAGGCTCTACGACTCGGCTTACGTGCTCCTGGGCAACCGCAGGGGGGGGCTGGCCATGGCCACAGTAGGGGCCTGTGCCGGATTTTCCGCCATCAGCGGCTCGACCAACGCCACAGCGGCCACCATGGCTACGGTGACTCTTCCTGAGATGCGCCGTTACAAGTACGACATGGGCCTGGCCACAGGCACAGTGGCTGCAGCCGGCAGCCTGGGGATCCTGATCCCGCCGAGCGTTATCTTCATTGTCTACGGCATACTTACGGAGCAATCTATCGGAAAGCTGTTTGCCGCGGGCATTCTGCCGGGTATCCTCCTCTGCACTCTTTTCCTGAGCGTCATCGCCATCCGCGTGTATAAAAATCCGGCCCTGGCCCCGCCCGGGCCCAAGAGCAGCCTTCGAGAAAAGCTCCTGTCCTTTGTGGGGATCCTGGAAACCTTGGTCATCTTTCTGCTGGTCATGGGAGGGATGTTCTTCGGCTTTTTCACGCCCACCGAGGCGGCCGCCGTGGGGGCCTTCCTGACCCTGTTGATCGCCGTAGCCCGCCGCCAGCTCTCATGGCCCGGGTTTGTCCAGTCCCTGGCGGACACCACCAGGATCAGCTGCATGGTCATGGTCATCGTGATGGGAGCCGTGATCTTCGGTCACTTCATGGCCATCACGCGCGTGCCTTTCGACCTGGCCGACTGGGTGAGCGGGCTTCCCTTTCCTCCACATGTGGTCATGGGAGTGATCGTCCTGGTATACCTCTTCGGAGGCTGCTTCATGGACGCCCTGGCCATGGTCATGTTGACCGTCCCCATCTTCTACCCCGTGGCCCAAGCCCTGGGGTTCGATCCCATCTGGTTCGGCGTGGTGATCGTGTTGATCACGGAGATGGGCGTTATCACTCCCCCTGTGGGGGTAAATGTCTATGTGGTATACGGCGTGGCCAAGGACGTGCCCTTGATGACGATCTTTAAAGGCGTATTCCCCATGCTCCTGGCCCTGCTCGTCTGCAACCTGATCCTTCTCTTCTTCCCTCAGATCGCGCTCTTTCTCCCCGGCCTGATGAAATAGCACGTGTGGCGCTCTTCGGTTGCTCTATGGATGTTGCTCTATGGATGTACCGGGACCACCGGTTGGCCGGGTCTTGCTGTAACCAAGGCCTGAATTGTTGAACCGACCGGGATCAAGGACTCCCGAGGGAGGCCTTGATCTCGCCTTGAATGTATTTCACGGCATCCACATCTTCCTCCTGTATTTCTTCCGGAGCCTTCTCTGCTATTCGGCGCTTGAGCGCTTCCAGCTCTTTTTCCAGCTCGTTGATCTCCGCAAGCATCACCTGGGACATGTCCGGGGACACCTCTTCTTCTCCGGGCTCTTCCACGGCCATCTCCCGCGGCTTCAGTATCAACCGCTCCTTCCACTTGGGTACCAGTGCTTCCAGCCCGTACTTTGCCCGAATCTCACGGGCCAGGGCCTCACTGGCCCGCGCCTCTCCGTGCACCACGAAGACCCGCGGTGCGGACTCCACGAAATGACCCATCCAGGCCATCAAATCCGCCTGATCCGCGTGCGCGGAAAAACCGCCGATGGTAAAGAGCCGTGCACGCACGGCCACATTCTCGCGAAAGATCCGGACCTGTTTCTCCCCTTCCACAATGCGCCTTCCCGTGGTCCCGCGGGCCTGGAACCCCACAATGACCAAACTTGCGCCCGGCCTCCACAGGTTGTGCTTGAGATGGTGCTTGATGCGGCCGGCCGTGCACATGCCGTTTCCTGCGATTACAACGGCCGGACCGGCCTGCTCGTTGATCCTAATGGACTCCTGGGTGGACGGGGTGAAGGTGAGGTTGGGCATATTGAAAGGGTCGAATCCCCGGTCCACGATGGCGCCGGCTTCCTCGTCATAATACGCCTTGTTCTTTCGAAAGATCTCCGTGGCCTTGATCGCCAGGGGGCTGTCCAGGTACACGGGCATATCCGGGAGAAGACCGTCCCGCTGAAACTCCGCCAGGATGTAGAGGATCTCCTGGGTTCGTTCCACGGCAAAGGCCGGGATCATCACCTTTTCTCCGTGACCGTGAGCGTACTGAAGCGCCTCGAGAAGCTCCTTCTTGCTGTCCTCGAAGGTTCGGTGAAGTCTGTCACCGTAGGTGGATTCAATGAAAAGGTGGTCCGCGGCAAAGATCTCGTGCGGGTCCCGCACGATTAGTTGGTCCTTCTTGCCCAGGTCTCCAGAGAAGACGATCTTGACCTCCTCTTCTCCTTCACCCACCCAAAGCTCCAGGATGGAGGAGCCCAGGATGTGCCCGGCGTTTCGAAGCCTGGCCCGCAGCCCGGAGTCGATGGAGATCACCTGGTCCCGGTCCTTGGGATCGAAGTGGGTAAGGCTCTGCTCGGCGTCCGCTGTGGTGTACAGAGGCTCAATCCTGCGTCGGTTCTGGCGTTTGTTCTTGCGCGTCTGCCACTCGGCGTCCATCTCCTGAATATGCGCTGAGTCCAGAAGCATGATTCGACACAACTCCGCCGTAGGCGGCGAGGTGATGATCCGGCCCTCAAAGCCGTCCTTGACGAGCTTGGGAATTCGGCCGCTGTGGTCGATGTGGGCATGGGTAAGAAACAGGGTGTCGATGCTTCCGGGATCGAATCCCCACTTCCCCCAGTTGCGGCTTTCCATCTGGCGGCCGCCCTGGAACATACCGCAGTCCACGAGCACCTGCTTGCCCCCGGGACTTTCCACCAGGTAGCTGGAACCGGTCACCGATCCGGCACCCCCCAGGCACGTCACTCTGACCATCTCAGCCCCCTATCGAAAGTTGTAGTGCTTTTTCACAGGCTCCTTCACCTCCCATACACAGGAAAGCCCTTGGGGAAAAGTCACGAAATCCCCCTTACCAAAGGTAACGGATTCCCCATCCGGGGTCTCCACCACCACCCGTCCTTCCAGAAGATAGCATTCTTCCGTCTCGTGGTAGTGCCAATCGAACCGGGACACCTCTTTTTCCCAAATGGGCCAACTGGAAACACCCCGCTTCTCCAGATCCTTCCGAGTGGGTTTTTGGATGTCGATCTTGCTCATAGCGCCCTCCTGTGTCTTTAAAATCCGCTCATAGGGCAAAGAGCCCCTCGGCACGGACCGCCCGTCAACATGTCAGGTGAAAGCACGCTCCTACGCGTTCCGTGCGGATTCGATGGTTGAAAATCCCTGATGCCCGCTCGTTAGGTGCAGCCTGCAACTCAATGCCCCGTGCAAGAAGCCGCTCCTCGAGATCGGGATCCGGCCTCATGCGCCCGTTGACTCCCGTGCCCGCCACGATCACATCCGGATCGGTGGCAACAAGCTCGGAAATATCCTCCAGGACCAGGCGATGACCCCGCTCTCTGCGCCAGTCCTCCTGCACCCGGCCGTCCGGGTAGATGAGAAGATCGGTTGCAAAGGTGTGCCCGTCCAGAACCAGCCTGCCAAAAGATATCCCCTCGATCTGCATTATCCCTTTCCTGTATGACCCCGCCTCAGTCAACGCCGGCTCCTTGACGCGTCCCGATACTCGATGGCATTCTATCACAAATGGCGGTGGTTGTGTAGGTGGGGATCAACGCCCCTGCTTGCAACCGCCTACACGAAAGAAGAACTGCGCCATTTCTGGTCCCAGCCTTGCGAGGCCTCAGCGCAAGTATTCCTGATCCATTGGATAATAAGAGCATGAGCCTCGGGGACTTCCATGCTCATTGGATTTCTTCAAACTCGAAATCATGGCCGCCCATCAGGCCGAGTACGCTTTAGGCGGATGAACCAAGAAAAAAAAGAAAAAAAGATTTGACCGCCCTCACGCAGCCGGGCAAACATAGGGAGGCATTTTACACGCGGCGGTTCACCGGGTTTCCGCGAATTCGTCACACTCGGTCCTGAATGATCCCTCTCGGTAGTAGGGAATGTGCGAGCTAAGAAACAGGAGCCGACCTTCAAAAGGGGAAACGAACAT
>CAZQCK010000107.1:0-11244 GCA_964591925.1 uncultured Desulfobacterales bacterium
GCGAAGCACCCTCTTCCTTGCATCTTCGGCAAACTCGACAATCGCTCAATTCAGGCTTTGATTTTCGTGGGGCCGGGGTGGAGTCCCCGGGTGCTTTTCGAGGCGAGACACCCATGTTTTTACCTTTCAAAATAGGGTATTCACCCTATTCCCATTCCTGGTTCAAGATTCCTATATTTAGACCACATGATAATTAGACCAATGGCATATGACAGGCAGAGCCCATCCATAAACGAATTTTGGGCACTGCCAAGTTCCTATGCACAGACCAGGAAAGGGCGCCCATGCAGACCTCCGATCTCAAAGGGCCGTTGAAGGTCCTTCTCATCGAGGACGATCCGGACGACCACGTCATCCTTCGGGATTCCTTGACGGACATCTCCAAAGAGCGATACGCGTTGACCTGGGTTTCCACTTTCAGAGACGGCCTGCTGCAGATCGATCGACATGATTACGACGTCTGCCTGCTGGATTACTGCCTCGGCGCCCACGACGGCCTGGAGATTCTTCACGAGGCCGGCAGAAAAGGCTGGCCTGTCCCCATCATCTTTTTGACAGGGCAGGGGGAATACCATGTGGATGTCCAGGCCATGCGGGCCGGAGCCTCCGACTACCTGGTGAAAGAGGACATTACTCCGGATCTCTTGGAACGCTCCATCCGGTATGCCGTGGAAAAGGCCAAGGCCTGGAATGCCCTTCAACGCTCTTATGAAGAGATGGAACGTCGGGTGGAAGAGCGAACCGCGGAGCTGCTGGAGGCCAATGAGGCCCTGAGCTTAAGCTCCGAGCAGGTGAAGATGTTCGCCTATGCCGTTTCCCATGACCTCAAGAGCCCGGTTCTGGCCATTCGCGGGTTGACCCGCCGGCTGTACGAGCGCAATTCGGAGCAGCTCGATGATGAAGGGAAAGAATATTGTCACCGTATCCTGAAGGCGGCCGAGCACGTCACCGGCCTCGTGGACAGTGTAAACGACTACATGAAGGCCCGGGAGGTGCCGCTTCGCTTCGAGCCGGTCCATCTTCAGGATGTTTGTCGAAACCTGGAGGAAGACTATCGGATTTTGCTGAAAGAGCGAGGGGTTCGTCTGGTTCCCTGCAATGAAGATCCTCTCCTTTACCTGGACCGCATGTTGCTCATGAGGGCGATCCGCAATCTGGTGGACAACGCCCTGAAGCACGGAGGACCGGAGCTTCGAACCATCAACCTCGAGTACCGAAACGGAGACTCGTTCCACGTCCTCTGCGTAAAGGACGACGGCTGCGGAGTGGAAGAAAGGAATTCAAACCGGCTCTTCAGCATGTTTTCCCGGGCCAATGCGACCCCGGGCGTCGAGGGAATGGGGCTGGGTCTGGCCATTGTAAAGGAGGTGGCCGAGAGGCATGGAGGGAAATCCTGGATCGAGACGGGAGAGGGTCAGGGGTTGAGCATTGCTTTCTCCATCGCCAAGGAGATGGACGCCACCTCATCCGCCCCGGGCTGACGCCCGGCGCTCTTGCACCCGGGCGTTCCCTCCTGTTCAGGCCATATCGGAATACATGCCGAGTTCCGCGAGTTCCGGGGACACCACCGAGAGTTCCGGGGACGAGAGTTCCGGGGACACCATACTTAATTCGGGACGCATATTGCATCATACAAGACAGTGCCGCCCCCGAATTAAGTATGGTGTCCCCGGAACTCTGCATACTCAGGTAAGGAAAGAGCAATCTGATGGTGGAAAACAAGAGTAATGGGTCGGAGCGGAATTCAATAACAAAGACGGAAAAGGACCGCATGATTTCCCTGGAGCGCCTCCAAGCCCTGATTCGAGTATCCAGACAGATGTTCGAGGAGGCGTCTCCTGAAGGTTTGATGCAACGGGCGGCCGATGCGGCTCTGGAGCTGACCCGTGCGGGCCGGGGGCTTTCCGGGCATGGGTACGAGAACGGCGGGTTTAGTGTGGAAGCCAGGGCGAGGCGCCCGGGGATTCCCGCTCCCTCTTGGGATGATGGTTTTTCGCGGGAAAACGTCATGGTGTACCGGGGCCTTTTGCAGGAGGTGGCATCCATTCGGCTCACCCAGTCTGAGCTCGCCACCCTCTCTCTGGAGCGGCGTCTGCCCGCCGCGGACAAACAGCCTTTGCGCGGGCTTCTGGGGGCCCGGGTGGAAGACCAGGAGGGTGAACTCACGGGCCTCATTCTGGTTGCGGACAAGGAGGGAGAAGCATTCACCCCGGAGGACGAGGCCTTCCTGAGAGAGCTGGCCGCGATTACATCCTCGAGCATGCACCAGGTCGAGGCCGGATCTCTCCAGGCGGCGCAGGCGACCGAGGCTGAAGAGAAGGGCCGGATCCTTGATGCCATCATGCGCTATATCCCGGAAGGGCTGACCGTGGCGGAGGCCCCGGATATTCGTGTCAGGGAGGTGAGCCGTTACGGTGTCGAGCTTACCGGGCGGACCCGGGAAGAGCTCCTGGGAACAACGGCCGACAGTCATCCCTCCGGTTGGGGGTTGCTGCACAAGCATGGAGAGGCGCCCGCCGGCGCGGAGGAACTGCCGCTGACCCGGGCCGTTCGCAGGGGGGAGGTGATTGAGAACGAGGAGTGGATCATCGAGCGCCCCGACCGGACGCGCACGAACATCTCGTGCAACGCCGGGCCCATTCTGAACGAGAAGGGGGAGATCACCGGAGGGGTGATCGCGTGGCGTGATGTAACCCAACAGAAGAAGGAGGAGGCCTCCCTGAGAGGCGCCTGGGACGACCTGGAGGCGGAGGTGTGGCGAAGGACGTCCGAGCTCCAGGAGGCCAAGCAGACCTTGGAGCGGGAGGTGAAGCAACATAAGCGGACCGCAAGCCTCCTGCAGGAGAGCAACGAAGTCTTGGAGAGCATCTTCGCCAACACCCATTTTCTCATGGCCTACATGGACCGGGATTTCAATTTCATTCGAGTGAACCAGGCCTATGCCGACGCGGCCGGCAAAACGGTCGACTTTTTTCCGGGACGGAACCACTTTGAACTCTATCCTCACGAAGAGAACCAAGCCCTGTTTCAAAGCGTGCTCGAGACCGGAGAACCCTATGTAGCCATAGAAAAACCCTTCCATCATCCCGACCGGCCCGACCGGGGGGAGACTTACTGGGATTGGAGCCTCCGTCCCGTATGGACCGAGCCGGGAGAAGTTTCCGGGTTGCTCCTGGGGCTCATGGACGTCACGGACCGGGTGTATGCGGAGCAGGAGAGGTATGAGGGGGAACGGAAATTCCGCCTGCTGGCCGAATCCATCGAGGACGTCTTCTGGATGAGCAAGTCCGGCATCACCGAAATGCTCTATGTGAGTCCTGCCTATGAAAAGGTGTGGGGGCGGTCGGTGGCGAGCCTTTATGCCTCTCCCCGGTCTTTTATAGACGCCGTTCATCCCGAGGATCGGCCGAGGGTGGTGGCGGAACTCAAGCGTCATGCAACCGAGGGGTGGAATTTGGAGTACCGGATCGTGCGGCCGGACGGGGAGGTGCGATGGATCCGGGACCGGGGGTTTCCGCTCAGGGACGGGAAAGGGATCTTTGCCGGGATGTGCGGTACGGCAAGCGACATCACCGAGGTCAAGGAGGCTGAAGAGGCCATTAGGGAGAGTGAGAGGCGGTACCGGGAACTTCAGGAGCGGAGCCTCGACGGGTTCGCCCGGACGGATATGGAAAACCGGTTTGTGCAGGTCAATAGTGCCTTTGAGAACCTTGTGGGGTACTCGGAGTCCGAATTGCAAAACATGACGGTTCCGGACATCACCCCTGAGAAGGGGTTCGCAGAGGAGGTCGGCATGAAGCAGGAGCTCCGGCGCATCGGCCACACACCGCTCATGGAAAAGGAGTTTCAAAGGAAGGACGGGACCTTGGTTCCGGTGGAGCTGCGGGTTCACCTCACCCGGGGCGCGTCAGGTGCGCCCCGCGAGATGTGGGCCTTTATCCGCGATATCACGGAGCGGAAGCAGGCCGAGGCCGAGATCCGGAAAAACCTGGAGCAGTTGGAGCAGAGCAACAGGGATTTGGGGGACTTCGCCTATGTGACCTCCCATGATCTGCAGGAGCCGCTTCGAAAGATTCAGACATTTGGGGACCGCCTTTGGGCCAAGTATGCGGAGCAATTCGATGATCGGGGACGGGACTATCTGGAGCGGATGATCACCGCTGCCACCCGCATGCGTGGCCTCATCGAGGCGTTGCTTCACTACTCGAGGGTTTCCAGCCGGCAGCAGTCCTTCTCGGAGGTAAACTTGGGGGATGCGGTTCAGGAAGCCCTGTCCAACCTGGAGGATAGGATCGATCGAAGCGGGGGAACCGTGGTCGTGAGGGATTTGCCACAGGTAGAAGGAGATTCGCATCAGTTGGTTCAGCTCATGCAGAACCTCATCGGGAACGCCCTCAAGTTTCAGAGGCCGGGCGTAGCTCCGCACATTCTAATCGATTACAATACGTCGCCCGGGCCCAAACCGGCCGGCAAGCGGAGGTCCCGTTTCAGCAAGCGGTGCGAGGTTCGTATTCAGGACAACGGCATAGGTTTGGACCAGGCCTATGCAGACCAGATATTCAAGCCGTTTCACCGTCTTCATGGCCGGGGGGAGTACGAGGGAGTTGGCATGGGCCTGGCCATCTGCCGAAAGATCGTGGAGCGGCATGGCGGAGAGATCCGGGTGGAGAGCAGCGAAGGCCATGGATCCGTGTTCATCGTAAGCCTGCCCTACAAGCATCCGGTGTCTCTGAAAAGGGGTTGAGCGGATCAGATGTCCCGAAGAAGAAGGGTTACAAACGAGACCGCCATAATGATCCCGCCGGCGACCAGAATGCCCGCCTGAAAGCTCCACACGTCGGCTGCAGCCCCCAGACAGAGAGGCGCCAGGCCGAGTCCGGCAATGGTGCCGCCGGAGATGGTCGCGCCCGTGAACAGGCTTCGCTCACCCGTGTCACTCAGCTTGGAGATGGCCACCAGCCCCACGGGAAAGAAGCCGTTGGAAAGCGGGGCCTGGATGAAGAGCATCACCACGAGCAACAGGAAGGACGGGGCGAGTGCGATGCCCACCGTGGACAAGCCGGTGATCAGCAATATGAAGAGCAGGACACGACGCACTCCGAACCGGTCCGCCAGGAAACCGGCCAGCACCGTGGCAAAGACCCCGCCGATGCGAGAGAGGCCGAACAGTGTGTTGGCTGTATCCAGCGGAATCCCCTTTTCCTTGACCAGGAACAGGGGCAGGATGCTGTAAAGGCCCATGCTGGCTGTGGCCGCCACCATCCAGAGCACGGCCATGATCCGGAAATCGGGCCTGCGGAAGATTCGCAGCAGGCTCCCGCGCACCTCTTCGCTTTGGGGCGGGGCATCCGGGACCAGGAGCCCGAACAGGGTAACCCCCACCAGGCAGAATCCGCCGAGAATGAGAAAGAAGCCCCGCCAGTCCAGGAAATAAAGGGTGAGCGTGGTCAGAAAGGGAATGGCAAGAATGCTGATGGATGCGGCGGTATCGTGAAAGGCCAGGGCCTTTCCCCAGTGGCGGGTGTCAAAGATTCGAGTGATAAGGGGAATGGCGCTCGGCAGGTAGAGTCCGCTTCCTGCACCTACGAGAAAGAATATTCCGAGCAGAACGGTATAGTCCCGAGCGAACCAGGGACAGGCCAGGGCCCCGGCCAGGGCTACGTATCCGATGAGAATACTCCGTTTATAGCCGATCCTGGGGGCCAGGACACCGGAGAGAAGCAGGCTCAGGGTGTACCCGATGGACAGGGCTAGGTAAAGCCCGCCCGCCAGGGCATGGCTCAGGTGGAGCTCGTCCTCGATCACGGGTAACAGCGGTGAGAGCGAGGTGCGGGTCGAGAAGGCCAGGAACCATAGGCTCCAGAAGAGCCCGAGAAACAGGATTTTCATGACTCGGGCTCGAACGCGTCGGGCTCGGGCGTGCGGGCCGAAAGCCTTTCCAGGTAGCGGTCCTTGAGTCCCTTTTTGTAGAGCTTGCCCGAGCCGGTTCGGGGGAGGGCTTCCACGAAGTCCACACTCTTGGGGGCCTTGTAACCGGCGATCCTCTCTTTGCAGTGGCGGATGATGTCCTCCTCGTCTCCTGAGCACCCCTCATTGAGCACCACCACGGCCTT
The DNA here is from genome assembly GCA_964591925.1 of uncultured Desulfobacterales bacterium. Classification (GTDB taxonomy): domain Bacteria; phylum Desulfobacterota; class DSM-4660; order Desulfatiglandales; family HGW-15; genus JAIPEI01. Next base: position 6,114 of record CAZQCK010000107.1, read on the forward strand.
GACCGCTTCTCCCCATTTGGGGTCCGGAACTCCTATGACCACGGCCTCGAGCACCGCCGGGTGTTCGTAAAGGACGTTTTCCACCTCCACGGAGTAGACGTTTTCTCCGCCCGTAATGATCATGTCCTTTTTTCGGTCCACGATGTTTACATAGCCCTCGGGGTCCACCACGGCCATGTCTCCGGTGAGGAGCCAGCCGTTGCGAAGGGCCGCTGTCGTCTCCTCGGGCCGGTTCCAGTACCCGGGGGTTACAATGTCCCCTCGAACCGTGATCTCGCCCACTTCCCGGTCATCCCGGGCCACCTCGGATCCGTCCTCCCGCACCACTCTGAGGAGCACCCCCAGGAAGGGACGCCCGGTGCGGGCCTTGTACACGAATTGTTCCTCCGCGGGGAGCCGGGTGAGAGAATCCTTGAGGATCGAGACTGTCAGGTAGGGGCTTGTCTCGGTCATGCCGTAGGTCTGGATGTAGTCGCAGCCGAAGGTGTCCATGATGCGGCGCACCACTTCCGGGGCAATGGGTGAGCCGCCGCTCAGAATGACCCGGAGTCCGCTGAAGTCCCGCTCGGTCACCCCTGGTGTGTGGACGAGCATGTTGAGCATGGTGGGAATCATGTTTGTCAGGGTCACCCGCTCCCGTTCCATGAGGGAAAGGACCTCGGGCGGTTCAAAGTCCTCTACCACCACGTGTTTTCCGCCCACCCAGGTGAGGGCGAAGGTCGCCCAGGCGTCGGCCAGGTGAAAGAGCGGCGCGGCATGAATCCAGCGATCACGGTCCGTGATTTGAAGCTCGGCGATGGCGGCCAGGGCATGGGTACAAACGTTTTTGTGGGTCAGCATGACCCCCTTGGGCCTGCCGGTAGTCCCGCTGGTATAGTAGAGGTGGGCCACGTCCTCATCGCGCATGTCCGGCGGCGAAGGTGGCGTGTCCGTGGTGTGCGCGAGTATCACATCCTCGTATTCGATCGCTTCGAACGCAGAGGGTCGCTCGTCTTGCCCCGTCCAAACCACACGTTGCACCGGCGTGTCGAGCTTCCCGAGGCTTTCCACCCCGTCCCGAAACCTGGCGGCTGCAATAAGGGTTTCCGCCCCGGAATCGCTAAGAATGAAGGCCAGCTCCCGGGGGGAGAGACGAAAGTTGAGCGGGTTCAGGACCGCGCCGATCTGAGCGGCAGCGAAATAGGCCTCCAGGAACTCGTGGCGGTTCGGGTGCAGTATGGCCACGCATTCTCCCCTGATCACACCGGAGGCTCGAAGAAAGGCTGCCAGGGCATAGGTGCGCCGGGCGAACATTTCGTATGTAAAGCGGTGCTCCCCGCAGATGACTGCTTCGCGGTCCGCATGGAGGCTGAGGGCCTTCTCCAGAATAAATGGGATCTGCATGCGCTCTCCTTTGTCACGTTCCGCCCTTGGGCGGAAGATCCAGGAACGCTTATCTACGACGTTTTGGCGAAAATCCGCTCACATGCCGCCGGCAAGGTTGTAACGCGTTGGAATACCCCCCCACCATATTCGTCTTAGTGGTGAGCGAAGTCGATAGGTTTTCCAGAGCCACCGAAAAGGGGCAGGCCCTGTCCGGGACTGCCCCTTCGGCGGTCAGGTTTGTCCAGCGGGTACGCTCTACATGAGGCCCAGCTTGAACTTCAAGGAGCTGAGGGAGTTTTTCATGAGCATGGTTATGGTCATGGGACCTACGCCGCCAGGCACCGGCGTGATGTAACCGGCGATTTCCTTGGCCGCGTCGAAATCTACATCGCCTCGAAGAATGGCGATCTTTTTGCCTGTTTTCTCGCTGATTTTCTCGCCCACCCGGTTCACGCCTACATCGATCACACAGGCCCCGGGCTTGATCCATTCGGGTTTGACCAGGCCGGGAACCCCTGCCGCCACGATGAGGATGTCGGCCCGCTTGCAGTGGGCGGCCAGGTCCTTGGTGCGGGTGTGGACTATGGTGACCGTGGCATTGGCTCCGGGGCCCTTTTGAACCATCATGTTGGCAATGGGTTTGCCCACGATGTTGGAACGGCCCACCACCACCACCTCGGCACCGCTCGTCTCCACGCCGGCCCGTACGATCATTTCCTGAATCCCGGCCGGGGTGCACGGGGCGAATTTGACCTCGCTGCCCCCGATCATCAGACGCCCCACGTTCACGGGGTGAAAGCCGTCCACGTCCTTGTCCGGGTCAATGGCGTTCAGGATCTTTTTTTCATCAATGTGCTTGGGCAGTGGGAGCTGAACCAGGATGCCGTGGATGCTGTCGTCCTTGTTGTACTTGTCGATCAGGGCGAGCAGATCTTCTTCCGAGATGTCGTCGGGCTGGTTGTCCTGGATTTCCTTGAACCCCAGCCGCTCGGCCGTCTTGATCTTCAAGGTGACGTAAGAGATCGATGCCGGGTTCTCACCCACCAGGATGGTGACCAGGCCGGGAACGACCCCGTGCTCTGCTTTGAGCTTGGCGACTTCTTCCTCGACTTCCTTGAGGATTTCCTCACGGATATCCGTTCCTTTGATCAGTTGTGCGGTCATGTTTTCAATCTCCTTTCCTCTAAGATATCTGGTGGATTCCCGACGGGACAAAGCTTGGGAAAAAAATTACAAGAGACCTGGCAGTAGTTAGCACAAAAGCGCGGGGTTTTCAAACCAAATCTTGGGTGCTGCAAGTCCATGGAAATTGACACATCGAGCCCCCTGCACTATGGTTGCTGTCGCCGACTCGGGAGGGACGTGCTGCTTCCGGTAACAAAGGCCTCCAACAACAGGTGGATCATGAACGCTTCTCTTTTCACCCCGAAAAAACAACCGGAGCAGATCAAGACCCTAGGGCCCTACACCTTTGAGCAATTCAAAGACCTGGCCGGGTCTTTTCACGGGTACCCGGCCCCGGGTCTCCTGATCGGCGGCGTCATGGTGTCTCTTGCTCGATCCAGGGTCCCGCCGGACACGCTTTTCGATGCCTTGGTGGAGACGCCTAAATGCCTGCCCGATGCGGTGCAGCTCCTGACCCCTTGCAGCACGGGTAACGGCTGGATGAAGGTTCTGGATCTCGGAAGGTATGCAGTGACCCTTTATGACAAATACACAGGGCAGGGGTGGCGGGCGCACATCCACGTGGATCGGCTGGCCGCCTGGCCGGGGATCCGAGCATGGTTCTTGAAACTCGAGCCCAAACAGAGCCAGGACACGCTTCGCCTGTTTCAAGAGATCCAGCAGGCCGGATGGGACTATATGGCCCTTCAGCCCGTGCGGATACGGAAGACGTGGCTTGGAAAAGCACCCTCCGTCGCCGTCGCCGTCTGTCCCGCGTGCGGGGAGGCTTACCCGCAAAGGCACGGGCCCCTTTGCAGGGGCTGCGCCGAAGGTGAGCCGTTTGTACGGATCACGACCCCCTGAAGTCCCCCTTTTTGTGCCAGCCGACGGTGGCCTCCGGTGCGGCGTCCACACCTGCGGAGTAGGGTTTGATGTCCAGGAGAGGCGAACCGTCCAGGGCGTCCAGCCATCGGACCGTCAACAATCGGTTGTTTCGTTCCAGCAGCTCTACGGTGCACACCCCAATAGGGTTGGGCCGGTCCGGGGATCGCGTGGCGAAGACGCCGTGTATCTCCGGCCCCCAAGGAGTTTGGGTCTGAAGTCTGTCCCGGTTCCCTCGATCCTGAAAATACAGAACGATAAGGTGGGAGCAGGTTTCCACGTCTTTGAGGGCCGGCTCATAGGGCTCGAACACCTCCAGGGTGCTTACCTCGTCTCTGTGGCGTCCCTGGAACGGGGCGTCTTTTCTCTCACGGTACTGGGAGTGGATCACCCCCACGGGAACAAGTCTTTGTTCGTTCATGGGTGTTGTGGTCCTCCTTTGGGTGGCAGGATAGGGGAAGCCGCTTCGAAAGGCAACCAAAGCCCGCCTGTCAGCCGGCCTTGACTTGGCCCTGGTTCCCGGTTAGCCTTTTTGTATGGAAACGACGATACGACAACTCAAGGCGGAGCTTGCCCGGGCCGAGCGGGTGGCGGTATTGACCGGGGCCGGTATTTCGGCCGAGAGCGGTGTACCCACCTTTCGAGGGGCGGACGGGCTGTGGAAGAACCATCGGGCCACGGATCCGGCCACGCCCCAGGCGTTTGCCTCGGATCCCGAGCTTGTGTGGGAGTTCTACAACCGGAGGCGGGAGCTCCAGGGCAAGGCCGGGGAGATCGTGCCCAGACTGGTGGAAACAGTTCCGTGAAGCGATCCCGCATCATCACCCTGACCACGGACTTCGGCTGCAGGGATCCTTATGTGGCCGCCATGAAAGGCGTTATCCTCTCTATCTATCCAGAGGCGGTGCTCGTGGATGTGAGTCATGAAATCCCCCCGGGCGCCGTTGGGGAGGCGGCAGGGATCCTTGCTCAGGCCGTTCCCTGGTTTCCCGCCGGAACGGTTCATCTGGCCGTTGTGGATCCGGGTGTGGGAACCGCCAGGCGGGCCATTGCTGCAGAGGCCGGAGGGGGGTTCTTCGTGGGGCCGGACAACGGTCTGTTCTGGCCGTTGCTTCGCAAGGATGATGCGCCTTGCATCGTGCATCTCTTGGATGCCCGGTACTTCAGCAGGACCGTGAGCCGGACCTTTCACGGCAGGGACGTGTTCGCACCCGTGGCGGCCCACCTGGCCTCGGGCCGGGACCCGGACGAGATGGGAGAACGAATAGACGACCCGGTCCCCCTCGAGTCGAACCGGCCCCGGGAGGAGAACGGTGTCCTCGTCGGGGAGGTGACCCGGGTCGACCGGTTCGGCAACCTCGTCACCAATCTGCTACAGGATCATCTTGATGTTTTCCTTCAGGGAAGACAACCGCGGGTCCAGGCGGGGAATTTCAAGGTGCAAGGGCTTCGGGGTTGTTATGGGGATGTGAGTCGGGGTGAGGTCCTGGCATTGATCGGAAGCGGCGGGGCCCTGGAGCTGTCCGTGAACGGAGGAAAGGCTTTGGAGCGTGCGGCGCCTGCCGGCGAGGATCCCGTGGGCATGGAGGTGAGGGTCCGGGCCGAAGCGTGAGGGATTCTGGAGCTTCCGCTCGAGGGAAGCCCCTTCCCGGCCCGCCGCCATCGAGGCGGCGGACCGGGGGGCGCAGCGATCAGCCGCCCTTCACGCCTTTGGCGATGC
>CAZQCK010000108.1:0-11033 GCA_964591925.1 uncultured Desulfobacterales bacterium
CCGGGCCGGCCGAACGGACGCCAGATCTCCACCGGAAGCCCCGATCGCTGCTCCAGGGCTTCGGCCCGCCCCGGCTCGAGGGCTCCAGGTCCGGTCAACCGGATCCGTTCCACCTTGGCCTCCGGATGATGAAAGCGGTCCAGGCGAAGGACCTCCACCAGCGCATCCTCTCCGTGGGCGCCGTTCGCAAGGGATCGTATCAGGCCCAGACGGCCGTTGCGAATGATCTGCACACCTCCTCGAACGGGTCCCCAACGCACCAGGGCCTCGGCCCGGGAATCCTGGTCTTCTGCATGCAGCCGCAGATACAGGGAGAAAAGGGCCAGATCGTCCAGGGTGACGCAATCCGGATCCACCCCCGCCCTGGACAGGAAATCCAGGTGCTCGGCCAGAGCCGACTTGGGAACCGCCGCGGCCAGGACGTTCCCGTTGACGCCCACCGGAACGAAGTCCACAACGGCATCCTCGACGGGAATGGAGATGTACTCCTCCGCCTGATACTTGATGATTCGGGCGAGCTTCTTCGGGTTGCGCAGACGGGCTTCCACATCACGCAGCTCTGCGCTGGATGAGGGCAAGGAGGTCACGGCGCTCTCGGCCCGAAGCCCCTCCTCCTCTAGAAAACGCGACAATGCAGCTGAGGAGCCCTCAGAGGTATCGAGCGTCCGATAGGCCGCGTGGCTCACCTGAGGCCCCCGGAATGTGTGCTGCACGCGCACAGCCGCAAAAAAACCGGGGTGGATCTGGATTCCGACCACCGTTCCGGAGGTCCACATGCCTTTTAACGGTTTTCGCAAATCAATCCACCTTCCAGTAGACGAGTCGAACGTCCTCCCCCTCCCGCTCAGCCACGGCGTGCACGCGGCAGACGGCCTCGCCCCAGCGTCCTTCCGACTGGATCTCGAAGGTCGACGTTCGGACTGTCAGGAACTCGCGTATCCTCTCGAAGACCTCCCGGTCCATGCCCGGAAGCGACCGAACGTCCTCGACCGAGAGAAACGGTTCGTTCAGCCGTCGTTGGACCGTGGCCTCCGCCAGATGGCGGTCCTGACCTTCGTCCAGGCACTGGAGGACCTCCATTGGCGCTGTGTTGACGTTAACCAGGGCGCCGGAGTAGATCGTGACATAGTCCCAAAGGCGCCGATCTCCTTCCTTGCCCGGTTCCAACGGGGTGTCCGGGCCCCGCACCAATCGGATCTGCCCCATGCTTTCGAATCGATCGTTTCTGCAGGCGTAAGGGATCTCGAGCTCTTCATAATAAAAGGTCTCCGCCCCGTCGAGTCGCTTGACGTCGTCCGCATCCAGCCAGTCCAACACCGACGCGTAGGCCACCCGGCCCAACCCCAGATCCAGGAGCAAGCGTTCCAGCTGCGCAGCCCGCAGCTCGTCGATCGTCCCATCGTCGGTGCGAACCGCGTTCAAGGGGAGCTTTCCGCCCTCGTCGAAAATGCGGGTCTTCAGCTCCGCCCCGTCCGGAATCTCCATCGGCACCGCTGTGCGGTCGAACAGGCTCCAGTCCTCTCCCAAGTGATCGACGTCGGGGTCCGGATCCATGGCGATCCGGTGCAATGCAGCCTCGACTCCGGCCCGAGCCAGGCCCTCGGCCTTGAGGGTGTCCTGAAAGAAGGTCGCCAGATCCACCTCAGTGCCTGCGGTGTCGGAGAACGCCACGGACAGTCCGACCAGGGTGGCGATAACCAGAAGGGCCAGCACGAGAACAGAGCCGCTTTGCCGTTGTGCTTCCGGGATCATCGCCCTCCGCCCCCCGACTCCAGCGCCGGGTGGACCCCGGTTCGAAAAATAGTTTTCCGGCCCGCTTGATCCCGCACGGACAATCTCAACCGAATCGATCGAGGCAGTCTTCCTTTCTGCTCCCCGGCGGCGCCCTCCCATGCGTCGAGCTCCTCTCCGTCTTCATCCTGATATCGAATCTCGAGGGCGACCACGTCCTCGGCCAAGGCAACTTTCTCGCCTCCCTCCTCCAGGTCCGCATCGGGGAGGAACTGCTCCCGCCGAAAGAGCGCCGCCTCGCCTGTGTCTTCATTCATCTCCAGGCCGTAGCCGACCTCGCAGAGATCCGTCTCCGGGGCATCCTCGCGCCACCCCAGGTGGGAGGAGGTCGTGAAGCTCACCCGGTCTGCAGGCCGGCCGGCCAGCTCCCCGCTGGATCCCACCAATCCGTAAGTTCCCTGGGGGGATACGCCGCTCGCGGTCGCTGTCAAGGCGGCTTCCAGGTCCCGGACCATGAGGTCCAGGACCACGCGCGCCGTCTGGTAGGCGTCCTCCTGCTCCCGCACCACGCTGATCGCCTCCAGGTTGCCCGTGTAGGCCCAATAAAGGGCCGAGGTCAAAAGGACCACGACGGCCAGCGACACCAGAATCTCCAACAGAGTGAACCCTCTCATGGGCGCCTCCGGTAGCAAAGGGTCTCGTAGGTGACCCCTCGAAGCCTCTTGCCCTGAGCGCTTTCCAGGAAGACACCCACCGTGACCGAGTAGAGCCCCGGATGGTCTTCCACCTCGCGGATCCTCCGGTCCCAAGTGTAGCCGGAGAGGTCGCCGTCGTCGTCTTCGAACCGATCGCTTGCCTCTCCTTCCTCCAGCTCGGGCCGGGACAGAACGTCGGCCACCCGGTCCCTGGCGAGCAGGGTGGCGCGGGTGACGAACCGTGCATCCGTATGAAGATCGAGGCTCTTGGCCTGCAGCTGGTACACGGCGGTCAGAGCCACGGCCAGAAGCCCCATGGCCACCACCGCCTCGATGAGGCTGAATCCCGCCTCAGCCCGTCTGCTCATCGCCGCGACCTTCATGCACGTTCACCCGACCGGTTGCCGGGGAGATCTCCAGCATCATGGAGCGATCGTGCTCGTTACGAAGCAGGATCCAGGCCCGCTCCACGCTCCCGTTTTCTCGGAAGCGGATATCGGCACGGCCTCGACGTACGGCATCCCGACCGAACACCGCCACACGTTCGAGGAGGACACCCCGGGGAAGCGGTTCTGCGTGCTCAGGGATCTCCTCGGAGCACGGCTCCGCGAAGCGCAGAGACGGCGCGTGCGAGCCCTCCTCCTCGGCCGCCTTCGAGACCCAGTACACGTTCGCATCGAGGTCCAGGCGGAGCACGTGCTCCCGATGCGCGGCCGCCGCGCGGCCCCGCAGGCTTCGGACTTCTCCGATGAGGCGCCGGCAGGCCAGGCGGATATCTCCGCCGTTCACGACCTCCTGAATGCGCACACCCGCGGACGCCCAGAACAACGCCACGATAGTCATGATGATGAGGAGTTCCAGGAGGGTGAACCCGCGGCTACCCTTCTCCCTCGACCATCCAGTTGCCCACGTCCCTGTCTTCCCCGTCGCCGCCTTCTTCACCGTCCGCACCATACGTCCACAGATCGTAGGCCTCGAGGTGCACCCCGGGGCTCATGTAATAGTAGGGAGCTCCCCAGGGATCCTTGGGCACCACCCCTTTTTCAAGGTAGCCGCCCTCCCGCCAGTTCTTGGGCACTCGCCCTGTGGAAGGCTTTTCCACCAGGGCCTTCAGCCCCTGATCCGTGGAAGGATACCTGGCGTTGTCCAGCTTATAGAGCTTGAGGGCGTTCTCCAGGGTCTCGATGTCCATCTTTGCCTTGAGCGTGCGCGCCTCGCCGGGACGGTCCATGACCCGCACAGCAACCAGACTCGCGAGGATTCCCAGGATGGTAATCACGATCAGGATCTCGAGCAGCGTGAAACCGGCCTCTCTCTCGCCGTTCTGCTTCAATGGCGTCTCCCTTCGAGCTTTGCGAACATCATGACCCCCATTGTATAAAACGGAATGATTCGCTGCGTGTTTGTTTCTTGTTTATCGGCAATGCGTCCGCAGCGCCGGCGGGGCGGTCCGCCATGCCTGCCTCAAGGGTCCCAAAGGGCGTCACCCGATCCCCTGGGTCATGTCGAAAATGGGCAGCAGGACAGCCATCACCATGAAGGCCACGGCCACGCCCATAGCCAGAATGATCGCCGGCTCCAGAAGCGAGCTCAAGGAGCCGAGCGAGGCTTCCACGTCCTCCTCATAGCGCTCCGCCGCCTTGCCCAGCATGCTCTCGAGCTCTCCGCTGCGTTCCCCGGCACGAACAAGCTGAATGACCAAGGGAGGGAACAGTCCCGTCTCCTGGAGGGGTGTGGCGAAGTCCTGCCCCTCCCCCACACGCCGGGCCGTCTGCTCCAGGGCCTGCTCCACGACCCGGTTCCCGGCCGCGTGCCGGGCGATCTCCAGGGACTTTACCAGGGGAATCCCGCTCTGGAGCAAAATGGTGAGCGTCTGGGCAAACCGCGCGATCACCGCTTTTCGGTGCACCTTGCCGAGCACCGGCACCCGGAGGCGAAACCCATCCCAGAGGCGCCGACCGCGTTTGGTGCGAAGCCAAGCCGCTCCCAGCGCCGCGATCAGGACAGCCCCTCCCAGCAGCGCCCCCCACCATTGCCTGAGCCGGTCGGTCAACCAGATCAAAGCCCTCGTGGACCAGGGCAGGGCCATGTCCATGCCCTCGAAGATCCCCACCACCTTGGGCATGACAAAGGCCATCAAGAACACCACGATGACGCCGCTGATCAGCATGAGGAACAGAGGGTAAGTCAGCGCCGTCTCCACCTTTTTCCGTAGCTTGATGCTCCGCTCCGAGAAGTCGGCCAAACGATTCAGGATGATGTCCAGGGCCCCGCCTTCCTCGCCGGCCCCTGTCATGTGCACGGTGATCGATCCGAAAACCCCCGGGTGGTCCGACAGGGCCTGGGAAAGCGATTTCCCCTCGGATACCTGCTCCCTGACCTCCGTAAACACGCGCTTCAGCCGCCGCTGCTCCGTTTGGTCCACAAGGGTTTGCAGGCAGTCCATCAATGGAACGCCCGCAGAGATCAGCGTGGCCAACTGCCGAAGGGAGGCGGCCACCTCATCCGGATTCACCCGTCCCCCGAGGGAGAGACCCAGGAAGCGGGCTCGCCGGCCCTTGGACCTCCTGCTCGAACGCGCCTCATGAGTGCGCTCTGGAAACAGGCCCTCCCGTTTCAGCTTCTGGCGCGCCGCAAGCGGGGCCTCGGCCGTGATGAACCCTGACACCTTGCGGCCCTTGTGATTGAGCGCTTGGTATTCGTAAACCGGCATGAGAAGCGGCTATGCTCGATCGCCCGGTATGATCATTTCTCAGGCTCCATCACTCCTGCGTCACCCGAAGCACCTCGTCCAGGGTGGTAACGCCCTGTTTCACCTTTGTCAAGCCGTCCATGTAAAGCGTTCGCATTCCGTTTTGCCTCCCGGCCTCTCGAATGCGTAACGCATCGGCCCCGGATGTCACCAGAGCCCGCGTGACATCGTCCATCGCCAGGAGCTCGAAGATTCCCGTCCGGCCCCGATAACCGGTCCCCATGCACGCATCGCATCCGGCGCCCCGGTAAAGCACCTGGTCCTCTACCAGTCCCAGCTCCTCGAGGCGAGAGCCCTCGAGCCGGTATGGCGTCCGGCATTCGGAGCAGACTTTCCGGACCAGACGCTGGGCGAGCACGCCCAGCAGGCTGGACGCGATGAGGAAGGGTTCTACGCCCATGTCCATCAACCTAGTCACAGCACCGGCCGCGTCGTTCGTGTGCAGGGTGCTGAATACCAGGTGCCCGGTCAGCGAGGCCTGAATCGCAATCTCCACCGTTTCCACATCCCGAATCTCTCCCACCATGATGATGTCCGGATCGTGGCGGAGCACCGAGCGAAGCCCGCGAGCAAAGCTCAACGCGGTCTTGGGGTTTACCTGAATCTGCCCCACGCCGGCGAACTCGTACTCGATGGGGTCCTCGATGGTGATCACGTTCTTCTCCGCCGAGTTGATGCGGCTCACAGCGGCGTAAAGCGTGGTGGTCTTCCCGCTTCCAGTCGGGCCCGTCACCAGCAGGATCCCGCTGCTCCTTCGAATGAAGCGCTCGAACCGATCCAGCGTGTCAGCGTCCATGCCCATCTCGCCCAGCCCCAAAAGCGAAACGCCCTTGTCCAGGAGCCTCAGGACGATGCGCTCTCCAAAGGCCATGGGAATGATGGAGACCCGGATGTCCACGGTCCGGTTGGCCACCCGCACCTTCATGCGGCCGTCCTGGGGCACCCGCTTTTCAGCAATGTCCAGGTCCGCCATGACCTTCACCCGAGAGATCAGGTGTGCATGAAAGCGCTTGGGCAGCGTCATGATCTCGTGAAGGATGCCGTCGATGCGGAATCGCACCTTGATCTCCCGCTCGTAGGTCTCCATGTGAATGTCGCTCGCCCCGCGCCGAAGCGCCTGAGTGAGCACACTGTTCACCACGCGAATCACCGGGGCCTCGTGGGTGGTCTCCATGAGGTCCTCGAGCTCCTCGAAATCGCCGAACCCCTCTTCCGACCCGGTCGCCTCCAGGTCCTCCATCATGCGCTCCGCATCCCCGGTGGATCGATCGAAGAGCAGGTTGATGGCCTCGTGAATTTCGCTGAGCGGGCTCAGCACGAGGCGTGCGGCCGTACACCCCGCGCGAAGCGCCAGATCGTCCGCAGCTCGAAACCTCATGGGATCGAACAAGGCCACCCGAAGGAGGCCTTTCTCGGCCTTCAACGGCACCAGGCCCATTTTTCGGTAGTACTGAATCGGGACCCCGAGGGTGTCCTCGAAGGCGAGTTCGGAAAGCAAATCCTCCTTCACCTCCAAGCCCGCGGCCTCGGCCGCCCGAAAGAGCCGCTCCCTCTCTCCGGATTCGGCGGATCCGGCCGACTCCCGGTCCTCCAACTCGCACCGCTCTTCTTGTTCATCTACATGGCTCATGATTCGAACTCCACAGGCGTCCTTGTTCACGCCTTTGCCTCAACGCGGCTTCCACCGGGGACAGGCCCCCGGAAGGTCTCGGTCCCGGCTTCAACGAACCGGGGAACGACATACCATAGGATGCGAATCGGGTCCGGGTTTCCGATTTTGCAGGGCGCGTCTCTCGGTGCGCACCCGCTAACTCCAAAAGGCCTTTAGACCGAAAATAATCATCACCAGTTGCAGGCCTAGAACAAACTGCACATTACCACGGTTGGATTTCTTGATCACCATTTTCGAGGCGACCAGCATCGGAATCGCCAGGAAGCAGGCACGAAAAAGTTTTTCCTGAATCACAGGATCGACGTCGAACGCTGTACCCCAAACCATTGGAATCAGCCATGAAATCGCAATCAAAAGAAACTCCAGCCCGGTTGGAACAAGGCTCGTTCCAACGGGTTTGAGCAAAAATCGAAGCAGTACGCCGCAGAAACATAGAATGCTCAGCAGGGTCAGATAGGTCTTCAACCACGGAGGAGGCGAAGCAATGAACTGGTAGAGGACCAGAATCGAAAAGATGCTCCAAAAGACCAGTGCATGGGTCAAAGGCATTCGGGACATACTTCCAAACCAAGGAAACAGCAGGAACACAAAGATTGGCACACCCAAGGCAAACAACCCCATGGGTCTGGGGACGGATGCCAGAAACACGACAGGGGCCAAGAGCGCGATGCAGAGGAGGGCGCCTACGAAACTTCCTCCTCGAAGCACGGGGAGGTGCCCCTCCGGCCGGCAAGCCGCGAACCCCATGCCGACTTCGATCGAAGACACCTTGACCCCTTTCTTCTCCGCCCAGGCGAGCGCACCGTACAGGGCTGCAAACAGGGCGAAGACATTGGCAAACTGGATCCAATCCGAAAAGTCCTTCTGCAGCCACGCCACAATCCCCACAAAGACGCACAGCCCATAGATGACCGTCACCACGAGAGGATGGCTCAACCCCAGATGCATCAATCGATGGTGCAAGTGGGTTCGATCGGGACCGAAGGGGTACCTTCCGTGTAAAATCCTTTGGATCATGACGTATAGTGTGTCCACGATCGGAACGGAGCAAACAGTCAAAATCGTGATGGGTCGAATGGTTTGTCCGCCCGCGTGCGGCATGGAAAGTCCCACCGCCACCACACCCAGGGTGTATCCCAGCAAAAGGCTTCCCGTGTCCCCCATAAAAACCCTTGCGGGATGCTGATTGTACCGCACAAATCCGATGATCACACCGATCAATATGGTCAACAGGGCCATGAGATAGGCGTGACGGGAGACATACGACAAGGGGATGAAAAAAACGCACGCGATCGTGGCAATGCCCGCCGCCAGGCCGTCCAGTCCGTCCGAGAGGTTCAGTGCATTCATGACCCCGACGATTCCCACGATGGTCACCGGGACGGAGGCCGCACCGAGCCGCAGTTCTCCGAATCCCGGCAGGTTGCCGAAATGACTGAGATGGATTCCGGAGAGCAGAACGAAGGTCGTCGCTGCAAGGAGTTCTCCAAGGAACTTCAGCCCTGGGGTGAGCCCTTTCATGTCGTCCAGCACACCCGTGAGCCACACCAGAACCAGGCCGGCCAGATATCCCCGGATCAGCGCGGGAAAGTTCACGCACACCCCAACGGTCAACAGGACGGACAAGGCCATGCCCGCACCGCCCAGCCGCGGGATGGGCTCGGTATGCACCTTGCGATGATCGGGCAAGTCAAGCGCGCCCACCCGCCAGGCCACCTTTGCGGACAGCGCGGTGAAGACCAGGGAAAGCAGCAAAGCGGTGTAAAAGGTCAGCCCGAAGTAGCAGAGGTTCCACAGATACTGTGGAGGCGTCAATTCCATGCTCCGCCCTGTTTCAGATCCTGCCCGGAAGAGGCCCGGAAAAAGGCTTCAATGCGTTTGCGCGGCTTGCTCGGGCGCATCGACCTCAGAGGCACTTCTCCCAACTCCCGGTCGTGCTTCGCGCACCCGAAGCGGGACGGGAAAAGCAAGCATCACGGCTTTCCTGGGAAGTTCGGCTCGTTAAGATCCCGGCGGAGGAGTCTCCTCGCCTTGGAGGGGGAGCTCCTCCGCGCCGGGCTCATCCCCTGGAAGGCCCCCCGGCGGTCCGACGTTCTTTCTCACTCGAAAAACGTCGCTCTCGGCCGGTGTTGGGCCTTCCCCTTCCTCCGGGCCCGGGGGGGAGGCCCCTGAACCGCCGGGAGGGGTCTCCGCATCCCGCCCGGCGCCTGCACCGGGCGGGGCGGCGTTCTCTACGACCTCGAAACCGGGCGGTAACTGCGCATCTCGACTCGGCCCATGCGGCTTGTTCCTGTCATCATCCGGAGCTCGGGCCTGCCCGGATGCCCTCGCCCTGTTTTGGCGGGATTCGGCCCGGGCGGTGTGCGCCTTCCGGCCGGAGCCCAGGACGTGGATCCCGGTCACCCGCTGGTGAGCATCGTATACGAAGCAGTAGCTCAGGGATCCGAGGATGCGTTTGAGGCCCTGCACCAGAGGGACCCGATTCAGGCGAAGCGACACGGTCCTCTGCCGCAAAAGCCGCGTGTCTCCCTCATACGAGATGCCGTGCCTCGCTCGAATGGTCTCGAGCACATCCACGAGCGCGGCGTCCTTCAGGTCGAGGGTCAGGTTGTCCTTGTCCGTCTCCAAGCCCCCTTTCTTCCCGAGGGCGGGATCCACGGCAGAAACCAGCAACAGCACCAACAGCGGCAGGACGACCCAGCAGCGGGCAGCAGGCATCCGTCTGCCATGGCAAGACTCCGGTCCCAATGGCATACCCTTTCATCCGGAAGCACAGAACATGCAACCCCGGACCTCTCGATCTACGGCAACACAGTCACAGACTCGGGCACGGACTCGTGGATCCGCGTCCAGGTCCCTCCTACGAAATCCCACACGTACAGCCCGTAGCCGGGAAACGCGACCACCAGTTCCCCGGTCCCGTCTCCGTTGAGGTCCGCCTCCCACAGGCCCTGCGCATTCTCCGGCGACAGCCCATGCCAGCCGGCCCCTTCGCTCCACCAGTGCAACCCGTACCGGCTGCCGAAGTCCGCGGCCAGGCGGCCCGAGGAAAGCCCCAGAAACCCGTCCGGGAACACCGGCGACAAGGGGGTCCAGCCGCCGTTGTAGGTGAACAGGCCATGTGCCTCGAACGACACCGCAAACTCCTCGTCGCCGTCGCCGTTCAGGTCGAACCCATCGCCCAGCGTGTGGGGGTCGGCCGGGGTCAGCAGGTTCCAGGAGCCGTCCGTCCCCCGCTGGTACAGACCGTAGCGCCGGCCAAAGTCCACGAGCAAACCGTCGGTGGCCGTTCCCATGGCCGCATCCGGCATGGCCGGACTCAGAGGCTCCCATTCACCGTGGTAGAGATAACAGCCATAGCCGACAAAAGATGCAAAGAGATCCTCCTCGCCGTCTCCATCCGCATCCGCACAGGCCAGCACGTCCGCGTCGGCCCGGGCCATGTCCGTCCAGCCGTCGGCCTCGTCGTACGCGTACAAACCGTAG
This sequence comes from uncultured Desulfobacterales bacterium, assembly GCA_964591925.1. GTDB lineage: Bacteria > Desulfobacterota > DSM-4660 > Desulfatiglandales > HGW-15 > JAIPEI01. The sequence continues at coordinate 10,337 of CAZQCK010000108.1, forward strand.
CGGGTGCCGAAGTCCAGGACCGCCCGGTTCCCCCAGGCCAGCATGGCCTCAGGCACGTCCGGCGTGATCCTCTCCGGAGCACCCGAGGGCACGTCGTCGAACACGTATACCCCGAGATCAGGATAGCTCGCCACCAGCTCTTTGGACCCGTCCGCGTCCACGTCCACGGCCGTGACCCCCAGCGGATCCGCCGAGCCCATGGAGGTCCACACGCCCGCGCCGCCGTCGTAGTGCCACAGGCCCTCGGCGCCCAGGTCCACGGCCAGGGATTGGGTCACACTGGAGCCCACCGATCCCGGGTCCGTTTCCCCGGAATCCACCCGTCCATTGTGGTTGGCGTCCTCCTCACCGTCCAGCAACCCATCGCCGTCCGTGTCCCGGTTCAAGGGGTCCGTCGTGGTGGTGGGATCCTCGTCCGGCTGAAACACCGAGGTGTCCGTGTCCGCTCCCACATCGGACAGGGTCAGCCCGGACTCGGTGCCGTCTTGGAGGCCGTCTCCGTCCGTGTCCGGGTTCAAGGGGTCGGTCTCCCCCGCGTCCACCGTTCCATTGCCGTTGGCGTCCTCTTGGCCGTCCGGCAGCCCGTCGTCGTCCGTGTCCGCGTCCGAGGGATCCGTTCCCCAGGCATCCTCGTCCGTGTCATACAGGCCGTCACCGTCGCGGTCCACGCGTATCTGACCGTCGTTCACCGTGGCCT
>CAZQCK010000109.1:0-10673 GCA_964591925.1 uncultured Desulfobacterales bacterium
GGCGTCCATGGCAGCGTTCCCGCCGCCCAGCACGAGGACGCGCTCTCCCGGTGGACGGTCGTCCCCCGCGTTAACCCGGCTGAGAAAGTCCAGGCAGTCCTCCACCCCTTCACTCATCTCCCCCGGGATGTCCAGGGGCAGCCCCCTGGGAGTGCCTGCCGCCAGAAGAAGAACGCGAACCCCCATTCTTCGAAGGTCCTCCAGGGTCAGGTCGGACCCGAAGCGCACACCGGTCTTCAGGTCCACTCCCAATGCCAGGATGCGCCGGATGTCGGCCTCCAGAACCCCTTCAGGGAGACGGAACCGGGGAATGGCCCACGCGAGCATGCCTCCGGGTCGGTCGTAGGATTCGAGGAGCACCGGGCGAATGCCGCATTGGGCCAGGTCGTGCGCTGCTGTTAGACCTGCCGGTCCCGATCCCACCACTGCGACCACGGGTTTGCCCGCGGCTGCAATGCTGGGGTCTGTACGTTCTCGCGCGGCGGCGAAGGCCTTTAGCGCACGAATGGGAACCGGCCCGTTGATCCGGTTTCGTGTGCATGCCGCCTCGCAGGGACGGGTGCACACATGCCCGCACACCCCTGGAAGGGGGTTTTGCTCCAGAATGCAGTCCAGTGCATCGTCAGCCCGTCCCTGAGCAAGAAGGCGCACGTATTCGGGCACATCCTGGCCCAAAGGGCAGGCCGCGCGGCAGGGCGGGTGCCCGACCTTTTCGTAGACCTGTCCCCGCAGGCTGTCCGGCTCCAGGCGCATTTCAGGGACCAGTTCCGCCGGGCACCCTCCAGAGCAGATTGCACAGGCACTGCAGGCTTCATGGTTCACCACAGGGCGGTGTGTTCGTCCTTCAACCGCCATGGCACGGCCTGTTTATGTTCACGAATTCCCTTTGTCTCGAATAATCTTGCATCTCATTTACACCTTTTCTTTTCCCCTTCGCCGGCTTTCTTTTTCGCCCAGCTCGAACCCACGCGCCAGGGCGCGCAGATTCGACTCGAGAAACCGGGTCGGAACCTGATCCCGAGCCACCGTCTCCAGGGCCTCATTGCCAACGACCCCGGTCAGTGCGGCCAGTGCCCCCAGCATGACGATGTTCGCCACCTGTTTGATCTCGAGTTCCGTGACCGCCGTGTCCGTGGCTGAAATCCCCGCCTGGCGGACGCCTTCCACCGGGCCGGGGGTCACCAGGGACGAGTCGTAAATCACCCGCGCGCCGCTTTCAGCCATGCGGCCTATAAAGGCGTCATAGCCGGCCTGGCTCATGGCCACCAGAATATCGGCCCGGATTACATGTGGAAAGGCGATGGGGCCGGAGGAAACCACCACCTCGCTGCGGGCCGCCCCTCCACGGGCCTGAGCGCCGTAAGCGTTGGATCCCGCTACCCACAGGCCCTGTCGAACGGCTGCATGGCCCAGAAGGGTGCCGGCCAGGACCACACCCTGCCCGCCGAACCCTGCTATTCGGATCTGTGTGACTCTCTGCCGTTGCATTCGGTGGACAGTCCCTTTTCAAGGCCTCCGCAGAAAAGCCGGAATGGCCGGATTCTTAAAACCTGAATTCAGGTAAAAGCGTTGTGGCAAGAAGCCGTGATTCAGTGAAACTCCCCGGTAACGATCCTTTCATCGAGCTCCTCTTCGCCCATTTGATCGGCCTCTTCCCTCGTCACGCAACGCTCCATCAGGGACTGGAGCATGGCGGCGGGCGAGTCCCAGCGGTTTCGCCGGCCGAACTGGGTGGGGCAGGGGGAGAGCACCTCCAGAAAGCTGAACCCGGTCACCTCCAGGGCGCGGCGAATGCCTTCCATAAGGGCATGGGGCTGGGTCACGGCGTAGCGGGCCACGTAAGGGGCGCCGGCCGCCAGAACCAGTTTGCACAGGTCAAAGGGGCGATGCGGGTTGCCTTGTTTGGTGGTCGCTGTACGGCTTCCCCGCGGAGAGGTGGAGGCCACCTGGCCTCCGGTCATGCCGTAGATTTGGTTGTTCGCGCATATCACTGTGATGTCCGTATTCCGCCGGGCCGCGTGAATGAGGTGGTTTCCGCCGATGGAAGTAAGATCCCCGTCACCGCTGATCACCAGGGTGCGAAGCGCCGGGTTGAAGAGCTTGGCCCCGGTGGCGAAGGGAATGGCTCGGCCGTGAAGCGTGTGCAGGGTATCGGCCTTGAAGTGAGGACTCGGGATCCAGGCTGCGCAGCCGATTCCGGAGACAAAGAGCATATCCTTCATGGAAATGCCGGCCGCGTCAATGGCGCGGAGGACCTGGTTCATGAGTATGCCGTGGCCGCACCCCGGGCAAAAGGGGGTGGTATGCACGCCGTTCCGCAAATAGGTCTCCAGGTCACGTGCCATCAGAGCAGCCTCCGGAGTTCCTCGAGTATGCGGTCCGGATGAATGATTTCTCCGTTGGTCCGCCCGAAGGGCACCACCTCACAGCGTGCAACCTTCATGACCTCTCCTGCGATCTGCCCGCGGTTCATCTCCGGGACCAGCAGGGAGTCCACTGATTGAGCCAGATCCCGAATCTCCCGGTCTGCAAAGGGCCATATGGTCTGAAGCCTCAAGAGGCCCACCTTTCGGCCTTGTTTTCGAAGGCGTTGTACCGCGAAAAGCGCGCTTCGGGCTGTGAATCCGTAGGCCACGACAGCCACCCGGGCATCGTCCAGGTAATGGTGCTCGGTGCGGATAATCCGGCTGCGCGCGTTGATAATCTTGTCGTTGATACGTGAGACGAGCCGCTCGTGGACCTCGCCGTCGTCCGTCTTGCGAAAGCCTTGCCCATCGTGGGTGGATCCTGTCACCAGCAGGTTCTCGCCCTCTCCGAAGGCCGGCATGGGCGGGACACCGTCCGTGGAGGCATGTCCAAAGGGCGCGGCACCGGGTTGCTTTTTTCGGTGAACCAGGGGGACCTCCGGTCCCACATCCAGTCGTTCCCGAAGGTGTCCCACTGCCTCCTCGCCCATGAGGAACACGGGAACGCGGAAACGATCCGCCTGGTTGAAGGCCTCGATGGTGAGGTCGTGCATCTCCTGCACCGACCAGGGGCTGTAGGTGATCACCTGGTAGTCCCCGTGGGAACCCCAGCGGGCCTGCATGTGGTCACCGCTTCCCACCCGTGTGGCCTGCCCCGTGCCGGGTCCGGCCCGCTGGATGTCCGCGATGACCATGGGTGTTTCGGTCAGGGCGGCATATCCCACGGCCTCCTGCATGAGGCTGAAGCCGGGTCCGGAGGTGGCGGTCATGGCACGGGCCCCGGCCCAGACCGCACCGATCACCGAGCAGATGGAGGCGATCTCGTCCTCCATCTGGGCGAACACGCCGCCCACCTCCTCGAGCCGGTCGGCCATACGCTCCATGATCTCGCTCGACGGCGTAATGGGATATCCGGCGTAGTACCTGCATCCGGCGGCTAGGGCGCCTTCAGCCACGGCCTCGTTTCCGGAGAGGTAGTAGGTCCCGGGAGAAAGGGTGCTGTCCGCGGGGGTCTCGTGCATGGAAAAGCGTCCTTGCCGGCTGGGCTATGGCATCCTGACCACATCCCTGGCCACGGTGTATTTGTCCAGGATCCGCTCGTTCACCGCCACCCCCAGGCCGGGCTCGCGGGGGACGTCCACGGTGCCGTCCGCGTTCAGGGTCATGGGGGGCTCGATAATGTCTTCCGCCACGTAGTCCGTGGTGGGAATGAGGTCGTTGTGGTATACGCAATTCTCCAGGCTCGCCACGGCCAGCCCGTAGGTCTGGGCCAGGCCGGTCTCGATCATCTGCCCCACCCAGCAGCCGATTCCCGCTTCCCGGGCGATGTCGTGGATTTCCCGTGAAGGTGCAAGCCCTCCCACGCGGCCCTGCTTGATGTTGATGATCCTGCAAGACCCGAGTATTGCGGCCACACGCGCTCCATAGGGACTCGAAATGGACTCGTCCAGGCATATGGCGGTGTCCAGTTCGGCCTGTAGCCTGGCGTGGAAGTACAGGTCCTCCCAGGTGAGGGGCTGTTCGATCATGACGAGGTCGAAACGATCCAGGGCCTTGAGCCGGTCCCGGTCCTCCGGGTAAACATAGTCCGTGTTCGCATCCACCATGAGGGGCAGGTCGGGGTAAACTTTCCGCACCCTCTCCAGCACCTCCAGGTCCCAGCCGTGGCGGATCTTCATCTTGATACGCCGGTATCCCCGGCCCACATATCCGGCGATGACGTCCAGGGCCTCCTCGATGCTGTTTTGAATGCCCACGCCGTGGCCCACGGGCACACGCTCCCTGGTCCCTCCCAGAAGGCTCGCCAGAGAGCGGTTTTCCTTCAGGGCGTGAAGGGCCCAGACCGCATTTTCCACGCCGGCCTTGGCCATGTTGTGGCCCTTGTAAGGGGCCACGAGGCGCCGGAAGGCCTCCGGACCGTCCAGTTCACGGCCCAGGACCGCCGGCAGGAAAAATCCCTTGAGCATAGCTCGGACCGTTTCCGGAGTCTCATAGGTGGACGTGGGCACGTCTTTGCACACGCACTCGCTGAACACCACTGCATCCGGTGTGTAGACCTTGAGAACCAGCTTGTCCACGTGAACATTGGCATTGTAACTGGTCTCGTACGGAAGAAGCAACGGGATCTGCACGTGGATCAAATCCACGCGTTCGATACGTATGGACAAGCTGGTTTCCTTTCGTTTCGTGACGGTGTCGCCGGTCCTACTCGTTCCAGTCCGCGATCTTGAGCAGTACCGTCTCGTTGATGGGCAGCTTCAGCTGGAGCTTGGCGTTCGCCCCATATATGGTGTTCACTGTACTGATAGGCATCCAGTACACCTCCTCGATGATGCGCTCCTGGGCCTTGCGATAGAGCTGGGCGCGTTTTTGGCGATCAAAGGTGAACCTCGCCTCTTCCAGCCACTGGGAGAGCTCGGGATCGTCTGTGTAGCTTTTCTTGGACCCTTCACCGAACCAGATGGGCAGGGTTCCGTCCGCATCCAGAAGCATGTAACTGGCCCACCCGAAGTTGCCTATGTCCTTGGCCTTGCCTCCGTCTCGCACCTTTATGGCCTGGCCGATGTTGCCCCGAAAGTCATTGAGCTTGAGCTTAATGCCCACCTTTTCCAGATACCCCATGGCGGCCGAGTTGAACTGATGCTGAATCGGGTAGTAGTACATGATCTCCAGTTCCATGCCGTCGCCGTAACCGGCCTCCTCGAGCAGGGCCTTGGCCTTTTGCGGGTCGTACTCCAGGGGGGGAGATCCGACACATAACCGAAGTCAAAGGGGCTCAAGGGGGAGTTGATGACCTCTGCGTGCCCCTGGAACATGGTGTCGATGACGGCCTGGCGGTCGATGGCGTGCCAGATCGCCTGTCGAACGCGTTTGTCGGAGACCGGGGTGTCGCCGGCACGCTCCATGGAATCGAACTGCCAGAAATTGATCCGGTGACTGGGGGTTTCCAGAACCTGGGTCTTCTTGTTTCTGGATACCAGCGCGGCCTTGTCCGGGTCCAGCTTGCTGATGAGGTCCGCACCTCCGGAGAGGAGCTCGGCTATGCGGGTGGACTGCTCCGGGATCACGCGAATCAGCACGTTGGGAATCTTGGGCAGTCCTTCAGCCCAGTAGTCGGGGTTCTTTTCCAGCACCAGGCGGTTTCCCTTTTGCCACTTTACGAATCGATAGGGACCTGTTCCCATGGCGTGCTCTACCACGTACTGCTCGCCTTTTTCCTTGCACCAGGCCGGGTCATAGGGAAAAAAAGTGCAGAATCTTTCCAGGACCAGTGGATAGGGAGCCTGGGTGTGAAGGCGGAACGTGAGGTCGTCCACCACCTCCACCCGTTCGATGAACTTGTACGCCCCCCGCAGCCTCAACTTCATGTCCGGGTTGAGGATGCGGTCTTCGATGGTGTAGCGGATCGCCTCGGCGGTGAGGGGGTTGCCGTTGTGAAATTTCACTCCCTCGCGCAGCTTGAACTCCCAGGTCTTGTCGTCCAGGCGTTCCCAGGAGACGGCCAGGTTGGGTCGAATGCAGAGCCCGAAGCGTTCCTTGAGCCGGTCCAGCAGGTTGAGGATCTGGGCCTGAATGGAGACGTCCAGGGCCGATACCGGTTCGTCGGCCACGATGAGCGAGGGATCGAGCGCCAAGGCCCGCGCAATGCCGATCCGCTGGCGCTGGCCCCCGGAGAACTCATGCGGGTATCTGGCCATGTGGTCGGGCTGAAGGCCGACTTCCTCCAGGAGTATCCGGACCCGGTCCTGCCACTCGTCACGCCCGCCGGTCCCATGGACGCGGATCGCCTCTCCGATGAGCTCCCGCACGCGCAAGCGCGGGTTGAGCGAGGCGTAAGGGTCTTGAAAGATCATCTGCATGCGGGTCCGAAACGTGGTGAGCTCGGCGCGGCCAAGCATGGCGATGTCCCTGCCCTCGAACATGATCCTTCCCGCGGTCGGATCGTAGAGTCGAACCAGGCAGCGCGCCACCGTGGTCTTGCCGCATCCGGACTCCCCCACCAGGCCCAGGGTTTCCCCGCGCCTGAGCGCGAAGCTCACGTCGTCCACGGCGTGGACGTGGCCGGTTGTCTTTCCCAGCAGACCCCGGCGGATCGGAAAGTGCTTCCGAAGGGACTCTACGACGAGCAGCTCTGTGCCGGTATGCGACGGGGTCATGGTCAGCTCTTCCGCAGGTGCGGGTCGATTAGGTCCCGCATGGCATCCCCCAGCAGGACCCCGATCAGGACCTGGAGGACCACGGCCGAGAGCCCCACCACCAGGGAGATGCGGGTGCCGTATAAAATGCGCGAGAACAAATCACGGCCCACATTGTCAGTGCCCAGGATATGCTCCGGTTTGCCCCCGTCCATCCAGGCGGGGGGAAGGAGCCGCTGGGTGATGTTCTGTTCGTAGGGGTCGTGCGGGGCCAGCCAGGGGACGAAGAGGGCCGTAAAGAGGAAGGCCGCAATGAGCACCGCACCGATAACGCCCAGTCGCAACTGCCACATTTTACCCAGGGAACGTCTCAGGGCGGACGGCAGGGCCGGAGCGGGGAAAACGGTGTGGACGGCCGTTTGGGGCATGGGGCTACTCCTACTCGAGACGAATGCGCGGGTCGATCAGAGCTGAGACTACGTCTGCCAGAAGGTTTCCAAAGACCACGCACAGAGCGAAGAACACCACGATCGCCTGGACCACCGGATAATCGCCCATGCGAATGGAATGCACGGCCAGACGACCCAAACCGGGCCAGGCAAACACGGACTCGGTCACCACGGCCCCGCCCAGAAGAATGCTGAGCTGCATGCCGGTGACCGTCACCAGGGGGATGGCGGCGTTTCGAAACGCGTGCTTGAACAGGACAAGCACTTCCGGGACCCCCTTGGATCGTGCCGTGCGGATGTAGTCCTGGCTCATGACCTCCAGCATGCCCGAGCGTATCAGCCGCATGTTGATGGGCAGGAGATAGAAGCCCAGGGTGACGGCGGGCAGGATGAGGTGGGCCAGGCTCTCACTGCCGGAGATGGGGAGCCATCCCAGCCAGACCCCGAAGATGATGATGAGCATGATGCCCAGCCAGTAGAGCGGGGTGGCCTGTCCCATGAGTGCAATGAAGGTGGCCAGGTTGTCCATGAAAGAGTACCGGCGAACCGCTCCCAGAATGCCTATGGGTATGGCCACCAGGTTGGCGAAGAGAACCGCGGCAATGGTGAGGCGAAGTGTGGCCGGCAGGCATTCCCTCAGCAGGCTGGTGGCCGGGACCTGGCTCACGAACGAGTTGCCGAAGTCTCCGTGAAAGACGACCTTTCGAAGAAAATCCAGGTACTGGACGATGACCGGCCGGTCCAGGCCCATTTCCTTTTTAAAGGTTTCGATGTCCGAGAGCTCCGCTTCGGGAGGAAGGAGCACGAGCGCCGGGTCCGAGTTTAGAAAGAGCAGAAAAAAGCTGATCATGGAGACCACGAGACAGACGCCCAGGGCTTCAATTGAGATCCACTTTGGTGGCGGGAAGGCCGGGAGGGGCGGTTTGCATTCCATCCACCGCGGTGATGGTGTCTCCCTCCACCAAGACCCAACCGTCCTCGATCTCTCTTCCTTTGCCGTTGATGATGCGAGCGTGCGTGAGTAGCGTGGGCATGGGGTTCTCCCGGGGTTCAGGTCGTGCTCTTTTCGTCTTCCATCTTCCGGCCCGGCTCGTCGGGGAGGATGCTTCGATAGCGATGCACCAGGTCACGTGAGCGTTCGAAGTGCTCTTGCATCAGCCGTTTTCCTTCCTCGGCCCTTCGTTCACGGACGCATTGGTAGAATCGCAGGTTGTATTCGAAGTCGTCCCGGCCCTCTTGGTATGAAAAGGGCAACCGGGAGGTGAACTCCCTCGAGATGGTCACCGCCGCGTTCATGGAAGAGCTCACGAGTCGGTTGTGGCAGGCTTCGGCAAGCAGGCGGTGAAACTCCACCTGCTTGTCCCGATCCACCGTGCCCTGATCCAGGGAACGGCGACAGGCCTCGATGTTTTGTTTCAGGACGTCGAGGTCCTCCTCCGTGCGTCGCTCACAGGCCATTTCCAGGGAAACCGGCTCCATGAGTCGACGAAACTCGAAGACCTCTTCGATTTCGAGTCCCCCGAGGTGATAGCAGTCCACCACCGAGCTCTGGATTCGGTTGGGGTTGCCCTCGGCCACAAAGCTGCCGCCCATGGCACCGCGGCGCTTTTCGATCCATCCCTCGGCCACCAATTGTCCCAGGGCCTCGCGAAGAACGGTTTTGGAGACATGAAAGTTCCGGGCCATGTGCTCTTCCGAAGGAAGCTTGTCCCCGGAGCCGAGCCTGCCCTCCAGAATGGCCTGCTTGATGGCATCCCTGACCTGGTCCGGGATGCTGGCTGTATGAAAATGAAGCTGATTGAAGTCGTCCTCCATGGAAGCCCTCCTGGGCGGTGCAAGCGATGATGGATACTTCATACTTCATATGTATGAAGATTGCAAGCTTTTTTGTGGTCCGGAGGCCTCGAATTTTGATGCAAGGGATGAGGAGTCTTTTGGAGGGTTACCAGGTAGTAGAAGAGATGATCGGCCTCAGTCCTTTCGGGCCGTTTCCATCAGAAAGGACGACATGGCCTCGCACAGTGGAGAGGCGCTGCGACGTCTGTCCCGTATCATGCGAAAGCTTCGGGTCAGGTGCCGGCCTTCCAGGCGAAGGGTCTTGAGTACCCCCTGCTCGAGTTCGGTGGTCAGGGCGTGATAGGACAGAAAGGCCGCCCCCAGACCGGCCTTAACTCCTTCCTTCACTGCAGTGGATGTCCCGAGCCGTGCGGAGACCCGCAAGGTATGGATTCCTTGGACGCCGGTGTGCGCAAAGTGATCTTCCAGGCTCCTTTGTGTGCCTGACCCCTTTTCTCGCAGGATAAAAGGTTCTTCCATGACCTCCTCTACAGACACCGACTCGCGTTCCGCCCAGGGGTGATCCGACGGCACTGTGATGACGAGCTCGTCTTCCCACAAGGTCTCCTGGACCAGCCGGCTGTCGCGGCTTCCGGACCCGACCACGCCCAGTTCGAAACGGCCGTTCAGCACCCCTTCATGTATCTTGTCCGTATCGGCGATTTCGAGTCCTACACCCACCAAGGGGTAACGGCTGTGGAAACGGCCGAGCACGGCTGGAAGAAGGTATTCTCCAGGAATGGTGCTGGCGCCCATTTCGATGTCTCCTTGGTGAACGCCGAGAAAGCTCTCCAGGTCCAGGCAGACCGAACGCTTCATTTCCAGGAGAGGGAGGGCCTGGCGGTACAAACGCTTTCCCGCGCTCGTGGGAACGACCTGGCGCCCCAATCGGTCCAACAGGCGGGTTCCAACCATTCGTTCCAGATTGGCCACCCGCTCGCTCACCGAGGCCTGGGCCAGGTGCACCTTCGAAGCCGCCTTGGAGAAGCTTTCCAGTTCTACGACCTTGCAGAACACCTCGAGCTGACGGAGGTCGAAGTCGATGCGGGGGCGCGAAGCGGCCGGCTCCGTTTTCATGGGAATCCTCGATCGTTACAAGCAGGCGGACCGGAACCGCCCGACTGCCTCGCTCAATTCAGATGCCTGCTCTTTTCGGGAGTCGTTTCGTTTTGGCGGTTGGGGCGGTCGAGCGGATCAGCGGCCTTGCTGGTGCAGAATGTCCTGAAGAGTGGTCTCTTCGAAGATCCGCTTCATGGCCTCGTAAGCCTTTCCCCATACCGGGCGGATCAGGCAGTCCTGGACGTGCTTGCACACCGATGGTTCGTTCAGGCAGTCCAGCAGGATAACCTGGGTTTCCAGGAGGCTGATCACTTCCCAGACGTTGATTTCCGAGGGAGGCCTGGTCAGCATGTGTCCGCCTTTCGGTCCTCGAATGCTCCCTATGAGGCCTTCCCGTTTCAGGGGGATGATCAGTTGCTCGAGGTATTTGACGGGGATGTTCTGCGTCCGCGAGATCATCCTCATACTGAGCGGACCCCGGCCGTAATTGAGGGCCAGCTCCAGCATCAATCGCATCCCGTAACGGCCTCGAGTCGAGAGCTTCATGGTATCATTTTCCACCTCTCCAGGGTCTCTGCCGCCTTCGGCCCGGCAACATGAGCCAAACCATATTCGGATCACGAAAGGGTGTCAAGCGATCCGTTGCTGATCCGCCGTATTCGTAAGTCGCCGGGAGCCTTAGGAGGCCGGCAAAAATAACTTGAACATCTTGCATCTCATCTTCAGGC
>CAZQCK010000110.1:0-10567 GCA_964591925.1 uncultured Desulfobacterales bacterium
AAGCACCCTCTTCCTTGCATCTTCGGCAAACTCGACAATCGCTCAATTCAGGCTTGCATTTTCGGCAGCTCGACAATCGCTCGGTTCAGGTTGGAGGAAAACAGGATGAGGCGGGAACCCGGGGGGCAGAGCGATGTTCAACAGGCGGACGGGCACGGCAAGAACACCGGGGTGTGTGGAGATACCGTGGAAATGTTCCTGTTCATTTCCGGCGTCACCATCACCAGGGCCTCCTTTCGAATCAACGGCTGTGCAACCACTCTGGCCTGTGCTGCGGCCGTGGCCGCAATCGCCGAGGGCGAAACACTGCAGGCGGCCTGGGATATCACGCCCAACAGCGTTTTGGATGCAGTCGGCCCCCTGCCGCCGGAGTCCGAGCACTGCGCCGAGCTGGCTGTGGGCGCATTCTATCTCGCCCTTTCCGACTACTGGGACAAGAAAAGGGCGCCCTGGAAAAAACTTTACCAGAAAGACTGAGCTGAACCCCGAGACGGATTAGGGGGCGCGCAGGGTCAGAACATCTTTTCCGGGGGCCGCCGCTCGGGCACATAGGGCCGATCAAAGGCCCCTTCGTTCCACTCCCTGGACACATAGAGATTGCAGTAGCACGAGCCGTACTCCTTCACATCGGCCTCGCGGTACACGCAGGGACAGATTATATCCTTGTCCTTGTCGCGATCGCCCGAAGCGAGCCGGCAGGGGCAGCACATATATCCGTAGCGCTCCTTGTTCTCGATCAGCGCCTCCAGCAGCTCCATGACCCGCACCCGGTCCTCGTTGAAGTAGTAGCCCTTGGGCTCCTGGGCTTTCCGTAGCATCTCGTAGAGTTCCTGTACATTCGCACTCATGAGAGTCCCAATGCCTCCTTGATCTCCTCCTCCTTGTAACCCACGATGACCTCGTCGTCGATCATGATTGTGGGAAAGGAGAGACGGGGGTTGATCTTGCGTATTTCTTCCAGTACGGCCCGGCGCTCCTCGCCTTCCAGAAGGTCCACGTCAGTAAAGTCGTACCGGACGTCGGACTCATTCAAGAAACTCTTGGTGGCCTTGCAGTGGCTGCAGGTGCTGAGGCTGTACATCCTTACTTCAGGCTGATTTTCCATGCACATTCTCCTGGTGTGGACTCCCCCGGGAGGGTCCACCGTTTGGGTTCGGTTCTCTTGTCGACAAATTTGCAAAAGCCCGCTCAACCGCCGCTGGTTAGGCTGTGGCCGGTCCTCCCTGCTCGATTCTTTCCAGGGCCTCGGCGGCCAGTTCCCTGATACGAACCGAGGGAAGCAGGCCGCCCAAATCGTCCAGGACCTCTGCCTGGTCTTGAAGGAGCCGCTCCAGGGCCGGTCGTGCATCTTCGAGGCCGAGGCGTCCCGCTGCATATGCGGCAGTACCTCGAAGGGCCGGATCCCGGGCCTCCAGAAAAGGGAGAAGGTCCGGGCCGGCCGCTTTCAGGATTTCAGGCCGCGCAGCCGCCAACCGGGCGAGGCCCCACAGAAGGCCTTTCTGCAAGGGCTCGTGTTCCAGAAAATTGGCGTCCTCGCGGCTGTAGGAGGCCAATATCTTCCCGAACTCCTCGGCCAGGCCCTCGTGCCGGGCCATGATCTCCCCCATGGCCTCGGGCACACCCCAACCGATTCCACCGGATTCATCGTTCAGGTTCCACATCATGCGCCGCATAACCACCCGGGCCTCTTCCAGGTCCTCTTGGGCCAGCCCGGCGACAACGGCGCCCATGACGCGAACCGCTGTCCAGTGCATGCCGGGCTCCATATGGTGAAGGGCACTGAAAAGCGGGCTCACCAGGGCGCGGGCGGGAAGGCCGAAGAGCCTGCTCAGTGCGGCGGCTTCTTCCCCGGTTTCCAGGGCCTGGAGCACCCTCTTCTTGAGGGTCCGCCATCCCGGCGCTTTGTTTTCGGGCTCAGGGCTCATACTCCCACTCGATGCAGTCCCGGGGGCAGCCGATGATGACCTCAGCCACGGCTTCCTCCGGGTAAGCCGGAAGGTCAACCACCTCGATACGGCCGGTGGCCGAGTGTCGGTGGAAAACCTCCGGGCACAGGTCCAGGCAAGCCTCGCAGTCCGAACACCGGCTCAGGTCGAGAACCGGCCGGCGACGGACGCTTTCTGTCGATGTTCCTTCCATTTCAGGTACTCGCCGTAGGTAAATCGGGTGGACAGGGTAGGAGCCCCGGAGTGGCCGTGCTTACGGCACACGCGGCATCGCTCCTCACTGCAGCCCTGGCACTGAAAACAGTCCGGGCAGGTCTGCTTGTCCTCCGCCCGGCTTGAACCATGGGCGCATTCCTCCCAGCCGCCGGCCCCTTGTACCATGTAAAACACCTCTTGGCTCATCCCGATCCCGCCGGTCGAAAGGTCCTTTCAGTCAAACCCTAAAAGGCCTCCTCCACCTTCCACACCTCCCATACCCTGCCCACGAGGTCGGGTCCCGGCTTGAGCGTGGTCCTGCCCGGCCGCCATCCCGAGGGTGTGGCTTCGGCCCCGCCGGTCTTGCGCACATGCTGAAAGGCCTGGACCTGACGCACAAGCTCGTCCACGTTCCGTCCCACCGGAGGCGGCAGGGTCTCTACGGCCTGAACCACCCCGTCCGGGTCGATGATGAAACGCCCGCGCATTTCCACGCCTGCATCCTCGTCATACACGCCGTAGATTTTCCCCACCTTACCCCCGCCGTCAGAGAGCATGGGAAAGGGCACGCCGCCTTCCACCATCTTGGTCAACTCGTTGTCCTGCCACATCTTGTGCACGAAATGGCTGTCCACGCTCATCGAGAGCACTTCCACGTCCAGTTTCTGAAGCTCTGGGTATTTCGCCGCAACTGCGGAGAGCTCCGTCGCTCAGACAAAGGTAAAGTCCCCCGGGTAGAAGCACAGGACCACCCACTTTCCCAGATAGTCGGATAGGGAAACCTGCCCGAACTGGCCGTTGTGGTACGCAGGACTGTCGAAATCCGGGGCCTTACGGCCCACCTTTACCGTGCTCATGGTCTCCTCCTTTGGTTCCAGGGTTTCACCGGCCGGGGCCGGGGCTTCCGCTGCCTCTTTCCCCACCACTCCACCGGTGGGTCGAGCACAACCGACCTTGAGTTCCTTCATGCTGTCTTCCTCCTTTCTCTGTAAGTCCCGGCACGAAAAGCCGGGGTTCACTCCGTGATCAACGTTCGGTTTACCGGAGCCGCCTCCTTTCCAACCGAGGGTCCCAGCCGATTTCGGTTCAATGCGTAAAAACCCACGGGCACCACCAGCAGGGTAAAGGCCGTGGAGGCGAAAAGCCCGAAAATGAGCGCCCAGGCCAACCCCGAGAAGATGGGATCCAGGGTGATGGGCCAGGCACCCAGGGCAGTGGTGGCCGCGGTGAGCACGATGGGACGAAACCGGATCGCCCCACTCTCCAGAATGGCCTCCTTGAGCGGCCTTCCCTCGCGAAGCTCCCCCTGAATAAACTCCATGAGCACGAGGGAGTTTCGAATGACGATGCCTCCCAGGGCGATCATGCCGATCATACTGGTGGCCGTGAAAAAGACAGGCGTTTGAAAGCCCCCCACAGGATCGGTGAAAAGCAGATTGAACAGCCAGAACCCGGGCATGATGCCGATAAAGGTCAGGGGGACCGCCGTCATGATGAGCAGCGGCATGCCGAAGGAGTTGAGCTGAATAACCAGCAGGAGATAAATCCCCAGGAGGGCCGCCACATTGGCCACGGCCAGATCCCGAAACACCCTCAGGGTGATCTTCCACTCCCCCTCCCCGGCCCAGTCGATGTGAACACCCTGGGGGGGCGGGTCCTCCCTCAGGCGGCCCTGCATGTCGATAACGGCCTCGGCCGGGGCCCGACCCGCCATCTCACCGAACACATAGACCACCCGCTCGAGATTCTTGTGGTATATGGGCTGATCCACGGGTACCTCCACGAATCGCCCGAGCTCGGCCAGGGGGACCATGCTGCCGGAGGCGGTTCGAATGGGAATCCGGTGCAGGCCGTTTACACCGGAGCGGATCTCCCGTGGAAGCACAATATGTATGCTCAAGGGTTGGCGCTCGTCCGGCAGGTGCACGGTGGCCGGGGAGGCACCCGCCAGGGCCATTCTAAGGGATCTGGCAATCTCCTCCGTGGAGACTCCGTGGAGCGCCGCCTTTTCCTTGTCCAGGACAAAATCGAGGCGGTCCCGTACCGCCTCGGTGGAGTCGTCGACGTCCACCACAAAGGGCTCATCGCCCATGATCCGCCTGACGTGCCCGGCCTCCTGCACCAGGGCCTCGTGGGACCGGTCCGGTGTGCCGTAGATTTCCGCCACCAGCGTGGCTATCACGGGCGGGCCGGGAGGGACCTCCACGAGCTTCATGGCCACACCGTGGTCGCGCGCGATGTCCTGCAGGGCCTTGCGGAGCCGCAGGACGATCTCGTGGCTCTGCTGCACGCGCCGCTGTTTGGACAACAGGTTCACTCGAATGTCCGCCAGGTGCCCGCTCCGGCGCAGATAGTAATGCCGGACCATGCCGTTGAAATCCATGGGGGAGGCGGTACCCACGTAGGAAACAAAGTCGGTCACCTCGGGCACGCCCCGAAGAAAGTCCTCGAAGTCCCGCACCATTCGGTCCGTGGCCTCCAGAGGCGTGCCCTCGGGCATATCCAGCACGATCTGAAACTCGTTCTTATTGTCGAACGGCAGCATCTTCAGGGGCACGTGACGAAACAGGACCAGAGAGATGGAAAAGCCCATAAGAAGGAGAATAAGCCCTGTGAGCCCCCACCGCAAGGCTCTGTGATCGAGAAACGGCGCAACCACCCCTCGATAGGCGCTTCGAATCCATCCAGGGATCACGTCTTTGCCCTGTTCTTCACTCAAATCCCCTCCGCGGCCCTTGCGCTTGAGCAGTTGGTATGTGAGCCAGGGCACGATGGTGACGGCACAAAGGGTGGAAAAAATAACGGTGAGGGGCACGTTGGCGGCCATGGGCGCCATGTAGGGGCCCATCATTCCGGTGATGAAAAACAGGGGGACAAAGGACACGATGATGGCCATGGTGGACAGTATCACCGGCGGCAGGACCTCCTCCACGGCAAACAGGGTCGCCAGAATAGGGCGTCGTTTTCGGGACAGGATATGGCGCTGTATGTTGTCCACGTTCGTAATGGGATCATCCACCACCAGTCCCAGGGAAAGGATGAGTGCAAAAAGCGTCACCCGGTTGATGGTGTACCCGAAGAGGTGGTTCATGAACAGGGCCAGGGAAAAGCTGATGGGAACCGCCAGCGCCACCACCAGGGCTTCGCGTCTGCCCAGGGTCAGGGCGAGCAGGCCCACCACCGTCAGAATGGCAAAGGCCAGGGAGGTGAGAAGGTCGTTCACCTTGTCCTGGGCCGTGCGACCATAGTTCCGGGTCACCTCCACATGCACGCCGTCCGGAATGACGTTCCCCTTCAGGGTCTCCAGTCGATCCAGGATGTCCCGCGCGACCCATACCGCGTTCGTGCCCTTCTTCTTGGCTAGCGCCAGGGTCACGGCCGGGCGGGAACCCGTGCCGTCCTGCAGGTCCATGGCCTCCTGGTGCCTGCGGGAAAATCCGATCCGCGTGAAGTGCTCCGCTTCCTCGGGCCCGTCCAGAACCCTGGCCACATCCTCCAGATATACGGGGCGGTCCTGGTAGACACCCACCACGAGGCGGCGAACCTCATCGGCCGAGGCCACGAAGGAGTCGCTGGTGACCGCCACGCTACGGTTGCCGCTCGAAAAGCTTCCGGCACTCACCGAGGCGTCTGTGGCCTTCAGGGCCTGAAACACCTGGAGCGGACCCACCCTGCGGCCCGACATGCGCTCCGGCAGCAGCTCCACCCGGATCTCACGCTTTCGCCCCCCGACAATTGTAGTCCGGGAGGTGTCCTTCACCTCGGAGAGCCGGGAGAGAACCTCCTCCCCGATGCGGCGAAGCTCGTGATCCGAGTAGCGGTCCGAGTACAGGGTGAGATTGACTATGGGCACGTCGTCGATCTCCACGGGCTTGATGACCCAACCCTTGACGAGCGGCGGGGCCTCGTCGATGTTCATGGAGATCTTGTTGTGGAGCTTGACCAGGGAGCGCTCCCGGTCCTCTCCCACGTAAAAGCGAACCGTGACCACGGCATGGTCGCGGTAGGAGGTGGAGTAGACATACTCCACTCCGTCGATCTGCCACAAAAGCCGCTCCAGAGGTGTGGAGACGAGCTTTTCCACCTCCTCGGCGCCGGCGCCCGGGGCCTGGACGAAGATATCCGCAAGCGGCACGATTATCTGCGGCTCCTCCTCCCGCGGTGTGATCAGAATGGCCGCGGCACCCAGGGCCAGAGAAGTGAGGATCAAAAGGATGGAAAGCTTTGAGGTGAGGAACGGCCTGACAATCCGGGAGATCAGGCCCCTGGGCGCCTGTTCCGTTTCCGTCATCGAGCCCTCCCATGGAGGGCCAGGGTCTCCCCCCCGTCCAGCCCGGCCAGGACCTCGACACGATCCCCCACGGACCGACCGGTCTTGACGAAGATCCGCTCCCACCGGTCACCGGTGCGGACGGTCACCATCTCCAGCTGCCCCACGCTAACGATCGCCTCGCGAGGCGCCGTGACGATCTCGTGATCCCCCACAGGAACCAGAAGCCGGCCGAACATGCCGGGGTACAGTCCCTCGGTCCGAGGAAGGTTTATCTTGACGAGAAAGGTCCGGGTCACGGGATCGGCGAAAGGGACCACTTCATCCACCGTGCCCTCGAACGTCCGGTCCAGCACGTCCACAGAGACATTCAGCCGGCTTCCCTTCTGAATCCGGTGAATGAGTCCCTCCCGGACCAGGGACTCCATTCGAAGTGCGCCTCGGGTCTGGAGAAGCAGCAGGGTCTTTCCGGGCCAGGCCATATCACCCGGTTCGGCCATGCGTTCGGCCACCTGACCGGACTCCGTCGTCAGGATCTGCGTATAGCCCAAAGCGATCCGGGACTCCTCCACCATCTTTTGTGCCTGCCGGACACCGGATTCGACCTCCTGAAGGCTCTGCCTGGCGCGCTCCACCCCGGCCTCTGCCTGAAGAAAAGCGGACCGGGCCTGTTCCATGTCCTGCTTCGTGGCCGCCTCTCCCTCGAAGTAGATCTTGGTTCGCTCATAGGCCGCTTCAGCCTGGGTGAGCACGGCCTGGGCCGAGTGCACGGCCTGGGCGGCCTGACGCCGTCGGGCCTGCGCCGACAGAACCGCCTGCCGGGCCTGCTCCACCCTGGTCTGAAGCCGGCTTCCATCCAGCACGATAAGGAGGTCACCCTTGGCGACGTCGTCTCCGGGTCGCACCTTGACCTCCAGGACCCGCGCGGTCACCTGTGCCTCTATTCGGGTCTCTGTCTGCGGGCGCACCGTGCCCACAGCCCGATCCATCTCGGTCACGGTTTCCACAAGGGCCCGGCCGGTCCTCTTCGGGATTGTGGTGCCGGGAGGATCCGGCACCGGGGTCTGGGGGCCGACCCTGTTAGGGGTCAACACGCCGGACATGTACACCATGAGCAGGAGCAGAAAGGCCGCGCCGGCCAAAGGGGGAAGAATCCTGAGGATCAGGGGTTTTGGACGGCCCACCGCAGGGCTCATTTTTCGCCCCCTTCCACTCGAAACCCGGCCCACAGCCCCAGCGCACGGCCCACGTCGGCGCGGGCCTTTTCGCGGTCGTAGTGAGCGGTGATCGCCCGAATCTCCGTCCGGCTTCGATCCAGTTCGGCATCCAGATAGCGGGTCACTGTGGCTGATCCTCCCTCATATTGCTTCTTGACGAGCCTCAGCGATTCCTCGGCCTGAGCCACGCTCGCCCGGGTCACCTCGATGCGGGCCTCGGCCTCCTCCAGGGTCAGATACGCGGAACGAAGATCCAGTTTTACCGACAATGCAGCCTTTCGGTCCGCAGCCAGCATCTCCTCGAGTACGCTCTCGGCGTTGCGCACCGCCGCACCCGTGCTCCGACCCGTAAACAGATCCCACTCGAGAACGGCACCGGCGGTCCAGTTGGCCCGATCGCTCTCGAACTGCGTGCCCTCGTCATCGGCGTAGTAGTGGGCCTGGGCGTCCAACCGGGGCAGGTATTCTCCCCGGGCCTCATCGATTCCCATGCGGGAACGAATCACCGCGAGGCGGGCCTTCTCGAGCTCCGGCCTGCGGGCCATGGCCAGGGGGAGTCCCTCATGGTAACCGTCCGGCAAGTCCAGGTCCATCCGGCCGCCCTCCTCGAGGCGCAACTCCGTATCCGGATCAAGCCCCATGACATTGGCCAGGGAAGAGGCGGCCAGGTTGTGGGCGTTTTTGGCTCGAATCAACTCCTCCCTGGCCTGGGCCAAACGGACCTCCAGAGAGAGCATGTCGGATTTGAGCACCCCTCCGGCTCGAAACCGGACCCTCATGATGCGAAGCTGGGACTCCACGTTGCCCACGGACTCGCGGGCGATGCGGATATAGTCCCTTGCCGCCAGGGTGTTGAAGTAGCTGTGAATCACCGAGCTCACCAGCCCGTTTTCAATGCTCAGCCGGTCCAGCTCCCGCATGCTCCGGCCGGTTTCGGCCATGCGTTTTCTCAGGTAATCCCTTCCCCCGCGAAAGAGGTTCATGCGCGCTCGAAGACCGATCTCCAGATTTTCGAACGGCCCTGGATCGTTGAAGTTAATGCGGGGGGGGAGGTTGCGCTGATCTATGGTCTTGAAGAGATAGGCGGAAGGGGCCTCTCCCTCGGTGTACTCGGAGTACACGGAAAGGGCGGGCCAAAATGAGGCCAGGGCGCGGTCGACCATGGCCTCGGATTGGCGGATGCGCGCGATGGCCGCTGATAGGTCCGGACTGTTCTCGAGTGCAACACCAACGGCCGCTTCGAGACTCAAAGGCGTCGAGGGATCCGGCCGGGCCGTCGCCGGAGGCTCGTTTCCGTCGTCCTTCGCATGGACGTCCGCCTCCGCGGCACGGCCGTACTCCGCCCGAATGCTGCGATAGTTGTAGCGCTCCTGCGAAACGCATCCTGAGGCAAGAACCAGAAGGGTGAAAAAAAGCGCGCACCACGGGACACGCCCTCCCCTGCTGACCCATTCTTGTCGAGTCCGGCAAAGGAAAACAGGATTCCAGCATGTGTCAAACGAAGCCTTCAAGGACGACCCACAGTGAACGGATGCACAAGCGCCCTCGAGCAGAGAAGGGCCGGCCTCGCGCTGTTATGTATCTGCGACCTTTACATGCCCTGCGGCTTTGGAAAAACCGGGATTCGAATCACGACGGAAGGGCCCCGGCGATCGTCTTGGCAAGATCACGGCACGCTTTCAAATCGTCTTCGCCGGGCACATACCGGCTTCTGACCCCCTCGGCCTTCAGATCGAACTTCATGGCCTCCAGCTCACCGGTCAGGATCTTGACCGCCTCTCCGCTCCACCCGTAGGAACCGAAGGCGGCGGCCACCTTGTTCTTGGGCTTCAGCCCCTTCATGTATGTCAGAAAATCGCTGACCGTGGGAAATATGCCGTTGTTCAGGGTTGGAGATCCCACGATGACCGCACCTGCGTCGAGCACCTCGGTCATCACGTCGCTCCGGTGACAGGCTCGAAGGTGCATGGGCTTGGCCTCCACACCCTCTGCCGCCAGCTCGTCCGCAATGGACTCGGCCATGAGCTGGGTGCTGTGCCACATGGTGTCATAGACGATCACGGCCTTTCGCTTGGGTTCCATGCGGCTCCAAGCCACATAGGCCTCTATGATCCTGGACGGGTCCTTACGCCAGATGACACCGTGATCCGGACAAACCATGTCGAGCTCGAGCCCCATCTCCGTCACCTTGTCCACCAGTTTGAGAATGAGGGGAGCATAGAGCATGAGGATGTTGGCAAAATACTTTTTGGCATGGGGCATGATCGCCTCGCCGATTTCGTCGTCAAAACGCTCCGGCCCGGCGTAGTGCTGGCCGAAGGCGTCACTGGAGAAGAGGATCTTGTCCTCCTTGCAGTAGGTGAACATGCTGTCCGGCCAGTGAAGCATGCGCGTCTCCATAAAGGTCAGAGTGCGCCTGCCTATGGAGACCTCCTGGAGGTTTTCCACCGGCTGGTAATTCCATGACTGAGGGAAGTGCAGGGCAAGATTCTTGTGCCCCATCTTGGAGCAGTACAGCGGTTTGTCTTCGCCTATGAGGTGCATGATGCGGGGGAGACTCCCGGAATGGTCCATTTCCGTATGGTTGCTCACCATGATGTCGATCTTCTTGGGGTCCACGATACTGCTGATCTTGTGGATCATCTCGTCGGCAAAGGGGGCCTTGACCGTATCGATCAGGGTGACCTTGTCGTCCAGAATCAGGAAGGCGTTGTAGGTGGTTCCTTGATAAATCGAATACCCGTGAAAGTCCCGATTGTTCCAGTCCACCGCACCGACCCAGTAGATATCCTTGGCGATCTCGATCGGACGCATTGCATTCTCCTTTCCCCTGAATTGAGCGTTTCAAATTGCAGTCTATCGAAAAAATACCTAACATATCAATGACTTGTCATTAAAAAAGGCCGGTTTGAGCACCACTTTTTGCATGAATGCGCTTC
>CAZQCK010000111.1:0-10425 GCA_964591925.1 uncultured Desulfobacterales bacterium
CCTGAAGAATGGGGACCTCGGTCAGGGTGGCAAAGTACATCAGGGCTCCGGCCATGGAGGCGAAAAGGTTCGCCCAGAGGGAGTTTCCGCCCACCAGGGACTGGATGTAGTGCTCCGGGATCAGCGCGGGGTGGCCGGGACGGCCCAGCATGAACCCGGCCACCAGCACACCGGCTCCCAGCAGGGGAAAGATCTGCTTCATGAAGCCCCACGTGGATTGGACCCATTCCACCCGTTCCTCCTTGATGAACCACCTCTTGAGCATGAAGCCCAGGACAACGAGGAGGCCGGCCGTGATGTACCACTTGGCCGCAAAAATCGCCGGCCAGATCCCGGTGGACCCTTGAGCGGGGCTTGCAAACGCTGCGAAAATAAGGATCAGGACCAGCGCCAGCATGAACAGCGCCTCTTGCGTGAGCGTGCGGCCCTTTTCTTCTTCCTCCGGCAGGTAAACGGCTCCGGCGGTACGCTCCGCATCCTCTTTTCTGAAGATGAAGGCCATCAGGAGGCCGGTGACGATAGCAAAGATTACCGCGCCGATCGCGCGGGCAAGCCCCAGCTGCCATCCGAGAATCCTGGCCGTCAACACCACGGCCAGAACATTGATGGCCGGACCGGAGTAGAGAAAGGCCGTGGCCGGGCCGATCCCCGCCCCCCGGGTGTAGATGCCCGCGAAGAGCGGCAGCACGGTGCAGGAGCAGACCGCCAGCACGGTGCCGGAGACCGAGGCCACGGAGTAGGACAGGATCTTTCGCGCCTGGGCCCCGAAGTACTTGAGCACTGAGGCCTGGGACACGAACACCGCAATGGCCCCGGCAATGAAAAAGGCCGGGATCAGACAGGTCAGCACGTGCTCCCGGGCGTACTCCTGGAGCATCAGAAAGGCCTCGAGGCCGGACTGCCGAATAGTCTCACTCGCCCAGGGGACGTAGTAGGCCGCGATGAACGTCAGGATGATAAGCAGCAGCTTGGTTCGTTCTTTCATGGGTGATAAACTCCAGATATTCAGATATCGCCATTCGGTGATTTTAAAGGATCAAAAAAATCAGGCGACCCGCTTGCAGCAGATCTCCTCTCTTCGAATATGGGGAAGCCGCTCCACGAGCTCTCTGACCTCGGGATCGTCTTCCAGCCAATGTCGAAGGTTGCCCATGAGTGTGGAAACGTAAGGCGACGCTCCGCCGTTCGTGAGGGAATAGTTGACCCAGAGCCCGTCCTTTCGGTGATCGACAATGCCCGCATCCTCGAGAATCTTGAGGTGCTTGGACACGCTGGACTGGGCAATGCCGAGCACCTCCTGGAGCTCGCAAACGCACATGGATTTCCTCTGCAGCATCTTTACGATCTTGACCCGGCTGGGTCCCGACAGTGCCTTCATCACGCGAATGAAACTCTTCATGGCCGCCCCTTATGAATTCATGCCTTGGAATATAGTGCCCGAAGGCTCGGCTGTCAAGCACTTCTTTAAACCCATGATAGCTCAAGCGCTGCTTTTCTCATGGATCATTGTTCAAACCGGGCGGAACACTGATCCGAGAAGCGAGGCGCGCCTTCCCGGCCCAAGGCCTGTCCCTTCATATTGACACACAACCCTCTGCCCGTGTATCCTCTCAAGATATCTACGATTTCATTGTCTGTACGGAGGTCATCGAACACTTCCACCGGCCGGCCGAGGAGTTTGCTCGGCTGTACCGCGTGTTGCTCCCAGGCGGATGGCCGGCGCTTGCGACCTGTTTTCAAAACGGATGACAACCGTTTTGCGGCCCGGCATTATCAACGAGACCCGACTTATGTGGTGTGAGACCACGTTGCGCCACATTGCCCGCCGCTTCCACTGGCGCTGCGAAATCCCGCTCAAGGATGTTGCGTTGATGCAGAAGCCTTATGACCCAGAAATCATGCACAAGGAAGCCTGTCATGCGTGAAGATATCGACCTCGAGAATTTCAGAAAACGACTCGAGCAGCGACTGAAGGAACTCACCCACGGCCGAAAGGGGGCCCACCCCCTGGAGTTGGACCAGTCGCGCGTAGGGCGCCTCTCCCGCATGGACGCCATGCAGCAGCAGGCCATGACCCAGGCGGCCGCGCGCCTTACTGCAATGGAGGGGCAGCGCATCCGGACGGCGCTCAAACGCATGGCATCCGGCGACTACGGCTATTGCATAAATTGCGAGGAAGAGATCGCCGAAGGGCGGCTGCAGGTGGACCCGAGTGTCCTGACCTGCATTGCATGCGCCCGGGCTGCGGACGGAGGATGACCGGTGAAACACAAGGATTGGAGGTGACATTATGATCGGCGCCATCGCCGGCGATGTTATCGGCTCGGTATACGAAGCCCGTCCCATCAAGACCAAGGATTTTCCCCTTTTTCATCCCCGGTGTCGTTTCACAGATGATTCCGTGCTCACCATCGCGGTGGCTCAGGCGATTTTGATGGATGGCGATTACCGCCGATGGGTCTGGGAAATCGGCCGCCGCCATCCAAACGCCGGATACGGGGGAAGCTTCATCGGGTGGCTCCACTCCAGCGACCCCCAGCCATACAACAGCTGGGGCAACGGGTCGGCCATGCGGGTCAGCCCCGTGGGATGGGCCTTTGACGCCGTGGACGACGTCCTGCGCGAGGCGGAGCGCACGGCAGAAATCTCCCACAATCACCCTGAAGGGATCAAGGGCGCGCAAGCCGCCGCCTTAGCCGTTTTCCTGGCTCGGACGACACGGGACAAGGGATTGCTCAAAGAAGAGATCGCCGGACGTTTCGGTTACGACCTCGACCGCACAGTGGATCGTATTCGACCATCCTACGGTTTCGATGTATCCTGTAAGGGCACGGTGCCCGAGGCGGTCATCGCCTTTCTGGACGCCGGCGATTATGAAGATGCCGTCCGAAATGCCGTTTCCCTGGGGGGCGACAGCGACACACTCGCCTGCATCACGGGTGCCATTGCGGAAGCGTATTACGGACGCATTGGTCAAGACGTTGTGGAAAAAGTCCAATCGTGCCTGACGCCGGACCTGTGGTCGATAACGGAAAAATTCCGCCGCCGTTACATTGTCCAAGAACACTAAACCCATTTCCACGGCTGTTATGCGTCAATATTTTATTAGGCTTGACACCCAGGTATAATTTGTGAGATTATTAATGGTTATGATTTCTGTTGATTGTAAAACTATTGAGATAATATTGAAAAATCTCGGCTTCCGTGCGTCAGCCAGTGCAGCCTTGCGAAAAATCGCACCCAATAACACGCCTTTCCGCCTGACTCCGCCCTGAGGATGCTCACCTTATCCGAGAAAAAAGCGGCGGTGTTCCATTCGTAAGCCCCCGGTTCGATTTCAAAACCTTTTTTTCACACAACGCATGTTCTTGAATCAGGAGGATTGAAAGGCATCCGGTCGCCTCTCCGGCCGGCGTTCTTTTTCGAGCCGCCCCGCTTGTTGAATGGAAAGCAAAGAGAGCCGGATCGCCACTGTGCTATCGGCCGACCGGGAAAACGACCCGGACCGGACCTGCCGGCCAAGAGGATGCGCGGCATGCGAAATGCGTTTGAACCTGAAGCGGAATCATTAACGAGACGATTATGAAAGCCATTGCCATGAACAAGGCTCCCAAACCGGCAGTCGACCGCCGGCGCACGTTCGGCATCATCAGCCATCCGGACGCCGGCAAGACCACGTTGACCGAAAAACTGCTGCTCTTTGGCGGCGCCATCCAGATGGCGGGCTCGGTAAAGGCCCGCAAGGCGGCGCGGCATGCAACCAGCGACTGGATGGCTATCGAGCAGGAGCGCGGCATTTCGGTCACCAGTTCGGTAATGAAATTCAACTACCGCGATTTTGAAATCAACCTCCTGGACACACCCGGCCATCAGGATTTTTCCGAAGATACCTACCGGGTGCTGACCGCCGTGGACAGCGCGGTCATGGTCATCGACAGCGTCAAGGGCGTGGAGACCCAAACCCGAAAGCTGATGGAAGTTTGCCGAATGCGCAACACGCCGATCCTGACCTTCGTCAACAAGCTCGACCGGGAGGGCATGCCGCCGCTGGACATCCTGGGCGATATCGAGGAGACCCTCCAGATCGAATGCGCCCCGCTCACCTGGCCCATCGGCATGGGCAAGCGTTTCAAGGGCGCCTACAACCTCCATCGAAAAGAACTGGCATTGTTTGCGCCCGGCCAGGATCGCGTGACCGGTGAGATGGTCACCATCAGGGACCTCGCCGATTCCCTGCTGGACGAACTGTTGGGAAGCCAGGCCGAGGAACTCCGCGAGGACATCGCCCTGCTCGAAGGCGCGGCCAACCCGTTCGATCTTCGAGAATTTCTCAAAGGCAGCCAGACCCCTGTCTTTTTCGGCAGCGCCATCAACAACTTCGGCGTCCGTGAGTTGCTCGACACCTTTGTGGAGATCGCTCCTGCACCGCTGCCACGGCCGACGGACACCCGCATGGTCCTGCCCGAGGAAGAGGATTTTTCCGGATTCGTCTTCAAAATCCAGGCCAACATGGACCCGGCGCATCGGGACCGGATCGCCTTTCTGCGCGTATGTTCGGGCCGCTTCCAGCGCAGCATGCGGGTACGGCACCACCGTATCGGCAAGGATATCCAGATCGCCAATCCGATCATCTTTATGGCTCAGGACCGCGCCTTTGTCGAAGAAGCCTGGCCCGGCGACATCATCGGCATCCATAACCACGGCACCATCCGGATCGGCGATACCTTTTCGGAAAAGGAGCCGCTCAGTTTCACCGGCATACCGAATTTCGCCCCCGAGCATTTCCGAAGGGTGCGGCTCAAATCCCCGCTCAGGATGAAGCAGCTTCAGAAAGGGGTGCGGCAGCTGGTCGAGGAGGGCGCGATCCAGCTGTTCCGCCCGGTGATGGGAAACGCCCTGATCCTGGGCGCAGTGGGGGTGTTGCAGTTCGAGGTGACCATGGCGCGGCTCAAGGCCGAATATGGGGTCGACGCCGTCTATGAGTCGGTGGATTTCACCACCGCCCGCTGGATCGGCTGTGACGACAAAAAGACGCTGGCCGCTTTCGAAAAGGAGAACCACGCCAACCTGGCGCGGGATGCGGAAGACAATCTGACCTACCTGGCTGAAAGCGAATGGCATCTAAACTACACGGCCGAGAAATGGCCGGAGATTCAATTCTACAAAATCCGCGAATGCCAATGAGCGAATGACGCGGTACGGGACATGGGGGGCGGAGGGTGAAGAGGATCGAGGAGAAATCCGGAAACGCATCGAAGCCGAACCGAACACGAACCGGCGGCTTGCAGTGTTCCATTCCCTGCAATCTTTGCGGCGCTGCATCCGTGGGCGTGCTTTCCCTGAAAGATCGAAAGGGCGCGTATCTCAGAACCGTGATTTGCAAGAAGTGCGGTTTGATCTGGTCTGATCCGCGGCAGGACGATGACTCCATCAAGGATTATTATTCGAAAGGCTATCGCAGGGAGTACAAGGGAATAACCATTCCCAAGAAAAAGCATGTTCACCGGCACGCCAGGGAGGCGTTAAAAAGATACCGGTTTTTTGGGGACCTGATAGAAAAAGGGACCCGCCTGCTGGACATAGGGGCGGGCAACGGGGTGTTCGTTTATTGCCTGCGGAGGCTCGGACACGATGCGCAAGGCATCGAACCGGATGAAAACCACTCCCGGTATGGCCGGGAAGTTCTTGGGACCCCCCTCGCAACCGGATTCGCATCAGACCTTCAAGACCAAGCAGTGTACGACATGATCACCTTGCATCATGTTCTCGAGCATATGACCGACCCGTTATCGGAGCTGAAACATATCCGGTCGATGCTCAAACCGGAGGGTAAACTCGTGGTCGAGGTGCCCAACGCCGAAGACATCCGTCAAGATCCCAAGAACCGATACCACAAGGCGCACATTTACACTTTCAACCCGGAAAACCTGACCGCCATGGGTGAAAAAGCGGGATTCTCAGTGGTGAGGAAAAGCGTGGCTCCGTTGAAGGGGAATATTGCGGTGATCTTTCAAAAAGATGATAGCGCCCGCTATCGCCGGCTCAATCTTTCAGGCAACCATTTGAAAATAATGGTTACTTTAAACAGCAATACCCGTTTCAACCATTATACAAGCATCATACCGTATTCAAAAATCATCAATAATGCTGTGAATGCAGTTAAAGAACAAGTGGCCGTCATAACTTATTCGAACCATAAAGACATAATCAACAAAGTTGTCGATAACGACCGCGGCCTAAACTTTGCTTGACAAAAACGAAATCATTTCGTAAAAAGGCGAATCATATAAGTCTATACTTATTGGAGTGCGGCAATGGATTTGATCCGGTCGTTCAAGGCATTGGCGGATGAGAACCGCATGAAGATCCTGATCACGCTCATGAATGGCGATCTGTGCGTCGGCGCGCTGGCGGCCCGCCTCGGGATCTCCAAGCCCGCTGTCTCCCAACACCTGAAGGTGTTGCGGAAGGCCGGGCTGGTCAGGGGGGAGAAGCGGGGGTACTGGACCCACTACGTGGTGAACAAAGAGGCCCTCGCTCAGGTTGCTCAGAACCTCAGCGATCTCGCCACGAGTTCCGAAGCCTGTGAGCCCATTTGCTGGTCCATCAGGGACAGCGTTCCATGACAAATATCCATGTCTTTCCATAGTTTCACCTTTGAATCCTGACGGGTGAGAAAAGCTCGAAACCCGGTGTCTACCTGTCAAACGGGAGATCGAATGAACGATGACCAGACAGCAGCCATCGCCGTACAAGGGCTGACCAAACGGTTCGGCGACGTGCAGGCCGTTGCACGGGTAGACTTTGCCGTAGGCTCCGGTGAGATGTTCGGCTTTCTCGGACCCAACGGGGCAGGCAAGACGACCACCATCAACATGATCACCGGGCTGGCCCGCCCGGACTCGGGATCGATCCGCATCAGCGGCATCGACTGCACGGACCGTCCCCGGGCCGCCCAGCACCTGGTGGGCGTGGTTCCGGACGAGAGCAACCTGTATCCGGAGCTCACCGGCCTCGAGAACCTCTGTTTCTGCGGCGCTCTCTACGGCATGGGGAAAGCCGATAGGCAAGCCAGGGCAAGGGAGCTTCTGGACGCCTTCGACCTCACGCCGGCGGCGGAGCGCAAGTTCGCCGGCTACTCCAAGGGCATGAAGCGCAAGCTCACCATCGCCGCCGGGATCATCCACCGCCCGCCCATCCTGTTCCTGGACGAGCCCACCACGGGCATCGATGTGGCCAGCGCCCGGCAGCTGCGCCGGCTCGTAGCCGATCTGCACCAGTCCGGGACCACCGTGTTCCTGACCACCCACTACATCGAGGAAGCGGAGCGGCTCTGCGACCGCATCGCGTTCATCGTGTCCGGCCGCATCGTTCGAATCGACACCGTGGAGCAGCTGGTCCAGCCGATGAGAGAGAAGCATGTCGTGCGGTTCGCCTGCACCGGCATGCCGGACGGCGTTTCCGACAGGCTCGCCGAGGCGTTCCCGGAGCTCACCTTTTCCGTATCGGGAGACGGCTTCCTTCGAGTGGAATCCGGGAGCCCCGTTCGCGTGGGTCCTCTGGTGCGTTTCCTCGAGGACCATGGGGCCGAGGTTTCCGAGGCGCGTCGAATGCGACCGTCCCTGGAGGACGTCTTCGTCAGCATCACCGGCATCGAGGCGGATGCCATGCACAGGGAAAAGGAGAAGAAAGGGGTCGGTTCATGAAGCTCGGCATCGCATTCTGGAGCATCCTGGCCAAGGACATGCGAACGTATTATTTGAAGCCGCCCAATGTCAGCTGGGGCCTGATCTTCCCCCTGGCCTGGACGGGCATGTTTTTCATCAAGTCCGGCAGCGGACTGGAAAGCCTTTCGTCGGTGCTTCCGGGTGTGGTCGCATTGTCCGTCCTGTTCGGGACCACCTCGCTCCTGGCGGTGACCGTGACGTTCGAAAAGAAAAACCGCTCATTCGAGCGGCTGTTGCTCGCCCCTCTTCCCCTCGAGGTGCTGATGCTGGCCAAAACCAGCGGGGCGATCCTGTTCGGCATCGTCAATGCCTTCGTGCCGGTCCTCGTGGCCTCCATTTTCTTAGAGTTATCTCAATTTGCATGGGGATGGTTCATGGCAGCCGTGTTTCTGATTTCCATCGCCTCCACCTTCCTGGGTCTGTTTATCGCCGTGGCCGTCAGTGAAGTGTTCGAAGCCCAAACCTTCTCGAACTTCTTCCGATTCCCAATGATCTTCCTGTGCGGCCTGTTTTTCCCTGTCGAAGACCTTCCCCTGCTTCTAAAACCTCTTTCCTACATGCTCCCTTTGACGTATGGGGCCGATATCCTGCACGGCGCCGTCCAGGGCCTGCACAGCATGCCCTTGCTTCTGGACGTCTCCCTGCTTGGCGCTTTTTGCGTCGCACTTTTCGCGGCGAGTCTCTGGAACATCAAGCGCCGATGGATTCTCTAATAGATCAGCAGCCATTTTTCGGTCCTGACGCGACAGCCGTCATTCCCAAAATCCCTTCACTGAATCTATCAATATGGAGGGAAAGGAGAACGCATGTTTTTTGAAACCGCCGGTGTCGAGGTGCAGGTCTGGGTGCCCCCCTTGGTCGCCTTCGGAATCTCGTTCTTCACATCCATGGGCGGCGTATCGGGCGCCTTCCTCCTGCTGCCCTTTCAGATGTCCTTTCTCGGATATACCGCCCCTTCGGTGAGCGCGACCAATCAACTGTTCAACATCGTGGCCATCCCATCCGGGGTGTATCAATACTACAAGGAGGGCCGCATGGTATGGCCGCTGACCTGGGTGGTGGTCGCCGGCACCCTGCCAGGGGTGTTGATCGGAGCCGTCGTCCGGGTGGCCTACCTGCCGGACGCGAAGAACTTCAAGCTCTTTGCCGCGATGGTCCTGCTCTACATCGGGTTCAGGCTGGTTCGGGACCTGCTGAGAAGCCGGCAGCGCAGCGCCGACCCGTCCCCCGGGGAAAGCAGGTTCCAACAGGGGGCGCTTCGCAGCAGAGGCACGGAAGCAACCGGCGACACCGCCCTGCCCCGGATTCGAGTGACCCACTTCAATTGGAAGCGGCTCGGGTACGCCTTCAACGAAGAGACCTTTGACGTCCCTTTCTGGGGGATCCTGGTACTCAGTCTCCTGGTGGGAATCGTGGGCGGCGTTTACGGCATTGGGGGAGGGGCCATCATCGCTCCTTTTTTTGTCACCTTCTTCGGGTTGCCGGTCTACACCGTGGCCGGCGCAGCCTTGATGGGGACCTTTGTGACCTCGTTGGCAGGGGTCGCCTTCTACCAGGCCATCGCGCCATTCTACCCGGAGATGTCCATCGCGCCCGATTGGTTGCTGGGCTTCTTGTTCGGTGTCGGAGGAATGGCGGGGATGTATGCAGGGGCTCGATGCCAGAAGTTCGTTCCATCCAGGCTGATCAAATGGATGCTGTTTTTTATCATCATGGTTACAGCTTTCAAGTATATTTTGGAGTTTTTCCAGAACCTGTGAGTCCTATCCTATGACGCCTTGTTGGGTTGCGGGCGATGGCCCGCCTTAGGTATTGCTTTGCAATCCTTACTGATTTCTCGACCCGTCTCTCTTCGAGTTTACGATAAGGCTATACGCAACAAAGAGTGACAACATGAACGAACAGATGGTATGCCCGGTGGGCAGGTTTTTTTCAAAGCTCGAGCAGGGCTCACGCAGGAAATCCAAGTTCACCGAATACCTGTCACGGTCACGGATCGAGTTTTTCAAGGCCTTGAAATTCCTGCTTGATGAAAGGATAGAGGACCTCGAGCAAGAGAGCATTTTTCGAGAGCAGAAAAAGGCGGCAGGAGTCAAGGTGGAATAACGGCAGGAACACATAGGAGAAAGGGTCTGATATGGATTTGATTGAAGTTGTGCAAAACAGGAGGAGTATTCGCGCGTTCTTACCTGATCCGGTTCCCAGGGAGCTCGTAACCAAGGTGGTGGACCTGGCCCGATGGGCGCCCTCGTGGGGCAATACTCAACCTTGGGAGGTCGTGGTTGCAGACGGCGAAAAAGCCGTGCAATTGGCTGATGCATTTGAAGCGGAAGCAAGAAAGGGAGAGGGACCCAGACCTGATATCCCCATGCCGGGGGAGTTCCCGTCCCCGTACAAGGAGCGGTATTTCGGATTGGGAAAGTCGCTGTTTACAGCCATGGGTATCGAGCGGGGGGACAAAGAGGCCCGCTTCCGGCACTATATCAACATGTATCACTTTTTCGGAGCTCCGGCCTGTGTCTATTTCATCATCGGCGGGGCCCTTAATGAGCCTTACTCATGCCTGGATATCGGCTCCATAGGTACCACAATGTGCTACGCAGCCCATCAAGAAGGGCTCGGGACCATATTCCTGGCGCACGCTGCCCACTTTCCGGATATAATCAAGAAGACCCTGGATATCCCTGGTGAAAAAAAA
>CAZQCK010000112.1:0-3902 GCA_964591925.1 uncultured Desulfobacterales bacterium
CATGGCCGAGAACATCCTGGGCGGGCCCGGCCCGGGCGGCCTGTCGGCCTGGATTGTGTGCCCCACCAGGGCCCTGGTGAACGACTTGGCAAGGCGTATCACCCCGCCTCTGGCAACCATGGGGCTTCGCGTGGGTCGTCGTACCGGCGAGCGGCGGGAGATTTCAGGTGCAGACCCACCCCATATGGTTGTTACAACCCCCGAGTCCCTGGATTCGATCCTCACACGCACACCATCCCTGTTGTTCAGCGCACGGTTCCTGGTGCTCGACGACGTGCACATGCTGGCAGGCACCCCGCGGGGGGATCAACTCGCCTGCCTGGTATCGAGGTTGCGTGCCATCTCCAAGGATATACAGCTTATCGCCTCTTCGGCCACGGTGGATGACCCCGAGGGGATCGCCGGTCGATATCTCGGGGAGAACGCCGGGATTATTCAGGTCCCTGGGGATAGGCCCATTGCGGCTGAATTCATCCAAGGGGGCCGATCCGGACTGGCCATGGCCCTTCAACGTATGACCGCCAAGGGCGGCGGCGTACGTAAAGTGCTGGTGTTTGTCCGGCGCAGGGTCGACGCGGAGCGCCTGTTTTCAATGTTCAAGGGTCGACCGCCGTTCGGGGACGCGGTCTTCCTGCATCACGGGAGCCTTTCTCGATCCAGGCGCGAGACGGTTGAGCGCAGGATGCTCACCGGCACAGACGGTCTGTGCTTTGCCACCACCACCCTGGAGGTGGGCATCGATATCGGGGATATCGATCGGGTCGTGCTTGCCGAGCCTCCTCCGGACGTATCGTCCCTGCTGCAGCGCATCGGCCGGGGAAACAGGCGTACCCGGACGACCCGGGTATGCTGTATGGTCAAGGACGAGGCCCAGCGTCTCCGGTACGAACATCTGATCGAGGCCGCAGGGAAGGGCCGGCTGCTGGGCGGGTCCTATCATTTCCGCCCCTCGGTCTTGGTCCAGCAGTGCCTGGGATTGCTCATGCAGACGCCCGGCAGGTGGATCACGGCCAAGGCCCTGGCTTCCCGGCTCCCCGGCTGGTTGAACCGGACCGGGTGGTTGGCCGGTTTGCCTGAACTGCTGGATCATCTGGCGGCACAGGCATGGCTGGTTCCCGCGGGCCGCGGCAGATATACCGTGGGAGAAAAGCTGGAGGAGGCCTTTGAACGGGGCCTCATACACACCAATATCGACAGCGGCGCCGGCGGGGTGGAACTGGTGGACCAGGACACCCTTCAGGTGATCGGATCGCTTCCCCGGCACGCAGCGAGTGACGGGCCCATGCTCTTGGGCGGGCGCAGACTCAGAATCTCTAAGACATTGGGCCGGTCAAAGGCCCTGGTGGCGGACACCGGTGAACGCGCCGATCTCGAGGTGGCCGGCCGGGGACCGTTGATGCATGCAATCCTGGCAAGGGATTTCGCCCGTTTCCTGGGCCTCCCGTTGAATACCGCACCTGTTGTTTACATGGAGGATGGGGCTGTGGCGCTCTTCCATTTCCTGGGGGACCTCTGGTCCGCCTTGCTGGGGGTCTTGATCCAGGACCATGCCGGTGGGAAGCCTCTGGGGGGAAACGCCTTCTGCCTGTTATTGAAGGGCCTGCCCAAGCCGTTTCCTTTGTACCTCCCGGTGGAAGAGATACGAGCCTCGGCGATTCGGCATCGGATCAAGCTCCTCCGCCGCGTTCTCGAAGGCCCCTGGGCAAGGCATATGCCATCGGAATGGCGCATCCGCCACCTGCTGGAGTGCCTGGATATGGAAGGATTCCGGAAGACCCTCGAGAGCATGGTGATTCAAGACCCTGCTCGGCCTGCACAGGAGCGTGTCCTCGTCCGCCTGATCTCTTCACTCGGGTAGGACAGGAATAAAGGTCTTTTGAAGCTCAGTCCTCATCCCCGCAGAGGAGCTGCCGGATCCGCCCGGTCCCGAGCCCACTCGAGCGCGTCCGCCGTTGTGTCTTTCCGGATCCATTTGCCCGCCGCGTACTGCTCGTTCAGCTTCTTTTGGGCCCATACCAGCGTCTCTGCATACAAATGAGGACAGTTTTTATGATTTCGTCAAAGGCCGTTTGAGCGCTGTAGGTTTCGTCGCCGACGCGCGCAGTGATGGAGGTGGAGCCGTTTTGGTCCGCGGCGGGGTCACGGACACGGTGCGATCGACCTTTTTATCCTGACGGCGGAGAGGGCTGCGAACGGGCCTTGTCTACCGAGGCTCGAACTGCCGCTTGGCCGCCAGGAAGGCCGGGAGGTTGCGGATCACATGCCACAGGCTGTGGCGGTGCTGCCAGAGCCGCCTGCGGAACCTTTTTCGCCAGGCCGGGCTCGTGTAGAAACGTTTCACGTGGCGGTTGTAGAGCTTGTCCAGGGTCTCCCTGGAGTCGATGCCCCTGGGGAGGAACACGAAGTTCAGGCAGTTCATCTTCCGCCAGTTCTCTTCCAGGTCGCCCTGCTCGTGGATGGAGGACCAGACGGGCGCGCCGGGAAACGGCGTGAATTTGCTCATGTTCATGTCATCCAGCTCCAGGGAGAGCACGAAGTCGCTGGTCCTTCGAATCGAGGCCTCGGTCTCGCCCGGAAGACCCATCATGAAGAGGCCCTTGACCCGGATCCCGGCCGACTGAATCCGGCGCACCGTCTCCCGGGTCTCCTCCATTCGGACCCCCGGCTTGTGAACTTCCATCAGGTCCGGGTCTCCCGTTTCGATCCCCACTGAGATCATGAGACAACCCGCCCGTTTCAGCATGCGGAGGAGGTCGTCGTCCGCGTGCCCCACACGCAGGGCGCAGTTGAAGCGCAGGCCCAGGGGCTTGGACTCGAGGCGCCTGCAGAGCCGGGCGATTCGTCGGCGGTCCATGGTGAACAGGTCGTCGTAGAAGTTGATGTGGCGGATGCCGAAGCGGGTTCGGAGGTAGCTCATGTGCTCGTAGACGTAGTCGGCGGAGTGGGAGCGGAAACCCTGCCGGAACACGGATCGGTCGCAGTATGAGCACCGGTAGACGCATCCCCGGCTGGTGACCATGGTGGCGCCGGGGCGGTCGATGTAGCTGAACAGGGGAAGATGGTACGCCGAAGGAAAGCCGGCCAGCTTTTCGTAGGCGGGGAAGGGGAGCTCGTCCAGGTCGCGGATGGGTCTTCGCGGGGGATTGGTGACTGGCTGTCCCCCGTCCTTCCACACCAGGCCGTGGATGGTGGAGGGGGCGTTCCCGGCGGCCAGCTCGGAGAGGGTCCTCTCGCCCTCTCCCAGACAGAGGTAGTCGATTTCCTCGAAATCCCCCAGGAGCCTCTCCCCCAGGGAGGATACGTGTACCCCGCCGAACGCCACGCGGGTCTCGGGTGCGGCCCGCTTGATGCGGCAAGCCAGCTCGTAACCGTCCGGAAACCCAGAGGTGGTGGCCGAGACACCCACCAGGTCCGGGGCATGGGACAGGATCGCGCTCGCGTGGCCGTCCAGGAGCCGGGGGGCCTCCGGCCCGAGCCCATCGTGGACGCGCACGTAGTGGCCCTCGCGCTCGAGACAGGCGGCCATGGACAGGATTCCCAAAGGAGCCATGCGGTTGGCCGTAGGGGTGACGTCTTTTTTTCCCGGCACCCAGTTGGAGCCGGCGGGGTGGACGAGGACGATCCTCATGACGGGCTCCGCTTTCGAGGCATCCGCCCTCCTCAACGGCGGATGTATGGTCACTGTACCACGATCGAGGCCGGGCCGCACGCCCTGATCGGGCGCCCTGTGAATGCAGGCTGTTGAAGCCGGTTAGGGCGTAATCGGCGCCCATGGTACCCCTGTGGCAAGGGGATGGAAATTCGAAGACGGCCGCATGGTTTTGCGTCCTCCAAAGGGGCGGCCTGCGGTTTTGGGACGGGTCTCGGTGAACAGGGCAATGCTCTGTCGGTCGATTCCCCCA
>CAZQCK010000112.1:4002-5517 GCA_964591925.1 uncultured Desulfobacterales bacterium
GGTTTTGGGACGGGTCTCGGTGAACAGGGCAATGCTCTGTCGGTCGATTCCCCCAAGGTTCAGGTTGTGGCGAAACCGGTTTCTCATTTGGCCTTCAGTAAAAGATGATAAGATACAACATTGTCCTTGTGTGTTGCGGGTGGTCATTTGCGGGTTTCTGAAAAGACGACTGGATTTGAAAAGGAGGTTGAGGCGAATGAACGTGTGGCCGGGTAAACCATACCCGTTGGGCGCCGTATACGATGGAATGGGGACCAATTTTTCCCTTTTCTCCGAGGTGGCGGAAAAGGTGGAGCTGTGCCTTATAGACGAAAGCGGGGCGGAGACCCGCGTCAGACTGCCTGAAGTAACCGGTTTCTGCCGGCACGGGTATCTTCCGGAGGTGGAGCCCGGGCAGCGTTATGGCTACAGGGTGCACGGCCCGTGGGCGCCTGAGCAGGGCCACAGGTGCAACCCGGCCAAGCTCCTGCTTGATCCCTATGCCAAGGCGGTGGAAGGGGAGGTGGACTGGAACGAGGCTGTGTTCCCCTATCGCTTCGAGGACCCTGAGGGATCAGTCAACGAGGAGGACAGCGCCCCTTTTGTTCCCAAGTCTTTGGTGATCAGCCCCTATTTTGACTGGGGGAACGATCAACCGCCCTGCAGGCCGCTGCACGAAACCGTGATCTACGAGGTGCATGTCAAGGGTTTTACAGCGCGTCATCCGGAGATCCCTCCGGAGATTCGCGGCACATACGCCGGGCTCTCCCACCCGGTTGCCGTCGACTACCTCGCTGCTCTGGGGGTAACCGCGGTGGAGCTTCTTCCAGTACATCAGTTCATTCACGACGCCCACCTGGTGGAGCGGGGACTCCGCAATTACTGGGGGTACAATTCCATCGGGTATCTCGCCCCGCATAACGGGTATGTGAGCAGGGGGCAGCCCGGCCATCAGGTGCAGGAGTTCAAGCAGATGGTCAAGGACCTGCACGAAGCGGGTCTGGAGGTGATCCTGGATGTAGTTTACAATCATACGGCTGAGGGGAACCACCTCGGGCCGATGCTCTCTATCAAGGGAATCGACAACGCCGCCTACTACCGCCTGATGGAGGACGACCCCCGCTACTACATGGACTATACAGGGACCGGAAACAGCCTGAACATGCGGCACCCTCATGTGCTTCAACTCATCATGGATTCCCTCCGTTACTGGGTGTTGGAGATGCACGTGGACGGGTTCCGGTTTGATCTCGCATCCACCCTGGCGCGGGAGCTCCACGAGGTGGACAAGCTCTCCGCCTTTTTCGACATCGTGCAGCAGGATCCCGTGATCAGCCAGGTGAAGCTCATCGCCGAGCCCTGGGACGTGGGTGAAGGCGGTTACCAGGTGGGCAATTTCCCGCCCCTGTGGTCGGAGTGGAACGGCAAGTACCGGGACTGTGTCCGGGATTTCTGGCGCGGTGAGGACCAGACACTGGCCGAGTTCGCTTTTCGGTTCACCGGCAGCTCCGACCTCTACGAAAGCACCACCAGAAG
>CAZQCK010000112.1:5617-10408 GCA_964591925.1 uncultured Desulfobacterales bacterium
CCAGGGAGGAAACAACAACGGGTATTGCCAGGACAACGAGATCTCCTGGTTTGACTGGGAGAACGCGGAAGAAGCCCTGCTGGAGTTCACTCGGGATCTCATTGGGTTTCGAACCGAACACCCGGTCTTCATGCGGCGGGGGTGGTTTCTAGGCAGGGCCATTCACGGAAGCGGGGTCGACGATATTGGATGGTTCGCGCCGGACGGTGTGGAGATGGACGAAGAGAGCTGGGGTGAGGGGTTTGCCAAGTCAATTGCCGTGTTTCTGAACGGCAGGGCCATACGCCTGCCCAGCCTTCGCGGCGAGAATATTGCGGACAACTCCTTTCTCTTTCTCTGCAACGCCTATCATGAACCCCTTCCCTTTGTCCTGCCCGGCCCGGAGTGGGGGAAGCAGTGGATTCGAGTGCTCGACACAGGGGAAGGGGGGTTTCTTGAAGAGGAAAAAACCTTGAGCGCCGGTGGGGAGATTCCGGTTCAGGATCGATCTCTGGTGTTGCTCATGAGGAAGGAATAAAATGGCAAAAGTCCCTCTGGCTACATATCGACTTCAGTTTCATTCGGGTTTTACTCTTCAGGACGCCGCCCGTCTTGCGGACTATCTCTCGGACCTGGGCATCACTCATCTCTATGCTTCTCCCTATCTTCAGGCCGTCCCGGGAAGCACTCATGGATACGATGTGGTGGATCCGGGTCGCGTGAACGAGGAACTGGGCGGTTTCAAAGGACATGAGGCCCTGTGCTCCGCCCTGCAGGAACGGATGCTGGGGCAGATCCTGGACGTGGTACCCAACCACATGGCTATTACGGGGGAGAATGCGTGGTGGTGGGATGTCCTGGAGAACGGCCCTTCCAGCCCCTATGCCGCCTACTTTGATGTGGACTGGGATCCCCCTGAGGAGCGGTTGGGCAACAAGATCCTGCTTCCCATCCTCGGAGACCACTACGGCCGAGTCCTCGAGGCCGGCGAGATCCGCTTGCTCCATGACAAAGGGGTCTTTTCCATCCATTATTACGAACACAGGTTCCCTGTGGCCCCGGGTTCACTCGTGGGGATACTGGATGAGGCCGCCGAGTCCTCGTACTCTGAAGGCCTTGGTTTCATTGCCGATTTCCTGCGCAATCTTTCCCTGCCCAGACCCCATGAGCCTGAAAACGCCCGGCGGCGACGCCGAAACTGGAGCTTTATTAAGAAGCTGCTTGCAGGAATGCTGGAAGAATCGCCTGATCTCTGTACCGCCGTGGACAAGGCTGTTGGGGCGGTGAGCGCCTCTCCGGATCTTCTGGACCATTTTCTGGATGAACAGAATTACCGCCTGGCCTTCTGGCGCGCGGCGGAGCGTGACTTGGACTACCGGAGATTCTTCGACATAGACTCCCTCATCGGTATGCGTATGGAGGAGGAGCGTGTATTCGCCGACACCCATCGGCTGGTCCTGGAATGGTTGCGGAGGGGAATGCTTGACGGTGTGAGAGTCGATCACCCGGACGGCCTAAGGGATCCGGAGCAATATTTCCAACGCCTTCGAAAAGCGGCCCCCCATGCATGGGTCGTGGCTGAAAAGATCCTCCACCCGGGGGAACGGCTTCCGTCCGGCTGGCCGGTAGCGGGCACAACCGGATATGATTTCCTGAATCTCCTGGGCGGCCTTTTCATCGATCCCTCAGGCGAAAGGCCCATGACGGACATTTACGCGGAATTCACCCAAGAGCAGACCGATTATGCCATCCTTGCCAGGGAGAAAAAGCACCGGGTCCTGCATGAGCTTCTGGCCAGCGACGTAAACCGTTTGACGGATCTGATGGTGAAGATTTGTGAGAGGCACCGCCGCTATCGGGACTATACCCGCTGGGAGATTAATGAGGCCATACGGGAGATTGTGGCCTGTTTTCCCGTGTACAGAAGCTACGTTGACAAGAGGGGAGAAGCTCCCAGGGAAGAAGACAGGCAGGTCATTGACCGGGCTGTGACCGCCGCCAAGTCGTACCGGGAAGAGCTCGACCCTGACCTATTCGATTTTCTGGGAAGGATGCTTCTTCTGGAATATTGCGGAGAGATGGAATCCGAATGGGCTTTGCGCTTTCAGCAGCTTACCGGGCCTGCTGCTGCCAAGGGGATCGAGGACACGGCCTTTTATTGTTTCAATCGGCTGATCGCCCTGAATGAAGTCGGGGGAGACCCTTCCATGTTCGGGGTTTCCATCGAGGCCTTTCACAGGGCCATGGCCGAGGCTGCGAACCGCCACCCTCATGCCATGCTCACCACCTCCACTCACGACACCAAGCGGAGTGAAGACGTACGCGCCCGGCTCGCCCTTCTCTCGGAGATCCCGGGTCCATGGGAGGAAGCGGTCAGGCGGTGGTCGGCCCTAAACGAGCGCCACCGGCAGGAAAATGGGCCGGACCGGAATGTGGAATACCTTTTCTACCAGACCCTGGCGGGCTCTTGGCCCATTGACCGGGAGCGGGTTCTGGGTTTCATGGAAAAGGCGATTCGAGAGGCCAAGGTCCACACTTCCTGGATCCAGCCCCACCCGCATTATGAAAAGGCGGTCCTGGAGTTTGCCGAGGATGTCCTGAATGATCCGGAATTCCGGGTGGATCTGGAAACCTTCGTCTCATCTCTTGTTGGACCCGGCCGTATCAATTCGATCTCCCAGGCGCTCATCAAGCTGACGGCGCCGGGCGTTCCCGATTTCTATCAGGGCACGGAGCTGTGGGATTTGAGCCTGGTGGATCCGGACAACCGCAGGCCGGTTGATTTTGCCCTTCGCCGGCGGCTCCTGTCCGAATCCAAGAGTCTTTCTCCGGAAGAGGTCCTCTCCAGGATGGATGAGGGCCTGCCCAAATTGTGGGTGATTCAAAAGACCCTGGCCTTGCGAAAGCAACTGCGGGAGGTCTTTCTCTCCCAAGGTTATCGCCCCCTGTACGCATCGGGCCCGAAGGCCGACCATGTAGTCGCCTTCTTGCGGGGCCAAAGCGTGGTAACCGTGGTTCCCCGCTTGCTGCTCACCATG
Source organism: uncultured Desulfobacterales bacterium (assembly GCA_964591925.1). Lineage (GTDB taxonomy): Bacteria > Desulfobacterota > DSM-4660 > Desulfatiglandales > HGW-15 > JAIPEI01. The sequence continues at coordinate 8,635 of CAZQCK010000112.1, forward strand.
GGCGGCCAATGGGAAGACACCAGAATAGAGCTACCTGAGGGATCCTGGAGCAACCGGTTGACAGGGGACAGGCTGGAAGGCGGAAACAGGGATATTAGGGAGGTCCTGGCACGTTTCCCGGTCGGTCTGTGGGTGAAAGAGGAGTAGAAGAAATGGCGTATGTGCGGGTTTGGGCCCCCGAGGCCCGGAGGGTGGAACTGGAAGCGCAAGGCAGGCGCGAGCACATGAAAAGAGACGAGGTCGGCTGGTGGGGCCTGGATGCATCGTTTGTCCACCACGGGGTCGATTACGCCTTTCACCTGGACGGCCAAGGCCCTTTCCCTGATCCGCGTTCCCCTTGGCAGCCGGCCGGGGTGCACGGCCTGTCGCGATGGGTGGATCACACCCGCTTTGCCTGGTCGGACGCGGGTTGGCAGGGATCGGCAATCATCTACGAGCTTCATGTGGGCACATTCACCCCGGAGGGGAGCTTCGATTCAGCGGTCAATCGTCTCGATGATCTCCTCGACCTGGGCGTGACCCATGTGGAGCTCATGCCGGTAGCCGAGTTTTCCGGCGGTCGCGGGTGGGGCTATGACGGGGTGGACCTCTATGCGCCCCATCATGCGTATGGCGGCCCGGAAGGGCTCAAACGCCTGGTGGACTCCTGCCACCGGCGGGGATTGGCCGTACTCCTGGACGTGGTCTACAACCACTTGGGGCCGGTCGGTAACTACCTGGATCGGTTCGGACCCTATTTCACCGACAGGTACAAAACACCCTGGGGCGAGCCGGTCAACCTGGATGGACCCGACAGTGACGAGGTTCGGCGCTTTTTTGTGGACAATGCCTTGATGTGGCTGCGCGACTACCACATGGACGGTCTTCGTATAGACGCTGTGCACGCGATCGTGGACACCTCGGCGATCCACTTGCTCGAACAGCTGGCCCTCGAGGTCGAGGACCTGCAGGCTCAACTGGGCCGGCACCTGGTGCTCGTAGCCGAGAGTGATCTCAACGACCCTCGAGTGGTTCGGTCCCGTGAGACAGGCGGATACGGCATAGACGCCCAGTGGAACGAGGATTTCCACCATGCCCTTCATGCCGTTCTAACGGGCGAGGCTGAGGGGTATTACCGGGATTTCGGCACCCTGGCCTGCCTGGCCAAGGTTCTGACTCGAGGGCTCGTGTATGACGGTGGTTACTCCGTGCATCGTCGCCGCCGACACGGAAGACCGGCCTGGGATGTGTCCGGGCATCGGTTCGTGGGCTGCCTTCAAAACCATGACCAGGTGGGCAATCGTGCTCAGGGAGAGCGGACGAGCCATTTGCTCCCCACGGGTCTGCTCAAGATCGGGGCGGCCCTGGTGATGACCTCCCCGTTCGTGCCCATGTTGTTTCAGGGTGAGGAGTGGGCCGCTTCAACTCCCTTTTTTTATTTCACCGATCACCAGGAGCCCGGGCTGGGCGAGGCCGTGAGACTCGGACGGCAACGGGAGTTTGCCGCCTTTGGTTGGAACCCTGAGGAAATCCCCGACCCTCAGGCCGAAAAAACCTTCCTCAGGTCCGGGCTCGATTGGAATGAGCTGCGGCGGGAACCCCACAAAAGCATTCTTGCCTGGTATGGCTCGCTCATCAAGATGCGCCGGCGGCTGCCGGCATTGAGCGAGGGGCGGCTGGAACAAACCTCTGTCCGCTTTGACGAGGGGGCCCGCTGGCTGATTATGATACGCGGATCCGTTATGGTGGTCTGCAATTTTGCGGATACCTCCCAGCGAATTCCATGTGCCGGGGT
>CAZQCK010000113.1:0-10343 GCA_964591925.1 uncultured Desulfobacterales bacterium
CGATCCTCAAATTTTCTTGTTTTTTGTGACAGGATCTCATGAGTAAGGCACTAAATCGCGATATTTGAATTGTTTGGGAATCTCAACCCTTGAAAGAGCGAACCAAATTACTGGTAATCATTTGATTTGAAACTAAGGCAGGCAGGCCCAAGGGGGAAAGAGGCTGCCGATTGGACGGCCGAAGATATCCTCTGAAGGCTGCAAGCCGCAAAAAGACCGCGTCCCGTGGTTGACAACAGCCTCCCCCTTGCGTGCCGACGCCCCTGCCCGGGGGTTACAAGGAGTCCAGGACCTCCCGAAGCTTGTCGAGCACCTCTTCCAAGCCCTCGCGTACGGTTTCGAGTTTGTCTGTGGGGGGGGGCGCTTGCCCCGCCTCTGCAGGTTCTTCCACACCCTCGGCCACCGGCGCCACCGCAGGCAGCTTACCCACCAGGGCGTCTACAGAGTCATTCAGGGTCTGATGCATGACCACCTTTGAGGCGTCGGCCAGGATGATGCGCCGGAGCTCCGGGAACTCCAGGGTCTCGGGCTTCAGAAAGATCGGCTCGGCGTACAGCAGGGAATCGCCCACGGGTATGACCAGCAGAATGCCCCGGCGGACCTCGCTTCCCACCTGTCCCCACAGGGTGAACTGCTCCGATATCACGGCGTCGTTGTCTATGCGGGCCTCCACCTGGTTGGGCCCGTCCACGTGACGCCCCGATGGGAAGTCAAAGAGCACTAGCTCGCCGTAGTTATCCCCGTCGCTCCTGGCCGCCATCCAGCCCACCAGATTGTGCCGGTTCTGGGGGGTGAAGGGCTGAATCAGGATGAACTCCTCGGTTTTCTCCCCGGGGAGCCGGGCCACGATGTAATAGGGCTTGAGGTCCTGGCTTTCTCCGAAGGAGTTTTGCTTGGGGATGGACCACTGGTCCTCCTTGTTGTAGAAGACCACCGGGTCCTGCATGTGGTACTGGAGCAGCATCTCGGTCTGCACGGTGAACTGGTCCAGGGGATAGCGCACGTGGGCCCTGAGGTGCTCTGGCATTTGATCCATGGGTTTGAACAGGTCCGGAAAAATGGCCTGGTAGGTCTGAATCATGGGATCTTCCGGGTCGGCCACATAGTAGTCGATGCTACCGTGGTAGGCGTCGATCACTGCCTTGACGCTGTTCCGCAGGTAGTTGAATCTTCGGTTCCACGGTGTGGAGTAGGGATAGCGGTTCGTGTGGGTGTAGGCGTCCTGTATCCAGTAGAGCCGTCCGTCGGCCACCACGCTGTAGGCCTCCCTGTCCCGCAGGAGAAAGGGAGCCACGGTGGAGAATCGTTCCTCCACGGTCCGTCGAAGCTGGATGAGACTGTCCGGGTTGATCTCCCCGGAGATGAGGATGTTCAGGTCCTTGAACTCCCACGCAAAGAGCAGACGCCGAAAAAAGGAGCTCATTTCCACCCCGCCGTTTCCCTGATACCGGGTGTAGACCGGGCCGTCGGGGCCGGGATAGTTGAACTCCTCCATCTCACTGTTTACGATCACGTAGTCCAGGCTCTTGAGACCGTAGTAGATGTCGGGCCGCTCCAAAGGGATCTCGCCTCTGGGCGGCACGTCCCGAATCAAGAAGCCGGGCCGTCCGCCCGGTTCCACCTCGGTCACCGGGCTCATGGCCACGCCGTAGCCGTGTGTGAACTGGAGATGGCGGTTCACCCAGCGCTGGGCCTCTTCAGGGAGCTTGTCCGCGGAGAGCTCCCGGGTGGCCATCATGACCTGCCTCAGCTCGTCCCCCACCCAGTAGCGGTCCGTGTGCACGGCAAGGAAGTCATAGTAGAGTCGGAAGAACTGGATCTGGTTGTAGCTCTGGAGCAGGGGTCCCTCGTCCCAGAGCCGGACGTTCTGGAGGGTGCCCTCGTTCTGGGCGGTGGTTTCGCGAGTCACTCGGCCCCGGGCCGGGTGGCTTCGGCTCTTGAGCTCGGTCAGGCCGTAGGCCCGCCTGGTGAACTCGATGTTGCTGGCCAGGTAGGTCCTTTCTCTGGCCAGCTCGCTGGGTTCCACCTGGAGGCGCTGCATCAGGGCCGGGAGCAGGGTTCCTCCCAGAAGGTTCAAGGCGACCCAGCCGCCGATGGCATACACGATGAGGCGTTTACGGTCGGAAAAGGCCGTGACCACAAAGAGCACCGCCGCCGCCAGGGCTACAAAGGTCATGAAGGTCCTGGCGGGCAGGGTGACGTGATCGTCCGTGTACCCCACACCGAAGACCGCCCCGGTGGGGGAGTAGAGCAGGTCGTATCGGCTCAGCCAGTGACCCGCGGCGATGAGCACGAAGAGCCCGGCCGCCAGCAGGGCCAGGTGGGTCTGCACCCTGCCGCTAAGCGAGAAACGCTCCCCTCGAAGTGTGAACGTGAAGTAGTACATCGCCCCCGTCACCAGCAGGAGCACCACCACGGAGGACACAAGCCAGGAGCGGGCCAGGTTCAGGGCCGGGAGGGTGAAGATGTGAAAGGCAAAATCCCGGCCGAAAATCGGGTCGGTCTCGTTGAACGGCAGGCTGTTGAGGAAGAGGAGGAAGCGTTCCCACTCGGAGGCCGGGTTGAGCGCCATGAGCACGGCTGCAAGAATCAAGACCCCTCCGGCCACCCAGAGCAGGAGCTTGCGGGCCGAGGCATAGCCCTCTGCAGGAAGAGGGCCGGCGGATGGGGGTGGCATGCGGCTGATGTTCCGGTACACGGCCAAGAGATTGGGTGCGGCCAGAAGCAGGAAGAGCACCGCTCCGATCAGAAACAGGATCACCCGGGCGGTCATCACCCGCAGCAGCACGGTCTCGTAGCCCAGGTTGCCGAACCAGAGCCAGTCCACGTAAAAGCCACGGCCCCAGTTCACCCCCCACCACAGGAGGATCACGCCCAGGGCCAGCAGGGCCCACCTCACGAACCGGCCGATTCGGTTGAAGTCCATGTCCTCCAGTCTGATCTGGGGCATCTGGGGCTGGCGGTTTTCAGGTCCGGAAAAAGGGTCCATGTTCACTCCCTCCTTAGGGGGCATTCGCATTTCAGAGGCGGGCTTTCCCACCCCTTGGTGCGATATGTTATTTGGATGTGGGGCTCCTCGACCCCACTGCAGGATCCAGGAAAAGCGCAGCCCGAAGTGCCGAGCATTGAGTCATTTCATCAGAAACATCCTGGTTGTGCAAGGCAATTCAACCGGAGTCCGTCTGCAGTGTTGACCCGCCCGGGGAAGGCGGGGTAGCATACGGTATGTTCACGTTTCTCCACGCCGCGGATCTGCACCTGGACAGCCCCATGCACAAGCTGGAGGCGTACGAGGGTGCGCCCGTGGAAGAGCTTCGCAACGCCACCCGGCGGGCCCTGGAGAACCTGGTGAATCTGGCCTTGACCGAAGAGGTCGCGTTCGTGCTCATAGCCGGTGATCTTTATGACGGCGACTGGAAGGACTACAACACCGGCCTCCATTTCGTGTCCCAGATGCGGAAGCTACGCGAGGCGGGAATTCCGGTCCTAGTCGCGGCCGGCAACCACGACGCGGCGAGCCGAATCACCCGGACCCTGCGCCTGCCCGAAGGCGTGCACCTGTTTCCTTCGGAGCGACCAGGAACCGTTCTGCTGGAGGATTCCGGCGCGGCCGTTCACGGGCAAAGCTTCGTCTCCCCCTCTGTGCGGCGGGACCTGGCGGCCGGCTATCCCGACCGCGATCCCGGCCGTTTCAACATAGGGCTCCTGCACACCTGCGCCACGGGCCGGGAGGGTCACGAGCCTTATGCCCCTTGCAGTCTGGAGACGCTTCAATCCAAAGGTTACGACTACTGGGCCCTGGGCCACGTGCACCGGCGGGAGGTCCTGCTGGAGGACCCCCTGGTGGTGTTTCCGGGCAACACCCAGGGCCGTAACGTCCGGGAAACCGGGCCCAAGGGATGCGTGCTCGTCTCCGTGGACGACCGGGCCCGGCCCAGGGCCGTCTTTCACCCCCTGGACGAGGCCCGATGGTTCGTAGAGGAGGTTGACGCTTCGGGTGATCGTACAGGCTACGACGTGGTGGACCGCGCCGTGAGCCGATTCCAGGCCCTGCTGGAGGAAAACCCAGGCCTTCCCCTGGTGGTCCGCGTTCCTATTATAGGAGAGTCCCCGGCCCACGAGGACCTGGCATCCAACGTGGAGCAATGGACCAACGAGGTGCGTGCCGCAGCCCTGGAGGCCGGGGGCGGCCGGGTGTTCGTGGAAAAGGTGCAGGTGCGCACGCAAACGCCTGTGGACGAAGATGCAAGGAGCGGTCCGGTGGGAGAGCTCCTTGGTTCCCTGGACGAGATCACCTCGGATTCGGCCGAGCTGGAGGCCCTGGGCCGGGTCCTGCAGGACCTGGAGCGAAAGCTCCCCCGGGAGCTCAAGGAGTCCGAAGGCGCACCTGCTCCCGAAGACCCGGAGTGGGTGCGCAGGGTCCTAGAGCAGGTGCGGCCCATGCTGGTCCGCCGCCTGATTCGGGAGGAGCGCTCCTCGTGAAGATCCTCCGCCTGGATCTCTTCGCCTTCGGGCCGTTCACCAACCTCAGCCTGGATCTGGCCGCGGATGGAGAGGGACTCCACCTTCTTTACGGACCCAACGAGGCGGGCAAGAGCTCGGCCCTGCGGGCGCTCCGTCAGATGCTCTACGGCATCCCCGCCCGATCGCCCGACGACTTTATTCATCCCTACAAGAAGATGCGCGTCGGCGGCGTACTTCAGCACAGCGACGGCACCGTGATGGAGGTTATCCGCCGGAAAGGCAACGTGAACACCCTGCGCGACGGCCGTGACGAGCGGCCCGTGGACGAAACACGTTTTGCAAGGTTTCTGGGCGGCATCGACCAGGACGTCTTCGCCACCATGTTCGGCATCGGGCACCAGGACCTGGTACGTGGAGGCGAGGAGATCACTCAGGGCGGGGGGGACATGGGGCAGGCCCTGTTTGCGGCTGGGTCCGGCATCTCCCATCTCCGCCGGGTCCAGACCGCCCTTCAGGCAGAGGCCGAGGCACTGTTCACCCCGGCCGCCTCCACCCGGGAGATCAATCGGGCGCTCTCCGCCTTCAGGGACACTCGAAAGGCGCTGCGGGAGGCCCAGCTTCCGGGACAGGAATGGGAAAGGCACGACACGGCCCTTCGCAAGGCCATGGAGCGCAGGCAGGAGTTGGACCTGGGCCTTCAGGCCCGGGAGACCGAACAGCACCGGCTCGAGCGTATTCGAGAGGCCCTTCCCTTGATTTCCAAGCGACAGGACCGCCTGGAGGAACGCGCAGGCCTTGTGGATGCGGTGCTCCTTCCCGAGGATTTCGGGGAGAGGCGTTCGCAATTGCTAAGAGACCTCCAGGTGGCTGAGAGCGGCCGGGACCAGGCCCGGGAGGACCTGGAGGAAACCGTGAAGGCCCTGTCGCAGCTTCGAGTGGACCATACGGTGATGGACCGGGCCGACCGCATCGAGGCCCTGTACCGGGAGCTGGGCGGCGTTCAGAAGGCGGAGCGGGATCGGGGCAAGCTTGAGGATCGCCGGGATATTCTCTGGAGCGAGGCCCGGGAGATCCTCTCGGGTCTTCACAAGGAACTCTCCCTGGACCAGGCCGAGACCCTTCGGCCCGAGCGGTCCCGGACGGTGCGCATTCAGGAGCTGGGCAAGCAGTACGAGCGGTTGATGGAGCGGCTGGAGTCCGCCCGGGCGTCACTGCCACGGCTGGAATCCCGGATTCAGGCCCTGGAAGCGGACCTGGACTCCATAGAACGCCCTGTGGACACGGGCACCCTGGAGCAGGCCCTGGCCCGGGCCGCCCCGACAGCCGCCCTCGAAGACCACCGGCTGGTGGAGGAAGAGGAGATCGCAGGCGCCCGCCGGTCCCTGGAGCGTGCCTTGAACAGGCAGACTCTGTGGAAAGGGTCTCTGGAAGCACTCGACCGATTGCCTTTGCCCTCGTTTGCCACCATTGACGCGCTGGACCGGAGCCTGGAGGAGACCGGGGATGCGGTCTCGAGGCTTCAATCCGAAAGCCGGGACGAGGAGCAGGCCCTCTCCGCAGCGGAAGGCGGACTCAAAGGCCTGGAGCTGGAAGGGGAGGTCCCGGCGGAAGAGGACCTGGAAGCGGCCAGGACGCGGAGGGACTCCCTGTGGGCGTGCGTTCGCCGCGCCCTGGAGACCGGCGGGCGGCCCGATACGGGCGACACGGCCGAGACCCTGGAAGAATCCTATGAGCTCTCCGTACGCAAAGCGGACGAGCTGGCCGACCGGCTCCGGCGCGAGGCGGACCGGGTGGCCCGAAAGGCCAAGCTCGTTTCGGACCGGGAGAGCCTCAAAGAGCGTCTGGCACGGTTGAAGCATCGCCTGGCCCGGGCTGAGGCCGAGCGTGACGAGGCGGCTGCAGAATGGCACAAGGCCTGGGAGCCGGCCGGAGTCACCCCGCGCTCTCCTCGGGAGATGCGCGGCTGGGTCCAGGATTTGCAGAACCTCCTGGAGCGGTTTGCCTCGCTTCAGGAACGCGAGCGCAAGGCTCGGGCCCTGGAGCGGGACCGGGCCGCCTGCCGCAGCGAACTGGACGATTGCCTTCGGGCCCTGTCCCTGTCCCCGGCCGAAGAAGAGGAGTCCCTAACTGATTTGGCTGCCAGGTGCCGGCGGATCGTGGAGCATCAGGAACGACTCCGCAACGAGCAAGACCAGCTAATGGCAGAAAAGAAGCGCAAGAAGGCAGAGAAGGATGAGGCAAAGGCCAGGCTCGACAAGGTAGAAAGCGACCTGGCCGAGTGGCAGTCCCGGTGGGAGGACGCGGTGCGGCCTCTGGGACTGGGTGCGGAGGCGCTTCCGGCACAGGCCGATGCGGTGATGCAGGATCTGTCGGCGCTCTTTGACAAGCTCAAAGAGGCCGACATACTCCACAAAAGGGTTCAGGGGATCGAGCGGGATGGTGAAGGCTACACCGAAAAGGTGGGCTCTCTTGTGAAGCAGGCCGCCCCGGATCTGGAGGGGGGCTCAGTGGAGCACGTGGTTTCCGAGCTCCACGCCCGGCTCAACCGGGCGCGCGAGGCCGCCTCCCGGCGGGAGCGGATGAAGGAGCAAAAGGGCCGGCAGGAGGCCCGAATCCGCAAGGCCGAGGAACGTATCCTGGAGATGCAATCCGCCCTCGACGCCATGTGCGCTGAGGCGGGGTGCGCGGGTTACGAGGACCTGGTTGAGGCGGAGAGGCGCTCGAATCGGCTGCGGCTGGTGGACGCGGACCTGGAAGGTCTCGAAGAGCAGCTTCGAGGACTGAGCGCCGGGTCCCCTGTGGAGCTGTTCGTGCAGGAGGCCCGGGAGGTGGATCCGGACGAGATAGACGGGCGTCTCTTGCGGCTGGAAGAGGACATGACTGCCCTTCGCGAGGAGCGCACCGGGCTCGACCGGACCATCGGCGAGCAGACCGCCCTGCTCAGGGAAATGGACGGGAGCCCCCGGGCCGCCCGGCTGGCGGAGGAGGCCCAGGGCATCCTGGCCGGACTTGAACGGAGTGTGGAGACCTATTCACGGCTCCGCCTCGCATCCACGATTCTGGCCCGCGCTGTGGAGCGCTACCGCGACAAGCACCAGGGTCCCGTGCTGGAGCGCACCAACGCACTCTTCGCCCGGCTCACCCTGGGCCGTTTTGCAGGGGTGCGTGCCGAGTACGACGAGCAGGGCACCCCTGTACTTATGGGCGTCCGGCCCGGGGCGGGCGAGATCGTCCCTGTTTCGGGCATGAGTGACGGCACCGCGGATCAGCTCTACCTGGCCCTGCGCCTGGCGAGCCTGGAGGCCTACCTGGAGACCAACGAACCTATGCCCTTCATCGTGGACGACATCCTGATCAAGTTCGACGACGACCGTGCCCGGGCCGCCCTGGAGGCCCTGGCGGAGCTCTCCCGCAAGACGCAGGTGATCTTCTTCACCCACCACCGCCATCTCCTCGCCCTCGCCGAAAACACCGATGGGGTCAGGTCTTGTTTTCTGAAGTCTTTCCATGCGAATTAAAGAAATGCAATACTAGAGGCCCGGATTCCTTCAGAAATGCAAGGATGTACCGGTCCCCGAATGCGGGCACAGGCCGGCGGCCGCCCTGAGGAAGGTCCACGCGATTGGGCCCTGGTCGCAGGAGACCTGGTTCTGGGTTCAACCCTTGGGCGGCTTCCGGACCCGGGATGCAAGATCATTGCAAATCCGCGACGCTGTGTCGCCAAACCCGCGCGCACTCCGCTGTCATCTCCTCGCTTCGTCTCCCGAATATGCTATTAATCCAAATCGTTAATCCCTCTATTTTTCTGGTGGCACGGCCTTTGCTCTTCAGTTCCGACAGGCGGGAGGCGCTTGCCCATGAAGGTGGCCTTGACTGTGTGGCAGGAACGCATTTCACCGCTCTTTGACGCGACGCGCATGCTGCTCATCGCAACGGTGGATCACCGCAAGATCGCGGAGAGGCGGCTGGAGCCCTTTGACTGCGGGTCTGATTTTTCACGGGTCTCCAGATTGGGTGGGCTGGGTGTGGACGTTTTGATTTGCGGCGGCATCTCCCGGTTTTTCATTAACTTTATTCAGGCACGGAGCATTCGAATCCTGCCCTTTTGTGCCGGCAGGGTGGAGAAAGTGCTCGAGGCCTATATGGAGGGAACCCTGTTTTCGGACCGATTTCGAATGCCCGGATGCGGCCGGGACAGGGAAGTTCTCGGAGAGAGAGATGGATGAAAGCGGCATCCTACCTGTTCGGTCCGGTTCCGTCGCGCCGCCTGGGTCGGTCGCTGGGCGTGGATCTGACCCCTTACAAGACATGCAGCCTCGATTGTGTGTTCTGCCAGCTGGGAAAGACCACGCACAAAACGGTTACTAGAGCCTCGTATGTGCCGATCAGGGACGTGATTGAGGAACTCGACGCCTGGCTGAGAACGAAGGGCGAGGCGGACTACATAACCCTGTCCGGATCAGGGGAGCCGACCCTGCATGAGCGCTTCGGGGAAGTGCTGACCTTTGTGCGTGGGCACACGGAAATCCCGGCGGTGTTGTTGACCAACGGGACCCTGCTTCACCTTCCCGAGGTGCGGGACGCGGCCTACCAGGCCCACGTGGTGAAGGTGTCGTTGAGCGCCTGGGATGCCGCCTCGTTCGAACGGGTGAACCGTCCTCACCCTTCTCTTGACTTCGATCGTCTCGTGGAGGGGCAAAAGGCGTTTCGCAAGGGATTTCAAGGCGAGCTCTGGATGGAGGTGTTTCTGGTGGCTGGAATGAACACCGCGCTTTCAGACGTCCGGCGCATAGCGGCCCTGGCCTCGAAGATCCAGCCTGACCGCATTCAGCTCAATACCGCTGTTCGTCCGCCGGCCGAGTCGTTTGCCGAGCCCCTGTCCATGGACCATCTCGCCTCCTTATGTCCCTTGTTTCAACCGGAGGCCGAGGTCATCGCAGAGTACGACCTGGAAACGGACAAGGAGGCGCGTGTCAACAAGGACACGGTCGTTTCACTGCTGCAGCGCCGGCCCTGCACGGCCGAGCAGATCGCAAAGGCCTTCGGCATGCACCCCAATGAGGTGTCGAAATACATCGGGAACCTGCTGCGCTCCGGTCAGGTGCGGGAAGAACGCATCCATGACGCCACCTATTATGTTAGGAGGCCGGCAAAAATAACTTGAACATCTTGCATCTCATCTTCAGGCCATCTTCGGCTGCGGCTCAATCGCAAAATCCTCGACGTAGTCCAGCTACGCCTGTGGTTTTGCTCAATCGCCGCAGCCAAATATGACCCAAATCCGAGCGCAATTTTGTCCAATTTATTTCTGCCGGCCTCCTTACCCAACGACCGCTCGATTCAGGCACCCATTCCAGTAACACCGTTCACGGAACAAAAGGAGGAGACAAATGAAGATCGCCGTCACATCAACCGGTCCCACCCTTGACGACTCAGTGGAGGCGCGTTTCGGACGTTGCGCCTATTTTCTGATCATAGATCCGGACACCCTCGAGGTCGAACCTCTCGAGAACCCCAATGTTGCGCTGGGCGGCGGCGCCGGCCCGCAATCAGCGCAGCTCATGGCCAACCAGGGAGTGTCGGTGGTGCTGACCGGAAATTGCGGTCCCAACGCATTTCGTACCTTTGGGGCTGCGAACATCCAGGTGATCACCGGCGTGAGCGGCCGGGTGCGGGACGCGGTTCAGCAGTTTTCCGCGGGCACCCTGGGCGGTTCTTCCACGCCCTCGGGCGACAGTGGCTTCGGCATGGGCGGAGGTGGAGGCAGGGGCATGGGCGGAGGCGGAGGCAGGGGCATGGGCGGAGGCGGAGGCCGTGGCATGGCAGGCGGCGGCCGTGGCATGGGCGCGGCAACGGGCGGCACGGTTTCGGCAGGCTCC
>CAZQCK010000114.1:0-10189 GCA_964591925.1 uncultured Desulfobacterales bacterium
GGTCGGGGCTTTCCGTAGCGGACATTAGCGGGAGGCCTTCGTCATTGCGGGCGATTACGTCCGGGGGAAACCGCGGCCATCCCCCGCCGGGAACACGATTAAAGAGGTGAGGAGGTATGAACAAGAAAGCCTCCTTGGGCAGTTAAGGCCTGGTGGCGGGGGTGGAACGCGGAGGGGGCAGGAATCCCCCGGTCGTAACCGCCCGCAATGACCAGGCCGGGAGCGGAGGGAGTGGAGGAAACCCCGACCTCCGGAGCCTGCATAACGTCTGTTGGGTTGCGGGCTATGGCCCGCCTTAGCCCTCTATTTTCCCTGACTCCTCTTGAAAACCCCAATACGGGTACTCCAGGATATACTCGGCGATGCACCCCGGACTGTTTTCCCGGCTCGCCACGAGCCACAGGCTGCTCCTTCGCTCCGCCGTGGACACCGGATCCAGCGGGTCCCAGTGGGGCAGGAGGATCATGGCATTGTCCGCACTGTACTCGATGTCCCCCGACTCCTTAAAGGATGCCAGGTCCGGTTTGCCCGCGTAGTTCCCGCCCTGACCCCTGGAAAGCTCGGAGACCACCAGAAAGGCCACGTTCTGCTCGTCCCGAATGGACTCCATATGCCTCAACCACTCGTCGATACCGGTCCGCCGCTCTGAAAGGTCCTTGAAGGGAAGCTTGTGTAAGCTGTCCACCACCACCAGGGCGTGGTCCGAGGCGGTCTCGTGCTGAAGAAACTCGATGTGCCTGCGCATGATGTCCGGGGTGAGCTTTCGGTCCGTGACCACGCGGAACCAGGGCAGAAAGGCTGAAAGGGCCTCCCGTGCCTGCTGCTCGCGAAGAGCGGCGTCCTCCACGTGCCCGAGGCGGATCTCATCCTCGGACAGCCGGGCCATGCGGCAGAGAGTCCGCATGTATATCTTCCGGCGGCCGTTTTCGAAGTCGTAATAAATCACCGGGTGTCTTCGTGCGGCCACCTCGGTGGACACCTGCATGAAAAAGGCGGACTTGCCCGCCTTGGGCTGCCCACCCATGATGTTGATGCCCCGGATTCCGCTCAACGCCCGGTCCATTCCGGCAAACCCGGTGGGAAGACCCAGCAGGGTCTTGCCGCGGTCACGATCGAGGTGCTGAAGCAAGACCCTCTCCTCCCGGGCGGGGGACGAGAACGGGGAAAAGGACTCGGCCTGTTGAACCATGGCGTGCAGGGTCTCTTGGAAGCGCCCTGCCTTGTCCCGGGCCAGGTCCACCAGGGTGTAGCCACGGGCCGCATCCGCGGGCCAGCGCAGGATGCGGGCCTTGTACCCGATGCGTGTGGCCAGCTCCCGGGCCGCCAGCTGGGCTTCAGGGGCGTTTCTGACGCAGATGATCACGTGCCGCAGGGCGGCGAGACGCTCCCGACCGAGAACCTCCAGGTCCTGAAACGAAGGAACCGCGATTCCGGGGTAGCCCTGCTCCCGCAGCGCAAGAAGGGCGTTTTCCCCCTCCACCACGAACAGGGCGCCACCTTCGCACCGCTCGACTTCCCCCACGTTGAACATTCGGAAGGGAGGTTCGAAAAACCGCTCATCACCATGCCAGAACCAGTCCTCCTCCCGCTCGGGAAGCACACACCGGGCCGCATACCCGTTCCCATCGTCCTGGATGTAGGGATAGACCAGGTATCGGCCGTTGTACCCGATCCGCATCTCGAATACGACCTCCTCGGAGACGCCCAATTGCTGAAAAAAGGCGAACTGCGCTTCGCCCATCAGGGCCGCGAAACGCTTGATCTCAGAATTGAGGTTTTTGGGGGGGAACACCACGTCGTGGACAAAGGGTTCCCGCTCCGGATCGTGGCCGGGCACGTCCTCAGGCTCCACGCCCGCAAGGCGGGCGAAATGGGCGGCGAATCCTCCTGGCGTGCAGCGATTGCCGCACCGAAAGTACCCGGTGAAGATGCCCGCCGGATCCAAAACCACGGACAGGATTCCTGAAACCCCTCGAGCACGACGTGCACATATGGGACAAGGGGCCTGGATCTCTTCTTCCTTGACCACGGCCCCGGGAAGGTGCTTGAGGTAGAATGCGCGTGTTGCCTCGACCAGGTCCATGGGCTCTCCCTTTGTACGTGAGTTTCGTTATCTCCTATACCACACCCTGACCCGGGGAAAAAGCGCAACGATTGCAGTCACCCCCCGGCTCTGATAGAACTCCCCTGCAGGGTCGGCAAGCCTTGGGCCGCGTTTGGGCTGAAACGTTTCTTTTCAATGCGACTCTTTGAAGGCAATGAACAACCTATTGGAACGCCCATGAACCGCATCTTTTTCTTAGTGCTGCTGCTTCTTCTGCTCCCAGGCGCGGCTTCGGCCGAAAACGGCGCTCAGGTTTCCATGGAGGTCTTCCACTCGCGCGACCAATACCCGGTGGGCGGCACCTATCCGATTCTCTTGCAGCTTCGCATTCCAGAGGGGTGGTACATTCACGGACCGCCCGGCACAGAGGAGGGCTCCGGTCTCATCCCCACGAAGCTCTCCTTTGAAGCGGAGCCCGGGGTGAGGGTTGAAGACATCCGCTTCGCCCAACCCCGGCCCGTATCTCTGCCCTTTCAATCCGACCCCGCCCTCCTCTTCGAGGGCAGGGTGCGGGTTCAAGCGATGCTTTTCGTGAAACAGGCCGCCGCAGCCGGGCCCCGCACGCTGCAAGGCGTCCTGTCTTACCAGGCCTGCTCGAGCAATGCCTGCCTCCCACCGGAAACGACGGGCATCGAGATCCCCCTGATCGTGGCCCCGGCCGGGGAGACGGCGTCTCTTCGCAATCCAGAGCTTTTCCAGGCCTCCTCCGAGAAGGCCTCTTCCGGGTTTCCGTTCCACGCCGGCACCCTGCTCACCCTGATAGGCCTCTTTTTGGGAGGGCTGGCCCTGAACCTGACGCCCTGCATCTACCCGCTGATTCCGATCACGGTCTCCTACTTTGGAGGACGCGGCAGCCCGTCCCTTGGAAAAAACCTGGCCCACGGGGCCCTGTATCTTGCCGGGCTGGCCTCCACCAACTCCGCCCTGGGCGTGGCGGCGGCCCTCTCCGGAGGCATGCTCGGGGCGGTTCTGCAAAACCCCTGGGTCCTGGGGGGAGTCGCCGCAGTGCTACTCACCATGGCCCTCAGCTTTTTCGGCCTGTGGGAACTGAGGCCGCCCGCGGCCCTAAACCGCCTGGCCTCACGGCGGGTGGGCGGATACGTGGGGTCCGCATTTATGGGACTGACCCTGGGCGTGGTGGCCGCACCCTGCATCGGCCCGTTCATCCTGGGACTCCTCGCCTACGTGGGGCAACAGGGAGACCCGCTTCTGGGATTCACTTACTTTTTTGTCCTGAGCCTGGGCATGGGCCTTCCCCTGGCCCTGTTGGGCGTTTTCAGCGGGGCTATCGACCGGCTTCCGGGCTCGGGCGACTGGATGGTATGGGTGCGAAAGCTCCTGGGCTGGATCCTGGTGGGCATGGCGGTTTACATGATCCTGCCCCTCCTGCCGCACCGGTTTCCACAGTCCTGGCTCCTTGCCGGCCTGGCCTTAGCCGCAGGTGCACATCTGGGCTGGCTCGAGCCAAGCGGCCGATCGAGCCTTGGATTTCGCCGAATACGCCGGGGCACAGGCATTCTGCTCCTGGCGGGTGGATTGGTGTTCCTCTGGCAGTCGGGACGCCAAGAACAGGGCATATCCTGGACCCCTTACCGCACCGGGATTCTCTTCGAGGCCGCGATGGAAGGCAGGCCCGTGCTGCTCGACTTTTCTGCGGATTGGTGCGTTCCCTGCCGGGAGCTGGATGAGCGGGTCTTCACCAAGCCCCGGGTGGTGGAAACGGCCGGGCGGTTTGCCACGATCCGTGTGGACCTCACCCGGCGGAAGGCGGAGCATGAGAAGGTGAGAAAACGATTCTCAGTGCAGGGGGTGCCCACTGTGGTCTTTCTCGATTCACAGGGACGCGAAATCCTGGATCTGCGGGTGACGTCGTTCGTGGAGCCCCAGGTTTTCCTGAACCATATGCAACAAGCCCTGGAAGGGCCCGCCGCTCCGGTGAACCCCTCCCCTGTCCGGCTCTACGAGGAGGCTGAAAAAAGGGGCCCCCGTAAGGATTGAATCCTGAGACTTGCTACCATCGAATGAGTGCGCTGCCCCATGTCAATCCGCCGCCGAAGACCGGCAGGCATACCACGTGCCCCTTTTGAATACTGCCGTCCCGGACCGCCTCGTCAAAGGCAATGGCACAGGAGGCCGAAGAGATGTTGCCGTACTTGTGAAGCGTGATGTAGAACCGGTCCATGGAAACACCCAGGTTCCTGGCCATGGACTGGAACATGCGCAAATTCGCCTGATGGGGAATGAACCAGTCGATCTTCTCCACCGGCACGCCGTTGTATGAGGCCGCCTCTTTGATGGAATCGATGAAATGGCGGACAGCCACACGAAAGCTGGCGTTGGCCTCGATCATGTTCAAGGTGTGGAGCTTCTTGTCCACGCTCTCGTGGGTGATGGGTGTGGTCCTGGAACCGCCGCCGGGCATGAGGAGGTCCTGGCCGTTGGCCCCGTCCGTGTGAATATGGGTGGACAAAAGCTCCGGACCTTCCTCCCCGAGCGAGAGCACCGCCGCGCCGGCCCCGTCCCCCCAGAGGATGCAGGTGGTCCGGTCGGTCCAGTCCAGGGTGCGCGTCATGACCTCCGCCCCCACCACCAGCACGGTGCGGGCGGCACCGGTCTCCAGGTACTGGGAGGCCACGTTCAGGCAGAAGATGAACCCGGAGCATGCGGCGGTCACGTCAAAGGTCACGGCCTGCGGGGCGTCCAGCTTGGCCTGCAGCCAGTTGGCCGCTGACGGGCAGCAGGTGTCCGGGGTGATGGTGCCCACGATGATGAGGTCCGGATCCGCCGGGGTCAGCCCGGCCGCCTCCAGGGCCTTGAGCGAGGCCTCGAGGGAGAGGTCCGCAGTGGTCACATCCGGCTCGGCAATGCGGCGTTCCTTCACCCCGGTGCGCTGGACGATCCACTCGTCAGTCGTTTCCAGTCCCCATTTCTGAAGATCAGCGTTGGTCAGTCTTCTCGGCGGCACATACGAGCCAGTGCCCAGAATTCTTATGGATGGTGCTGCCATGGCCCTCCTACCCACCTTGCGTTCACCTGAATTGAGCGTTCAGACAAGTTGTTCCGGATCAATCTCTGCGTCGAACCGCATCATTGGTCGAGTTGAATGAAACGCGAGCTTTCCGCTCTTAAGCGTCGGTGGGCTTGATGCCCAGGGATTTTTCCTTTTCCGCCACCAGCAGTCGGGTCTTGATCACGGTGTCCGGAATCAGGCTCATGGAGTCGATTCCGCACTCCACCAGGAACTCCGCAAAGTCGGGAAAGTCGCTCGGGGCCTGGCCGCAGATCCCGATCTTTCGGCCTTTCTCCTTGGCCATATCTATCACCTGCTTTACCAGGCGTTTGACCGTAGTGGAACGCTCGTTGTATATGTGCGAGACCAGTGAAGAGTCACGGTCCAGACCCAGGGCCAGCTGCGTCAGGTCGTTCGATCCTATGGAGAAGCCGTCAAAGAGATCCGCAAACTCGTCCGCGCAGATCACGTTGCTGGGAATCTCGCACATCACGTATATCTCCAGGCCCTCTTCCCCCTGCACCAGGCCGAACTCCTCCATCACCTCGATCACCCGTTTGCCTTCCTCCGGCGTCCGGCAGAACGGGACCATCACCTTGATATTCGTAAGGCCCACATCGCTCCGCGCCTTGTGCAGCGCCAGGCACTCCAGCTCGAAGGCACGTTTGTAATTCTCATCGTAGTACCGCGACGCCCCCCGCCAACCGATCATGGGGTTGCTCTCCTTGGGCTCGTACAGGTATCCGCCGAGCAGGTTCTCGTACTCGTTGCTCTTGAAGTCCGACAACCGCACGATCACGTCGTTCGGGTAGTAGCCCGCCGCGATCCGGCTCACCCCCTCGGCCAGCTTGTCCACAAAAAAGTTGGTCTTGTTGTCGTACACCGAGGTGATCTCGTCGATCTTGTACATCACCCCTGCAATGCGCTGGTCGTCCTTGGCCCGCTTCTTCAACTGATCATAGTCCAACAGCGCCAGCGGGTGGATCCCGATGTGCGAGTTGATGATGAACTCCTCACGCGCAAGACCCACTCCGTCGTTAGGGATCATCGCCTGGCTGAACGCCTTCTCCGGAATCCCTACGTTCATCATGATCTTCGTGCGCGTCTTCGGAACCTCCTCCAGATCGATGGTCTCCACCTCGTACTTTAAAAGACCGTCGTACACATAGCCGGTCTCACCCTCGCAGCAGGAGACCGTAACCTCCTGGCCCGACTTCACCACCTCGTCCGCGTTGCCCGCACCGATCACGCACGGAATTCCCAGCTCGCGGGAAACGATCGCCGCGTGGCACGTGCGGCCTCCCTTGTTGGTCACTATGGCCGCCGCAATCTTCATGATCGGCTCCCAGTCCGGATCCGTCATGTTCGTCACCAGCACCTGACCCCGCTCGAAACGGCCGATCTCCGCCGTGGTCTCGATCACGTTCGCCACGCCCTGTCCCACACGGGTCCCCACCGCCGTCCCCGTGGCCAGGACCTCCCCCTGCTCCCGCAGGTGGTAGCTCTCGTAGTTGTTCCCCAGCTTATTGCGCGAGTGGATGGTCTCCGGCCGCGCCTGCACAATGAACAGCTGCCCCGTCCCCACGGTCTCACCGTCCCCGTCCTTGGCCCACTCGATATCCATGGGCTTGAAGTGGCCCGCCTCCTCGCTGTAGTGGTCCTCGATCAGGCACGCCCACTCGGCCAGTTGCAGAATCTCGTCGTCCTCCAGCACGTAGCGGTGGCGCTCCGTCAGGGTCGTGGCCACGTTTTTCACCGTGGCATCATCCTCCATCGAGTACACCATCTTGATATCCCGATCCCCCGCCTTGCGGCTGATGATCGCCCGCTTACCCTCCCGCAGCGTCGGCTTGAACACGTAAAACTCGTCCGGGTTCACGATCCCCTGCACCACGTTCTCCCCCAGACCGTAAGCCCCCGTGATGAACACCGCGTCCTTGAACCCGGTCTCCGTGTCAATGGAGAAAATCACCCCCGAGCACGCCGAGTCGCTTCGAACCATCTTCTGCACCGCAATGGACAGCGCCACGTC
Source organism: uncultured Desulfobacterales bacterium (assembly GCA_964591925.1). Lineage (GTDB taxonomy): Bacteria > Desulfobacterota > DSM-4660 > Desulfatiglandales > HGW-15 > JAIPEI01. The sequence continues at coordinate 7,147 of CAZQCK010000114.1, forward strand.
GAACTGATCGAAACCCTTGTCGTGGCGGTAGGAGATCGCCCGGTTCGTGAACAGCGAGGCAAAGCACTTCCGGCATGCGTCCAGCACCCGCAGCCGGCCGCGAATGTTCAGATAGGTGTCCTGCTGTCCGGCAAAAGAGGCGTCCGGCAGGTCCTCGGCCGTGGCCGAGCTCCGGATCGCCACATCCAGATCGTCCAGGCCCTCCCGGCCGAACTCCTTGCCCAGCTGGTCGTACGCCTTGTAGATAGCCTGGGTGAGATCCGGCGGAAACTCCGCGTGCCGGATGATGTCCCGCACCTCGCGGCCCTTGCGCATCAGGTTCTGCATGTCCGAGGTGTCCAGATCCTTGAGGGTCTTCTTGATCTCCTCTTCTATCCCTGCATACTTCAGAAAGTAGCGGTACCCATACGCCGTGATGGCAAAGCCGTTGGGCACATTGATGCCGTTTTTCTCCAGCTTCTGGAACATCTCCCCCAGGCTCGCGTTCTTCCCCCCCACCATGGGAACATCGCCGATCCCTATCTCTCGAAACCAGAGAATGAAGTTCTTGCTCTTTTCCGCTGCCATAAGCATCTCCCCCCCGAGCTCTCGGCCCGCTGTTTCACCCGGACGCCGAAGTGTCGGCGGCCCGGATAGGCGTATGATTCCAAAGGGCTATAAAGAATCCAAGATCTAACACCAAACCCGTGGGTTGTCAATTCACAAAAGTTGCCGTATCATTTGAAACCGCCCGGCTTACAGGCCTTTTCAAAGCCGGACGAGTCGGCGACCCCCTCGCAGGCGGCTGTTGACCGGGTTTTGCAAAGCCGTCGACATGGACACAAGCAGGAAGAGACGACTTGGAGCGGAGAGCGAAAAACAGGGCCGTCCCGAGCATGATAGACACGGTCCGGGGTGACTTCCGGAAGGCCCCCTCGCAGAGAGGTTTGAGCACGCCGAATGCGGGAGGTGTGGAACATTCCCGAAGCCTCTTCGCTTCCTGGGGGGAGTTTCTCAGGTTCGATCTGTTGCTGCTGGCCTTCCTGATTCTAGGCACACGCCTGGCCACCCTTCTCCACGAGTTCCTGGGCCACGCCCTCACGACCCTGATCGGGGGAGGCAAGGTGAACGCGGTGCACGTGAGCCTGCTGGGCGGCGGCAGAGTGCTCCATGACCTGCCCGACGGGGCGGGCCTTGTGATTCGAATGGTGGTGGCCTGCGCGGGCATCGGAATCAATATCCTTACCGGGGCACTGATCCTTCATCGTTTCAGGCGACCTGAAGCCGGTGGTCTATGGACCGGGTTCTGGATCCTGTTTGCAGGAGCGAGCCTTCTGGGGGGTACAGCCTATGCTGCGCTGGGGTTCTACTACGGCCAGGGAGACCCGGTGGCCTGGATGGGACCCGGCTCGAGCGGGGCCTCCTGGGCATGCCTGCCGTTTTTGGCGGTTGCGCCGTTTCTGGGATTTGCAGCGGTAAAGGCCTTTTCCGCCTGGGCGGCGCAATGGTTTCCCTCCAGGTCCTTCACCGAGCGTATTGTGGTCCTGGCCCTTACGGCCGGGGCGGCTGCAGGCGTTTATGGAGGGCTCTATCACGCCAACGGGGCCCGCTCCCGTGCACTGGACGCCCCGGAAGCGGCCTTTGTGGAGGCCCAGCACCGGGTTGCTCAGGCCAAGGCAAAGGCCCTGGCCCAACACCTCCGCCGCACAAATCCGGACATGACCGAAGCCCAGGTCCAACGCCTGGTCCAGGAGACCCCCATAGTGGTCAGGCCGGAGGAGGTCCCACGAAAACTCCCCCTCAAGGCCGTGTTGGCCTTGCTATATGGCGCGGGAGGCATGGCCGCCCTTTACAGGGCGGGACCTTGCCCACAGGTTCGAAAAACCATCAGCCCCGAGCCGGTGATCCTGGCAATAGCCCTTGCCTGCGGCGTCCTGGCCATTCTTGCAGCCAGCGGGGGGTGGCTCTATGGTGCGCCCGGCATCTTGTCATGAACCTTGCACATCTTAAAAGCACATGATTCATGTATCTATTTATAAAAATCATGGCCTTTTTCTGGACCTTGGCCGAGGTGGCCATCCTGGTGGCGGTGCAGTGGGGACATGGACTGGCCGCAGGAGGCGATCACAAACGGCGAGGGAGCGTGATCACCGCGGGCGCCGGGGTCGCATGTCTGGGGGGTGTGCTGTTTTGGGGAGAACCCCTGCTCGGACGTTTCGTGGATCTCGAAACCCACCTGCCCCGGACACTCTTTCGCTGGGCCCTGTGGAATTTCTTCTGTACGGTGTGGGTCGTGCTGGAAGGGGGCATCATGATCTATGTGTGTCGCCTCTACCGGATCCTTCAAGGCACAGGCCCTGCTTCCGGCCAGGGGACGGGCGGGCCGGGAAAATCCGCCGCAGGGCCCTATATGCTGGCTGCCGCCTTTGTCTTCCTGTATCTAATCTATCAGGCGGCCCTTTTTTCCGCCGTGATTCAATTCGACCTCCAAGTCCGCCCTGTTATTCAAATCTCCCTTTTCTATATCCGTATTTGCGGTTTGTTCTGGATCCTTTTCGAATGGATCGTCGCCATTCAAGGAATTCGCGCCTATCGCCTTCTCAGGCAACAAGGGGTTCGGTGACATGGACTTACCAGCCAAGGCCCTTATCTGGATCGGCACGCATTTCACTCCGGACGCCTATCTGGTCTCCACCAAGGTGCAGGGCCTCCTTTGGAGCGCTGCAGACCTTTTGCTGGTGTTCGCCTTTCTGCGCATCGCAGGCGTGCTACGGTCCAGGGAGGGGGCCCGGCCCGTTCGATGGCGTTACATCCTTCTGGCGGGGACCGCCCTGATCACGCCCGCACTGGCTTTTGCGCAAACCTCCCGGCAAATCCTCGTCCTGGAATCCCTGATATGCGGAGGGCAATTCCTCCTTCTGGTGGCCACCCTGTTCCTGGAGCGCTCACGTTTTTCGGCCCTAGCCCGGGACCTGGGAAGGGGCCGCAAGTGAAAAGGCACCGATGGCGAACACTCTGTAAACCGCGGACTCTTTGCAACGCATCCCAAGGGAGTTACATATGC
>CAZQCK010000115.1:0-9940 GCA_964591925.1 uncultured Desulfobacterales bacterium
CCAGGCCGGGAGCGGAGGGAGTGGAGGAAACCCCGACCTCCGGAGCCTGCATAACATCTGTTGGGTTGCGGGCTCCCCAAAAGAGCGGGCCCACCGCATCTGGCAGTGGCTCTCCGGTTGAGCCGGCGTTCGGTCCTACCAGCCGCCCATGAGGTGGAGGTGCATGTGGAAAATCACCTGCCCTCCCCCCCGCTCCACATTGAAGACCAGTCGGTAGCCGGACTCGTGGATGCCTTGTTGTTCAGCGATGCTTCGGGCGCGAAAGAGGAGCTCGGCCACAATGGATCGATCGTCCTCTTCCATATCGTTTATGCTGCGGATGTGCTTTCTGGGAACCAAAAGGATGTGCACCGGCGCATGGGGCTTGATGTCCTTGAATGCGACCAGGTGTTCATCCTGGTAGACCAGGTCGGCGGGTGTTTCCCCGCTTGCGATTTGACAGAAGATGCAATCCGTTTCCATGGGGCCTCCTTGTGCATTTGAACATGCCGTACATTGTAACCGGTTTAGGGACGGCTGTTCAAGGGAAGACGGCTTGACTCCAGGCATTTTTTATGGTGAACAGGGCTTCGGCCGGCAAGGTGATCCGGCGATTACGATCAAGTTCCACCGGCGGGCGGCGGAGCATATGGGGAAAAGGTTCATGGAGCAGAGAAAAAACGGGATGGACTCGGTGACGATTCGGCCCATGAGGATCGAACACCTGGTACAGGTCTTTCAGCTGGGTGAACGGCTCTTCACACTTTTCGAATCCCCCAGCCTGTATCGAACGTGGGACGAGTACGAAGTGATCGACCTTTACCGCAACGATCCGGCTATCTGTCTGGTGGCCGAGCAACGCACTCATGTGGTGGGATTTGTGCTGGCCACCATCATCGACAAGAGGAATTCGCCCCGGCGATACGGTTATCTCGTTTGGTTCGGTGTGAACGAGGAACTGCGGGGGCGGGGGATCGGTCGCCGGCTTTTCGCCGCCTTGCGCAAAGTCATGGAGGAGCAAGGGGTGCGAATGCTGCTCGTGGACACGGAGGCCCGAAATGAAGATGCCTTGCGTTTCTTTGAAAAGTGCGGGTTCAGTTCGCCTCAGGACCACGTTTATTTGAGCTTGCAGCTCGCCGAAGGTTGAGCGGGAGTGGAAGCGCAGGGAGACCCTTTGACATGGTTCAGTCAGGCCTTCGCATTGATCGGCAGCGGCTGAGAAATTTGCTCCGTGAGATGATCGACATCTACAGCCCTTCCGGAAAGGAGGGGGAGGTGGTTTCCTATCTGGAGGATCATCTCAAGGGGATGGGTATGCGGGTCCTGCGGCTTCCGGTGGAGGAGGACCGGGACAACCTGTTGGTCCTGCCCCGGGACTCGGATCCCGAATTGGTTTTTCTCGGCCACGTGGACACGGTTGCCGCGTTTGACTACGATCAGTACAAGTGCGAGGAATCCGGAGACGAGATGACCGGGTTGGGTGCGGCCGACATGAAGGGCGGGTGCGCCGCCCTGGTGGAGGCCTTTGCGGCGTTCAAGGAGCAGCGGGGAGGGGAGGTGCCGGCCGCCCTTGCCCTGGTGGTGGGAGAAGAAGAGAGCGGGGACGGGACATCCGCCCTGGTGGAGGGTTACCGCTTCTCGTGGGCCGTGGTGGCCGAACCCACGAACCTGCTCCCCTGCCTGAGCCATTACGGTTATATAGAGATGGAACTGAGCACCACGGGTCGCAGGGTCCACGCTTCCCTGGCGAATCAGGGCCGGAATGCGGTCCGGAGCATGCTCCAGGTGCTCATGGGGCTTACCGCACACCTGGAAAAATCCCGTCAGGACGTGATCTACAACATCCGCGACATGAACAGCTCCCACGCGGGCTTCGCCGTGCCGGATCGATGTGACGTGGCCATTGACTTGCATCTGCCGCCCCAGTCCCCGGTGGGGGAGATCGCGGCTGAGCTGGAAGACGTGGTGGCCCGAACCCTTCCCCGGGGGCTCGATCTTCGCGACGCCTTTGATTTTTGCACACTTCAGGGCGGGTATGCGCTGCCGGACAAGGGGTGGCTTCCGGACCTCCTCAGGGCGACCTATGGCCGCCACGGGTTGCCCTGGAGTCCCGGGGCCTTTCGCAGTCACTCGGATGCCAATCTCCTGTGGGCCGAGGGCATCCGTCCCGTGATGCTGGGACCCGGCCAGCTGGAGAAGGCCCACACCCAGGACGAGTCGGTGAGCTTTTCCCAGGTCACCCTGGCCGCGGACCTCTACCTGGACCTGCTTGCTTCCCTGGTGGTCTGAGTTTTCCAGCGCTCTACAGGGTGAACCCCTGAAAAACCGGGTTTTCGCTCCGGTCAATCCGGTTTTTCATGGCCGATACATAGTCGGGCCGTTCCATGTTACGCCAGCGCGGATATCCTCCCAGCCACACATACTCGATGAGTTCCAGGAAGCCCTGCCGGGAGAAACAAAAGGGTCCTATAACCACCTCTCCCCGGTCAGGGTCGGAGGTGAAAGGAAGGCCTGCGGGCTCTGCATATCGGTCGAGGATCTCCCGGATCTCTTCGCGGGTTTGATATCCCTCGGGCCTTTGCCGGAAGTCTTCGGGATCGGCGGGAAAGGGATGGCGCCGGTACACTTCGCCTATAAAACCTACGTGGCGAATGTTGTGTATGGCGCCCATGAGGTCTCCGATGGCGGCGGGGTCTTCGATTACGTCCACCTTCCACACCGTCTCAAAGACCGTGTGCCCCGGGTCATCAGCCAGGAGACCGATGTACTCACAGAACTCGGGTGCAAAAACAAAAAAACGGTCCATGAGCAGCAGATCCGAATCGATGTTGAAAAAACCGAAGGCTATGTCCCCCCGGTTCAGGGTCTGAAATGACAGCGGCATATGACTCCTTTCCTGTTTGGCGAGGAATATTATCGGGCCGCCCGTTGCGAAGCCCGGGAAACATGGTGGCCTTATGTATCACGAAAATCCGCTTGCAGGCAAAACCCTTTTGCCCGTTCACACCCTTGATTTCGCGGCTCGAATGTTTAAGTTACAAAATTAGGTCCTGGTTCAAGCGTCCGATGACGGCCACTGGAAGGCCGATTGAGAAACCCCACGATCCACGCGAGGAGTGATGTAATGTCTTTGAAACCTGCATTGAAAGAAGGGACCGCATTCACCGGTTCGACCAAGTATGTGCTGGACAGCGAGCTGGCCCAGATCGTCAACGTCTCCATGGCCCTCGAGATGCCGTTGTTGCTCAAGGGGGAGCCCGGTACCGGAAAGACCATGCTGGCCCACGCCATTGCCGAAGCCCTGGGTATGAAGCTCATCGTACTGAACGTCAAATCGAGCATGAAGCTCGTAGAGGCCTTGTACCAGTACGACACCCTCACCCGTCTCAATGACAGCCGCTTCGGCGATTCCACAAGGGATGTGAGCAACATCGAGGACTATATCAAGATGGGGAAGATCGGGCAGTCCTTTGTGGCCGAGGAGCGGGTCGTGCTCCTGATCGATGAGATAGACAAGGCGGACACGGACTTTCAGGACGACATGCTCGATGTGCTGGACCAGATGGAGTTCGACATCATCGAGATCGACAAGACTGTTCGGGCCAAGCACCGTCCAGTGATCGTGATTACGTCCAATGCCAAGAAGGACCTTTCAGATCCCTTTCTGGGGCGCTGCAATTTTCACCACATCGCCTTTCCGGACGAGGAAATGATGGGCAAAATAGTGCGGGTGCATTTTCCGGATGTGGCGCAGGACCTAATGGAGAGCGCGGTCGGTGCATTTTATCGATTGCGGGAGATCCGCGGGGTGGAGAAGAAACCCGCCACTCGGGAGCTCATCAACTGGGTTCGCGCCCTGAAGGCGGATCCGGACTTCAAGCCCAAGAAGCTGCACAAAGGGGACATTCCTTACCTGGGGGTTCTCTTCAAGAAGAGCTCGGACTACGCCGTGGCGCAAAACGGCGTCAGGCGGTTTCGAATTTAGGCGGCCGGCAAGGCAAGAGGAAGAGGCCCGCAATGTTCATACAGTTTTTCTTCACCCTGAAGCGGCTGGGGATCCCCGTGACCCCCACCGCTTTTCTCAAGCTGCAGCAGGCCCTGAGCATGGGCCTGATTCACACCATCGACGACTTCTACACCGCGGCCCGGGCCGTTTTGGTCAAGAGCGAGCGGTGGTTCGATCTCTATGACCAGGTCTTTGCACACCACTTCGAGGGTGCGGAGCTTCAGGATCCGAGCGAGCGTGAGCTCGAAGACATCGCCCGGGCCATGCTGGAGGAGTGGTTGAAGTCCCCGGAGGAGCTGGCCGAGGCCCTTGGCATGAATGAAGAGGAGCTGGCCAAGATGACGCCCGAGGAGCTCATTGACTACTTCCTCGAGCGGCTCAAGGACCAGACCGAGGCCCACCACGGCGGCAATCGCTGGATCGGAACCCGTGGGACTTCCCCCGTGGGCCACTCCGGATACCACCCCGGCGGCATGCGCGTGGGTGGAGTTTCCCGCAATAAGTCCGCTGTAAAGGTGGCCATGGACCGCCGCTACCGGGACTACTCTCAGGAGGGCCCCCTCACCCAGGCCCAGATCGGTGAAGCCCTCAAGCGGCTTCGAAACCTGGTGCCCACGGGTCCCATGGATCAAATCAACGTGGAAAAGACGATCTACGAGACCATGAGAAACGCAGGCGAGATCGAGATAGTCTTTGACCGCAGTCTCAAGGACCGGCTCAAGGTGATTCTGGCCATAGACAACGGGGGGTGGTCTATGGATCCGTACATCGAGGTGGTCCAGACCCTCTTCAACTATGCCCGGGCCCAGTTCAAGGACCTGAGGACCCTGTTTTTTCACAACACCATTTACGACGTCCTGTGGGAGGATCCGCCGAGGCGAAGCAAGCCGTTTCGCGTGAGCGAGCTTCCCCGGCTGGACCCGGAAACCCGGTTCATCCTCGTCGGAGACGCCAGCATGGCCCCCTACGAGCTTATGGCCACGGATGGTTCCATCCACTATGAGGAGCGTTCCGGTCGACCCAGCTACGAGCGGCTCCAGCTCGTGGCGGAGACCTTTCCTCACGCAGTCTGGCTCAATCCGAAAATGGCCGATGAGTGGCGCTACACACGAACCATCCAGATCATTCGCGACATCTTTCCCATGTTCGAGCTCACACTGGACGGTCTGGAAGCCGCGGTCACCCATATGATGAGCCGGAATTGACGGACGATAGAGTTTGTCCCAGATGCGGTGAAATCTGCAATCCGAAACGCTCGATTCAAGCCCCAGGGCTCATGGAACAGGAGGTTGTGATGGCCGAGCCGGAGGAGATGTATCAGTGCCAGACCGTGAACTGCGGTTATATTTACGATCCGGATCGAGGCGACCGCAAGGGCAAGATTGCAAAAGGGACCGCCTTTGCGGACCTTCCGGATGACTGGAAGTGCCCGGTGTGCGGTGCAGGCAAAAAGATGTTCAAGCCGCTTGCAGGGCCCGGGTCTGCTGCAGAGGAAGGAACCGCACCCTGATCACGGGTGACGTCTTCAAAAGGCTTTTTGCTTGACAGGGTGGATCACGCGATTTATTATTAGGAATGATTACCAATAATAAAAGGTCCATGAAGCCGCAGAGCCGTCAACGGATGACCCATCAGCGCAGAGTCATCCTGGAAGAGGTCCAGCGATGTAGTGATCACCCAACGGCCGATGAAGTCTATGATCGGGTCAGAAAGCGTCTGCCGCGGATAAGTATGGGAACCGTATACCGGAATCTTGATGTCCTGGCCTCGAACGGATTGATACGAAAGATAGGGCCCGATTTTCCCCAGATGCATTTTGACGGGAACACTCGGGATCATTATCATATGACATGCATAGGGTGCGGCCGGATCCAGGACATGGAACTGGAGCCTCAGGATGATCCTGTATCGCCGCTGGAGACAGCGCTGGGCAAGTTGACCAAATACGGGATCTTCGGCCACAAGCTGGAGTTTTTCGGGTTGTGCCCGGAATGCAGGAGGGACAAAGGACACCTTTTACAAGGGCTTGAAGACGGATCCCCATACCAGGAGGAGGAACAGGAGCATGGAGTTGAAGGGTAGCCAGACCGAGAAAAATCTTCTCACAGCATTTGCCGGTGAGTCCCAGGCCAGAAATCGCTACACGTACTTTGCGAGTCAGGCCAAAAAGGACGGGTATGTGCAGATATCTCACATTTTTGAGGAGACAGCGAATCAGGAAAAGGAGCATGCCAAGCGGCTCTTCAAGTTTCTGAAGGGAGGCGAGGTGGAGATTCGGGCCTCGTTTCCAGCAGGTGTGGTCGGGACCACACTGACGAATCTGGAGGAGGCTGCGGCCGGGGAAAATTACGAACATACCGAGATGTATCCGGAGTTCGCCCGCATCGCCCGCGAAGAGGGCTTCACAGGGATTGCGGAGGTTTTCCTGATGATCGCGGTGGCCGAGAAGCAGCATGAGAAGAGATACCGGGATCTTGCCGCCAACATCGAGGCAGGGAAGGTGTTCAAGCGGGACGCCTCTGTGGTGTGGCGATGCCGAAACTGCGGGTATTTGCACGAAGGTACCGAGGCGCCGGATATCTGCCCGGCCTGCGCCCATCCCCAGGCCCACTTCGAGCTCCTGGGTGAGAACTACTAGGGTGTGCCTCGGCGTGGAATTGAATGAATACGAAGATCAACCCGGAAAAGGAGGAACATCGACATGGCTGAGAAGCTCGAGATTTACAAATGCGAGGTTTGCGGAAACATCGTTGAGGTGCTTCACGGCGGGAAGGGCGAGCTGGTCTGCTGTGGACAACCCATGAAGCTGTATCAGGAGAACACCGTGGATGCGGCCAAGGAAAAGCATGTACCGGTGGTGGAAAAGACGGCGGACGGGTTCAAGGTCATGGTGGGCGAGGCGGCTCATCCCATGGAGGAGAAGCACTACATCGAATGGATCGAGCTCATTGCAGACGGCAAGGCCTACAGGCAATTCCTCGAGCCGGGGGCGGCGCCTGAGGCTGTGTTCAAGATCGACGCCGATGCGGTGACCGCCAGGGAGTACTGCAACATCCACGGCCTGTGGAAAAAGTAGTTTTCATGAATACGATTCCGCCCGGGCCGCCCGCTCAGTGGCGGACCGGGCTGCGGGCAAGGGAGGAGAAATCACATGGGTGAATGGAAATGCCGGGAGTGCGGCTACACACTGAGTGAGGATGCACCACCGAAAACCTGTCCCCAGTGCAAAAAGGACTGCGAGTTCGTAGATGTCTCCTGTTATATACCCGATTGTGGAAGCACCGGCCAGGACCCGCGGCTCAAGTAGGCACAAAGGCGGTCTACCATGCCGCAGGATCATGCAGTAAAGATAAACCGGAAGGTAAACTCGCTCGTGAAAGGAGAGTCATCATGGCCACGACACCGCAGCATTGTCCCGGATTTGACGACATCAAGAACCTGAAATCATTCACGTGCAAATGCCCCAACTGCGGGAAAGAAATAGAAATATTTTCGGACGAGTTCAACAAGAAGCACACTTGCAGCCAGTGCAAGCAGGAGATCGATTTCACGAAATGCACGCTGGAGGCCGGTGCCTGATCAGTCAGGCAGCCGGTCGATCAAGCGGAGCGAGCCCTGCATTGCGCGACACCGCTCTACATGGGGGCGTTCCGCTTGAAACCCTTTGAGGGGAAAGCAAGATCAGGGACAGCGGTGTCTTTGGGTGCGGTGGAATTGAGCACGATGCCGGATCGTTGATCCGCTTGCACGTGGCGGCCTTCTGAAAAAGGCCGGTGTAAACGGGAAGGGGGTAAACACAAGATTCGTTGCGAAGTAAATAGTAATGATTATCGTTAGGATTATATACAAATCCATATGGGACGCACGAAGCGATTCCCCAGGAGGTTTTTAGGTATGGAAAATTCCAAGAAGGATAAGAAAAAGGAAGCCCCCCGTTTCAAGGGTCGTGACGTAACCATTTGTGACGCCACCGCCCAGATGCTGGACAAGGCTGAGCGTGACGGGGTGGAGATGGCGTTTCATCGGGCTGCGACCATGAAGGCCTGCCCCATTGGTGCGGACTCCGCCTGCTGTAAGCATTGCTCCATGGGCCCTTGCAGGCTCAACGCCAAAGACCCCTACGGCAAGGTAGGGGTGTGCGGGGCCACCATCGACACGATTCAGGCGAGAAACTTTGCGCGCATGGTGGCGAGCGGCGCCGCGGCCCATACGGACCACGGCATGTCCATGCTGGACCTGTTTCGCGAGGTGGTAAACGGCAACATTCTGGATTATAAGATCAAGGATCCGATCAAGCTGGAAGAGGTCGCATCCGAGCTGGGCATCGAGACGGAAGGACGGGATTCCAAGGACATTGCCCTGGATCTCTATCATGAGCTCGAGCGGACCTATGTGGCCGTAGAAGGGGAGATCCCCTTTGCCAAGCGGGTTCCCGAGAAGACCCTGGAAACCTGGAGAAAGCACGGTGTGGTGCCGCGCGGATCCATGCGGGAGATCATGGAAATCATGCACCGCACCCACATGGGCGTGGATCAGGACTATGAGAACATCACCCGGCAGTGCTCCCGTACCGCCCTTTCAGACGGCTGGGGAGGCTCCATGGTGGCCACTGAAATTTCAGACATTCTTTACGGCACTCCTGTTCCGGTCCGGGCCGAGGTGAACATGGGCTGCCTCAAGGAAAACGAGGTCAACGTCATCATTCACGGGCACGAACCCAACCTGTTCGAGTCCATGCTGGACTCGGTGAACGATCCCGGGCTGATGCAGGCGGCCAAGGAGGCCGGCGCAGAGGGAATCAACCTGGTGGGCATGTGCTGCTCGGGCGCGGAAATGCTTTCCCGGCACGGCATTCCCCATGCGGGGAACTTCATGTCCACGGAGGCCATCCTTGTCACCGGCGCGGTGGACGCCATGGGAGTGGATGTCCAGTGCATCAAACAGGGCCTGGCCAAGGTGGCTGAATGTTACGGTACCAAGCTGTTCACCACGAACCCCCGCTGCCACATCGAGGGAGTGGAGCACATCGAGTTCCACGAGCACACACCCAGGGACTGCACGGATGCCGTTGTGGAAAACGCCATTGTGCGGTTCAAGCACCGCACCGCCGCCGTTGAGATCCCGAACATTCGCAACATGGGAGTCCATGGGTTCTCTCACGAGTATATCAATTACATGCTGGGAGGGTCGTTTCGTGCGTCCTACACCCCGCTGAACGACAACATCATAAACGGCCGGATTCGCGGAGTGGCCGGAGTGGTGGGCTGCACCAATCCACGGGTAAAGCAGGATTGGGTTCACGTGGAACTCGTGAAGGAGCTCATCAAGAATGACGTGCTCGTGGTACAGACCGGCTGCTCCCAGATTGCGTTGGCCAAGGCCGGCCTGTACACGCCCGAAGCCGCGCACCTGGCCGGCCCGGGGCTGAGCGAGGTCTGCGAGACCGTGGGCATGCCGCCGGTGCTGGGTCTGGGTTCCTGTGTGGACAACAGCCGCATTCTCATCGCCTGTGCCGAGATGGTACGCGCCGGCGGGCTGGGCGACAGCCTGGCCGATCTGCCTGTGGCCGGGGCGGCGCCCGAGTGGATGAGCGAGAAGGCCATATCCATCGGGCATTACTTTGTGGCCTCGGGCGTCTACACGGTCTTTGGCGTGACCTTTCCCATTGTGGAGGGAACCAGGTTTCACCAGCATCTCTTTGCCGGGCTCGAGGAACAGGGGTTCGGGAAGTGGGGATTTGCCAAGGATCCTTATGAGATGGCTCGGTTGATGATTGCCCATATCGATCAGAAGAGGGCGGCTCTCGGGCTGGACAAGGGCCGGGAGCGGGTGCTCATGGACATGGCCGACCGGCAGAAGCTCGACGCTGCATAATAGCATTGGGCGTTGCCGTTTGTGGAACCTGAATTGAGCGATTGTCGAGTTTGCCGAAGATGCAAGGAAGATGGTGCTTCG
>CAZQCK010000116.1:0-9824 GCA_964591925.1 uncultured Desulfobacterales bacterium
CGATAAGGGAGACCGCTCGCGCCACACCGTTCTCGCCGGCCATGCGCCTCCCCATGGCCTGCGCCCGTTGAACCATGGCCGGAGAGTCGAGCACCCGTCGAATAGCCCGGGCGAGCTTTACGGAGGTGACCGATCTGCGGTGAAGCACCTGAGGAGCCAGGCCTCGTCGCTGGAGCACAGCCGCCCACAAAGGCTGGTCCGAGGCGTGCTCCACCACGATGGAAGGGCACCCGCTCATAGTCGCCGCCTGAGTGGTGCCTGCGCCGCCGTGATGCACCACCGCGGCGCACCGGGGAAAGACCCTGTCATGGGGAGCGCGAGTCACGGGAAAGACATCGGGGTGCAGCTGCAGCTCACCCACCTCGTCCCAGTTGGATTGAATGACCGCCCGGCACCCGGCCAGCCAGGCGGCATCCACCAGAAGGGACGTTATCCCCCGGGGCCAGGGGTCGTCGGCAAGCATGCTCCCGAAGGTCATGTAAACCGGCGAGGGGCCCTCATCCAGGAACTGCTCCAGCCCCTCGGGCAACTCCCGGGTCTCTCCGAGCCCCGGCACATTCATGAACCCGCAGAGGTGGACATGCCCTTCCCAGTCCGGCGGTGCCGGGAACAGGACCGCGCTGGATGAAACCAGGTTCAGCAGCGGGGAGCGCCAGATGCTGAAGAGCACGCTCGGCTCCGGAGAAACACCCTCCCGCCGATAGAGCCGGTCCATGGCGGGCTTCCAGGAGCGATTGAGGAGGAGATCAAAGACCTTCCACCACAGGGGATTCACCCAGGCAAACGTCTGGGGCACGCCCATGGGAGGAAGATGGCGGGTGGGGATGAGAGGGGTGGTGAAGAGCATGGCAAACGGACGACCCGCCTTCTTTGCCGCGATCTTGAGCGGATACACAAAGAAGTGTCCTATGACCAGGTCGTTCTCCACGCAAAGATCTTTTCCGGCGACGAGCAGATCCTCGATCACGGGGTCAAGAAAGTTTGTGACCACGAGATCCCCCCGCTTCATGGGATTCGGCTCCTTGAACAGCCTGGCGGCGAGGTCCCGGTATTGCGCTCGGTCCACGTTGATGCGACCCACGTGCCGCACCCGGAATCCCAGGCGCTCTCCCAAGGCGTCGAACCTCTTGTTGGTTATCTCGGTAACAGCCAGGGTCACATCGTGCCCGGCCGCGCTCAGCCCTCCGGCCAAGGCCATGCAGGGCCTCACGTCCCCTTCCGTACCCCACGTCTGAATACCGATCCGCATATGCACCCCGAATACAGTAATGACGAATTCGCAAAGGTTGCATTTTATCGCAAAGACGCCAAGAACGGCAAGAAAAAACCTTTTAATATTAATCGTTTCGCTTTACGGTCTTTGCGGCTTGGCGCGAGATTTCAACTTTTTGCGGGGACGTCAGGTATCAAAGTTGCTCATCAGCCACGCAGCTTTTGCCGCCGGCTGAATCCGCCTGAATTGATCGATGGATCTGCTTTTGATATTCCGGTTGATCCTGCGTTGGATTTTTCATATTATTACAGGAGGAAGCTCATTGGAATCTTAAGCTGAAACCGATTAAAAAAATTATTATTTATCTTTCGCTTGCTGTAACAGAATAAGGTTTATTCTTGACAATTTTAACCAGTAATCTTGCATTTTATATCCGCAGTATTTTAAACACAAAAGTTCCTATGGAAACTAAAGGAACTTTTCGTTTCCAAACCTATGTATATAAAGAGGTTGGCAATACAGTGCTTAAACTGGATATTTGGTATCCAAAGAAGAAAAAGCATGTTTACCCTCTAATATTCTTTGCCCATGGCGGGGGATGGATTTCCGGTTTTCGAAATCAACTCAAAAATGTTTCCTGGTGTAAGTTTCTTGCCTCAAAAGGTCTTGCGACAGCTACCATAGATTATCGTTTTGCTATGCTAAACAGCATGGAAGATATATTGCAAGATTATACAGACGCACTTAATTTTGTTAAGGAAAATGCCATAAAGCTAGAAATTGACAAGAATGATATTGTACTAATGGGGTTATCAGCCGGAGGTCATCTTGCTCTTCTATATACATCTTATTACTCATTTTTGAAGCAAAGCCAAAAACTTGAAGGGATTAAAGGGGTTTGCGCATATTATTCTCCATCGAATTTAAGAGATCTATTTGGTAAAGAACAAAAATCCTTATTTGCCCGTTTTGCTGCCATGGCGACCTTAAAAGGAAGTCCTAATAAAAAGCCCGTCCAATATTCCTACTATTCTCCGATACAATGGATATCCGAAAGAATGATTCCCACTCTCCTAGTCCATGGCAAAAAAGACATTATTGTACCCTGTACATCTTCGATTAACCTTCTTAAAAAACTTAAATCTAAAAAGGTACCTTGCAAATTACTATTGCATAAAGAAGGCTGCCATGGATTTGAGGTGCATTTGAATGATTTTGAAACAATCAAAATACTTGAAAAGACCGTAAAGTTTATGAAAAGCCATTTATAGGTTATTAAAAATGCAAATTAATTTTTCATATAATAAGAACATTATTGACTACCATTCAGGATACATATTCAAGGGCAAACATTATAGGTGCAGCTATATTCGTTTTCCAACATTGTATGATAAACCTGAAACGGGGACTGAGAATGTTGAACTCTACAATTTTCAGCCCAAGTCTGAGATACGGGCTTCATTAATGATATTACACGGGCTAGGCAGTTCGAATATTAAATTTTTGCTTTGGATGGGTAAACAGATAGCATCTGTAGGAATAAATACTACTGTACTTATATTTCCCGGAATTTACACCAGAGTAGAAAACGGCTCTGCTAGCGGCTTGAGTTATTTGTATCCTGATATTCCTCGCATGTATAAATTTTGGGAACATGCAGTAGTTGATACATTTTCAACGATCGACTTTCTTGAACAACAAAATCTTTGGAAAGAAAACAACTGCCTTTTAGGATATTGTCTTGGAGGAATGATTCCTACTATTGTTTCTGTGATGGATCCGAGGGTATACCAGACCATTTTTATGACGATCGGGGGGCATCTTCCCAAAATACTATTTGAATCCAGTGTGACGCGTTTTGTGAGGAGAATCATAAAGAGCGGGTTTAAAGCTGAAAACTTTCTCCATGACAAGAAACACCTGTACAGAATTTATAAGGAACAGCTTCCTTCCGTCAAGAAGATGCCTCTATATGAAATATTGACCAATGAAGATATTCATCCTCTTTTCCGCGTCGATCCTCTCTCTTATGCCCACCTATTAGACAAATCAAAAGCTGTCTTTATAGATGCTTTATTTGATAATTCATTGCCGTTTCAAAGCCGAAGAATGCTATATAAAGAAATGGGCGGAACTAAACGATATATCATCCCGATTGGCCACGCAACCTGGCTCCCATTTGAGTACCTGCTTGCAAGATATATAGCACATAAACTCCATGTATATGACAAGCATATTGCCAAAAAACTTTTTATTAAGGCAAAGTTAGAGGATCCTTTAGATGATTTTTTACCCTAAAAATACATCTCTAGCAACGGGCAACTAAGCTCATATGCCTCGCCGGCTTCCAGGACTGAAGACTTGCCGGCGATGTTTGAGTGTCCTTAATTCAGGAGTGATGGACTCGTAAAAAATCAAATTTTCGCGCCAAGACGCAAAGTCGCAAAGTGAACTGATTGATATCGATAGGTTTTTTTCTTAGCGTCTTGGCGTCTTTGCGAGAGGAGACGGTTTTTACGAATTCGTCAGGAGTGTATTTCTTCAGCCGCGCGCCTGCTTGCGGCCAATACGACTGAACCGCCTCCTGCGCGGAACGCACCTAATAAAAAATCCTGACCGAAACGAGTCATAACCATGGCATGTCATGCATGATCCCGCATTGAAGAGGCTGCTTGCATCCTGCAGGCTCTGTCCGCGGCACTGCGGTGTGGATCGTACTCGGGTGTCCGAGGGCGGTCGCGCCGGGGTATGCGGAGAGGGGGATTGCATGCGGGTCGCCTGGGTGGGGGCCCACTTCGGCGAGGAGCCGCCCGTCACCGGGCAGAACGGCTCGGGCACGGTCTTTTTCACGGGCTGTCCTCTACGATGTGTGTTTTGCCAGAACTACCAGATCTCCCACGAGGGCCTGGGCAAGGTCGTGTCCGTGGAGGAACTTGTGGAACGGGTCATCCGAATGGCCCAAGAGGACCGGGTCCACAATATAAACTTCGTGACGCCTGATCCCTTTTTCCCTCACACATTTTCCGTGGTGGAACGGCTGCGGCAGAGAGGCTGTGACTTGCCTGTGGTCTACAACCTCTCCGGATACCAGTCCTTGGACATGCTTTGCAGGGCCGAGGATGCAGCGGACATCTATCTGCCGGATTACAAGTACAGTGACTCGCGCCTTGCCGCTCAGTATGCATCCTGCCCGGACTATCCCGGCATCGCCCTCAATGCCGTCTCTGAGATGCTCCGACAAAAGGGCCCCTTGGATGTGTTCGAGAACGGGGAGTCTTTGGCTCGGACCGGCGTGCTGGTGCGCCACCTCATCCTGCCCGGCCATGTGCAGAACACCCTGGATGCCCTTACCACGCTGCTTTTGGAGTTCGGGGCCGACCTTCCCATCAGCCTCATGAGCCAGTACCGCCCCCGGACCGACCGGCTGCCTGATTCCCTGAAGCGGCCCCTGCTCCAAGAGGAGTTCGACCGGGTGTATATCCACGCTCAGGAATTGGGCTTTCGCCACCTGTTCGTGCAGTTCCCTGCCGAGCGTGAGGACGGGGAGCCTGCATTGTTTTTTCCGGATTTTCAGGATGACCGCCCTTTCCGTGGAGGGCCACCAGGCTGACTTGCCGCCTTATTTCCTCCCCCGGCCCTCTTTTCTGCACCTGTAAACGGCACGCCGACTGACAATCGAGGTTTGGTTGACACCCGGCGGGCCTTTGAGTATACGTGCATCATGAAGACAGCCTACCTGGATTGCTTTTCCGGCATCAGCGGGGACATGTTCGTGGGCGCGCTCCTGGACGCCGGACTGGAACTCCGTGTACTGCAGGAGGCCTTGGACGGATTGCGCCTGTCCGGCGTTCGTGTGGAGGCCTCCCGCGAGAGTCGAAATCACATCCGGGGCACCCGCTTTGTGGTGCGAGTGGACGAGGGGGCACAGCCCGAGAGAAGCCACAAGGACATCCAGCGGGTAATCGGGGAAAGCGGCCTTTCCGAACGGGTGAAAACCCTCAGCCTGGCCGTATTTCAGGCCCTGGCCGAGGCGGAAGGCCGCATTCATGCCCGGCCGGTGGAAGAAGTCCACTTTCACGAAGTGGGCGCGGCCGATTCCATCGTGGACATTGTGGGGGCGGTCTTCGGGGTGCACGCCCTGGGCATCGAAAGAATTTGCTGCTCGGCCCTGCCTCTGGGATCAGGGTTTGTAAAGAGCCGCCATGGGATTATTCCGGTGCCCGCCCCGGCCACCCTGGAGATCCTGAAAGGGTTCCCTGTAAAGCATGCGGGCCTCGATGCGGAGATGGTCACACCTACGGGGGCCGCCCTGGCCCGTGTGCTCTCGGACGATTTCGGTTCCATGCCCTCCGTGAAGGTGGAAAGGATCGGTTACGGCGTGGGCAGCCGGGAACTTTCCGACCGGCCCAATCTTCTTCGCCTCGTGCTCGGCGAAAGCTCGGATCATGCGCGGCGTGACACCGTGGTCCTTGTAGAGGCCAATCTGGACGACAGCCCGCCCGAGTGGACCGGCTTTCTCGTGGAGCGGCTGTTCGAGGCCGGGGCCCTGGATGTGTGGCTCGTGCCGGTTCAGATGAAGAAGAACCGGCCCGGCGTTCTGGTACAGGCACTGGTGCGTCCGGAGGGTAGAGACCGGCTGGCGGACATTATCCTTCGCGAGAGCACCACCCTGGGCGTGCGGTTTCAGGTGCTGGAGCGCAGGATTCTGGAACGGGAGCAGGCCGCCCTGGAGAGCCCCTGGGGGACTCTTCAGGTCAAGCGGGCCCGGAACGCGGACGGCGTATGGCGGGTTATACCCGAGTACGAGGCCTGCAGGAAAGCGGCCCTGAAGCATGGAGTGGCGTTGCGGGAGGTGTATGCGTGGGTGTACGCGAGCACCATTGATGAAAGGCCGAAGGACAAAGGGAGGCATTGAAGTCCACACCTTCATCTGATAGGTTGCCCTTTGGGGAGGTGTTCAGGAGAGCGGACGTAACAACCCGCGCAGCGCTCCTTTTCTCTTCCTGGTTCGGTGCAGGTCTTGTGCCCGGTGCGCCTGGAACCGCAGGCACCTTGGCCGCGCTGCCCGCGGTCCTGCTCGTACACGTGGCCGGGCCTTGGGCGGGGCTTGTGATCGTTCTGAGTTTTGTGGGTTTGGCGGTCTGGGGCGCAACGACGGCCGAGCGGGTTTTGGGACGGACGGACCCGGGAGAGGTGGTCTCGGATGAGGTGGCCGGGTTCATGGTCACCATGTATCTCCTGCCTTTTTCATTGCCTTTTCTGGTGGCTGGCTTTGCTCTATTCCGGTTGCTCGACATCCTCAAGCCCTTTCCCATCCGCCGGTTGGAGCGGATTCCCGCAGGAGGGGGCGTGATCCTGGACGATGTGGCGGCCGGCATCCTGGCCAACCTGGTCCTGCGGGGAGCGGGGACCCTGCTGGGCGTTTTGTAGGACACCATGCACGGCGAGATCATCACCATTGGAAACGAGCTCGTCAATGGACGGACGCTCGATTTCAACGCCTGGTACGCGGCAGGCAGGCTGGCGGCGTGCGGCCTCACCGTCACCCGGATCACCACCGTAGGCGACCACCCGGAACGGGCCGTTTCCTTGCTGAGGGAGGCCCTGGAGCACTCCCGGTTCGTGATTGTTACCGGAGGACTGGGAGCGACCGAGGACGACGTCACGAGCGAGATCGTTGCCGAGGCCCTGGGCCGACCCCTGCGCCGGGACGAGGAGATGTTCGAGCTGATCCGGAGCTACGTGCTCCGGCGGGGACGGGACATGACCCCCTCGCTGGAAAAGATGTCTTGGGTGCCCGAAGGGTCCCGCATGATCAATCCCAAGGGCACGGCCTGCGGTTTCTCCCTGGAGGAAAACGAGGTCCTGCTCTACTTTCTGCCCGGCGTGCCTGACCAGATGCGCTTTCTCATGGACCGATTCGTGCTGCCCGAGATTCTGAAACGGGAGAAGACCCTCCCGGTCATGCGGCAGCGGGTGCTCAAGCTCTACGGCCCGAGTGAACCCGAGGTGGCCGAGCTCATGAAGGGGCTTTCCTCGCACGAGGAAAAAGAGGTCATGCTCGGCTTTTATCCCCATTTCCCGGAGAACCACATCACCATAAATATGCGGGGAAGGGACGAGCAGAGCGTTATGGCGGTGCTCGACCGTATCGAAAAGGAGATCCGCCGGGTCCTCGGTCCCTGTGTATTCGCGTCGGGAAACGAGAACATGGAAGACGTGGCGGGCCGGGCCCTGACTGAGCAGGGCCTTACTCTGGCCACTGCCGAATCCTGCACGGGCGGACGCATCGGCGACCGCATCACGAACGCGGCCGGGAGCTCGGGATACTTCCTGGGCGGGGTGGTGGCCTACAGCAATGAGGCCAAGATGGAGCTTCTGGGTGTGTCCGGGGAGACGCTTCGGGACCACGGGGCGGTGAGCGACGCCACGGCCCGGGAGATGGCCCGGGGAGTGAAGAAGCGTTTCCAGGCCGGGGTCGGTCTTTCGGTCACAGGCATTGCAGGCCCGGGCGGAGGAAGCCGCGAGAAGCCCGTGGGCACAGTTCACATCGGGCTGGCCTCGAATGAGGAAACCTTTTCCGGAAGGTACCGGTTCTGGGGCGGCCGGGACCAGGTTAAGGCCCAGACCGCCATGATGGCGCTGGACTGGGTGAGAAGAGTACTGTATGGGTATCCGTTCCTTTCTGGCCTTTAGCCTGCCGGCGGAGATCCGGGCCGTGGTGGAACGGGTCCACGGGGACCTGAAGGACGCCTCCCGGGACGTGAAGTGGGTACGACCGGGGAGCGTTCATCTAACCATGGTCTTTCTGGGGAGTGTGGAGGAAAAGGACCTATTCCCGCTGTCCAATGCCGCGAGGGAGGTGTGCGGAGAGTTCGCGCCCTTTCGGCTGGCGATCCGGGGAACCGGGTTCTTTCCCAACCCGCGGCGACCTCGAGTGATCTGGTTGGGCCTCGAGGGGGAGGTGGAACGTATGGGACGGCTGAGGTACGCGCTCCAGTCCGCATTGAAGCCCTTCGGCATCGAGCCGGAGCGGCGGCCCTTTCGGCCCCACCTCACCCTGGGCCGTTTTCGCAAGGGTGGAATCATGGACGACCGGTTGGCCTCGGCCGTGGAGGGGTGCGCGGAGGTCGCGGGGCCGAAGTGTATACTTACTGAACTGGTGTTGTTCAAGAGCGATTTGCGACCCACCGGGGCGGTATACACGGCGCTGGAACGGTTTCCGTTGTCAGGAGAAAAATAAAGCGGTTTTCGAGGAGGAATCACCATGGCGGATCAGCAAGCGGACAAAGAACGGGCCGTCGAGCAGGCCATCACACAGATCGAACGACAGTTCGGCCGGGGATCTATCATGAAGATGGGCGACGACAGGGCACTGGACATCCCGGCCATCTCCACCGGCGCCCTATCCCTGGATCTGGCCCTGGGCGTGGGCGGCGTGCCCCGGGGACGGGTGGTGGAAATCTACGGGCCGGAGTCGAGCGGCAAGACCACCCTGGCCCTTCACGTGGCGGCCGAGGCCCAGGCCGCAGGCGGCATGGTGGCCTTCATCGACGCCGAGCACGCCTTGGATCCCACCTATGCGAGGAACCTGGGGGTGGATGTGGACAGCCTCCTGGTATCCCAGCCCGACACCGGGGAGCAGGCCCTGGACATCGCAGAAATCCTGGTCCGAAGCGGCGCTGTGGACGCACTCATTATCGACTCGGTGGCCGCCCTGGTCCCCCGGGCGGAGATCGAGGGGGAGATGGGCGATCAGCACGTCGGGCTTCAGGCACGGCTCATGAGCCAGGCCCTGAGAAAGCTCACGGCCACCATCAGCAAATCCCATACCTGCGTAATCTTCATCAACCAGATCCGCATGAAAATCGGAGTCATGTTCGGGAGCCCCGAGACCACCACCGGTGGAAACGCACTCAAATTCTACTCCAGCCAGCGTCTGGACATTCGGCGTATCGGGGCCATCAAGGAGGGGGACCAGCACATCGGCAACCGCACCAAGGTGAAGGTGGTAAAAAACAAGATCGCCCCTCCCTTCAAGATCGCCGAATTCGACATTATTTACGGCCACGGCATCTCCAAGGAAGGGGACATACTGGACCTGGGGGTCTCCCTCGATGTGGTGGAGAAGAGCGGGGCCTGGTACTCCTTTGAGGGCGAGCGGCTCGGGCAGGGACGGGAGAACGTGAAAAAATTTTTGTCGGAAAACACTGATATCCGGGACCGTATCTCCAATCTGGTCAAGGAGAAGACCGGTCTCAAGAAGATAGAAACGGAAATCGCCGAGGCCGAAGAAGAGAAGAAAAAATAAGGCCCGGTCCCAGCCTCACCAGGACCTGAATGGAAACCCAACGGCAGGACAGGAGAATGGACTTTCGATCGATCCGGCAGACGTTTCTGGAGTTCTTCAACCAGCGCAACCATGAGATCGTGCCGAGCGCTCCGCTGGTTCCGCGGGACGACCCCACCCTGCTCTTCACGAACGCGGGCATGGTGCAGTTCAAGAGCGTGTTCCTGGGCGAGGAGAAACGCGGGTACAACCGGGCCGTCACCAGCCAGAAGTGCGTGCGCGCCGGCGGCAAGCACAACGACCTGGAGAACGTGGGCTACA
>CAZQCK010000117.1:0-1093 GCA_964591925.1 uncultured Desulfobacterales bacterium
CGAAGAAGCAGCAGGGTTTTGCAGTAATTGCTATGGGAAAGCTGGGAGGCGCCGCCCTGGGGTATGCATCGGACATCGAAATCCTGTGCGTGTACGCGGACAACGGCAAGACCGGCGGCACCCGCAGCATCTCCAACGCGGATTTCTACGCCCGCCTGGTCAAGGAAATCATGCACCTGATCTCCGCCAAGCGGGAAGGAATCTTTCACGTGGATGCAAGGCTTAGGCCCTTCGGCGGGGCAGGACCGCTGGCGTGCAGCCTGGAGACCTTCTGCCGTTACTATGCCCCCGGCGGAAGCGCCCATGCGGCTGAACGCCTCGCCCTGGTGCGCATGCGATTCGTGGCCGGGGACCCCGTTCTGGGGGCGAGGCTGGAGCGGCTTCGCAACGAGATGATCTATGCGCCTGCCGGCATCGACCTGGACCAGCTTCGCGCCTTGAGGGAACGGCAGTTTCAGGACAAGACGGCCCCCGGTGACCGAAACGCCAAGTTCAGTCCGGGAGGTCTGGTGGACCTGGAGTACGGGATCCAGATCCTTCAGGTCACCTGGGGGCGAAAACATGCCCGGCCGGCCACGCCCCTTCTGCACCGGGCTATGGACGAGCTGGTGGAGGCCGGTGTCCTGTCCGACGGTGAGGCAAGGGGACTCCAGGCGGCCTATGATTTTCTTCGGCGGTTGATCAACGGGATGCGGATGCTGAGGGGGTCTGCAAAAGACCTGGTCCTGCCGGCGCAGGAGGCGGACGAGTACGGGCACCTGGCCCGCAGGATGGGCTACCGGCCGGGTGGGGCCTTGAGTCCTTCCAGCCGGCTTCACCTGGATTTCGAGACCCACACGGCCGTGGTTCGCGCCTTTGTGGATCGACACTTCGGCAGGGAGGCCCTTCCCGGGCCGGAGGTGGGATCCGCGGCCGACCTGGTGCTCTGCGAACGGGTGCCCGCCGAGCTCCGGGATGGCATCCTCACCAGTGCGGGGTTTAGAAACCCGGCGCGGGCCGGTCTCAACATGCAGTCCCTCGCGGACAAAGGGCACGACAGAGAGACCTTTGCTCGACTGGCGATCCTGGCCTTTGACATTCTGAGCCGCGGCCC
>CAZQCK010000117.1:1103-9799 GCA_964591925.1 uncultured Desulfobacterales bacterium
CGACATCCTCTCGGAGAAGGCGGACCCGGACATGGCCCTGAACAACTGGGAGCGTTACATTCGCGTTCTCTCCAATCCGGAGCTGCATTACCAGACCTCTCTGTCCCAGCCCATGCGCCTGGAGATCCTGCTGGGGCTGCTGGCCGGGAGTCAGTTTCTGGCCGATACCCTGGTGCGATATCCCGGGTTCCTGGACTGGGTGTTGATTCCGGAGTTGCTGCACGAACCCCGCAGGCGGGAGGACATGGAGGCCGAGCTCGGGCCTGCGGAGGGCCGGGATCGAACCGCCTGGATGAACCGCCTGAGGAGGCTGCGCAGGCGGGAGTTTCTTCGCATAGGGACTCGGGATATCTGCCTGAACGCCCCTGTGGAAGAGATCATGGCGGAGCTCTCCGTGGTTGCCGAGTCCATCGTGGAGGCGGCCCTGGGGGCTGTGTGGGAGCGCCTGGCGGACGACTGTGCGAGAACCGGGGGGTGCGGTCCGGAGCGATTCTGCATCCTGGCCATGGGGAAGCTGGGCGGCGGCGAGCTCAACTACAGCTCCGACATCGATCTTCTGGGGGTGTGCGATCCCCCCTCCGGGCCGGGGAACAACAACGGCAAGGAAGCAGCCGCCCGGGTCATGGAAGCGGTGCGGGCCGATCTCATGACCCACACGGAGGAGGGTTACGTCTACCGCGTGGATCTTCGCCTGCGTCCCTTCGGCCGGTCCGGGGACCTGGTGTCGACGCTCCCGGGGCTTGTGCACTACTACCGAACCCGGGCCTCGCTGTGGGAGATCCAGGCGGCGATCAAGATGCGGCCTGTTGCAGGCAACTTCCGGTTGGGGCACCGGGTGGTGGAGGCACTCCATGCCCTCCTTCTCACCCCCAGAAGCGCGGAGAGGATCCTGTGCTCGGTGCAGGGCATGCGCTCCGAGGCCCAGCGCCTCTCCTGGAAGCGGCACCAAAACCTGGACATCAAAAACGGCGCCGGCGGGATTCGGGACGTGGAGTTTCTCGTCCAGGCCCTTCAGCTCATTCACGCGCCCGAAGCTCCGCACCTGCTGGAAGGAAACACCCTGAGGGCCATCGGAGCCCTGGAGGAGAGTGGGGTCCTCTCAAAAGACCGGGCCGAGACCCTGAGAGAGGACTACCGGTTCCTGCGCCGGGTGGAGCACGCCCTTCAGCTGCTGGAAGACCGCCGGACCCACGTGATCCCCGCTGATCCGGACGCGCTGGGCGCACTGGCAGGGCGCGTGACCCGCACGGGCCGGAATGCGGCCGGCAGGTTCGTGCCTGAGCTCGAAAATCGTCTCGCCCGGGTACGGCAAGCAGCGGACCGTTTGCTGAGCCCTGCTTGAGCAACACCGGGAAAAGCACAAAAACGTAGAGCCATGCTCGAGAAGAATACAATTTTGTGGGTTGTCTTTCAGGTGCCCGCCGGTTGATTTTCGTGGGAACCCGTGCCATTGTAGGGTGCGTCCGCCGCCGGGGCGGTGGCATCCGATTTGCTTGGAACCTGAACGGAACGTTTCATATCGCTCAATTCAGGCCGAATTAAACGTCCCCTGATTGGAGGAGAAGGATGGATCAGCCAGCAGGCAGGGAAGAACAACCCATGCAGTGCCGGACAATCGAAGACGTTCGCCGGGTGGTGCGGGACCACCGGGTCAGTTTTATTCAGTTCTGGTTCACTGACGTCCTGGGCGTGTTGAAGAGCTTCGCCATCACGCCGTCAGAACTGGAGGAGGGGCTGACCGAGGGCATGGGTTTCGACGGGTCGTCCATCGAAGGGTTCGCTCGAATCCAGGAAAGCGACATGATCGCCAAGCCAGACCCCGAGACCTTTCGAATGGTTCCCTGGAGAGACAGTCAGAAGCCCGTGGCCCGGATGTTCTGCGATGTGCTGAACCCGGACGGCTCTCCCTACGAAGGCGACCCCCGGTACGTGTTCAAGCGGCTTCTGGCCAGGGCGGCGGAAAAGGGGTACACCTTTTACGTCGGGCCGGAGCTCGAGTATTTTTATTTCAAGGACGACGGGGGAACCGAGATCATCGACAAGGGCGGGTACTTCGACTCCCGGGTCATGGACAAGGGAAGCGATTTGAGGCGGGAGACCATCTTTGCGCTCCAGTACATGGGCGTGGACGTGGAGTACAGCCATCACGAGGTGGCCCCGAGCCAGCACGAGATCGATCTGCGTTACGACGAAGGCCTGAAGATGGCCGACAAGACCATGACCTACCGGATCATAGTCAAGGAAATCGCCCATCAGCAGGGCCTTCACGCAACCTTCATGCCCAAGCCCATCTTTGGGGAGAACGGCAGCGGCATGCACGTTCATCAGTCCCTGTTCCAGGGGGACCGAAACGCCTTTTATGGTTCGTCCGATCCGTTCAACCTCTCGGATCTGGCCAAGCAATACATCGCCGGCCTGATGCGCCACGCCCCCGAGATCACCGCAGTCACCAATCAGTGGGTGAACTCCTACAAGCGACTGGTTCCGGGATACGAGGCGCCGGTGTATGTCTCCTGGGCTCGCCGAAACCGCTCCGCCATGATCCGCGTTCCCATGTACAAACCCGGCAAAGAGAAAGCCACGCGCATGGAGTTTCGATCCCCGGACCCCGCCTGCAATCCCTACTTGGCGTTCGCCGTCATGCTGGGGGCGGGTCTGGAGGGGATAGAGAAGAAGTACGATCTTCCCAGCCCCATTGAGGAGGATATCTTCGAGATGAACCCTGCGGAGCGTCTGGCCAACGGCATCACCGATCTGCCGGGGAACTTGTACGCCGCCATCCTGGAGGCGGAGAAGAGTGAGCTGGTTCGGAAGGTGTTGGGTGATCACATCTTCAATAAGTTCATCGAGAACAAGAAGATCGAGTGGGACATGTATCGCACCCATGTGAGCCAGTTCGAGATCGACCGGTACCTTTCCATTCTCTGAGCCTTTCAGGAGGCCGGCAGAAATAAATTGGACAAAATTGCGCTCAGATTTGGGTCATATTTGGATGCGGCGATTGAGCAAAACCACAGGCGTAGCTGGACTACGTCGAGGATTTTGCGATTGAGCCGCAGCCGAAGATGGCCTGAAGATGAGATGCAAGATGTTCAAGTTATTTTTGCCGGCCTCCTCAGCGGAGATCAGCGCTTAAACGAGCGGGGCCCCGCGTGCCCCGGGGCTCGAATGCGCCCCGAGCGCCCGGGGCTCCGGATGTCGAGGAAAATCAATGAAAGATGATACCATGGTGACCATCGGGCAAAGCCTTTTCGGTTTCCAGTCCGCGCTCATCCAGTCCGGATCGAGCCTGGAGGACTACCTGAACAAATACTACCGGGAAAAGTGGAT
The DNA here is from genome assembly GCA_964591925.1 of uncultured Desulfobacterales bacterium. GTDB lineage: Bacteria > Desulfobacterota > DSM-4660 > Desulfatiglandales > HGW-15 > JAIPEI01. Next base: position 4,434 of record CAZQCK010000117.1, read on the forward strand.
GGGAGACGTGCTATACGCGGCCATGTCCCTGAGGACCACGTTTGTCACGGCCCTGCACGAGTTTCTCGCCGGCGAGAGGCTGTTCAATCTCGAACGGGTGCAGCTGAGCCCGGTCACCGATCCGCTGGCCCATGACGTGGAGTACGTCCCCAACATCCACTACAAAGGACAGCATTATGTGATGACCCACAGCATGATCTACTCCAAGTTCCTTGCATGCTTCAATCCGCGGGTTCGAGGGATCTTTGTGGATTCCCCCAACGTGCGGCTGGAGATCGAGAGCCCGGATCGCTCTCAACGGGGCCGGTACCTGATAGATTTCAGCCAGATGGACGTGGAGGTGCGCAGAAACCGCGGCATCGATTTGAAGACCTATCTGGCTGAGCCGGACCGAGTTCGGGATATCCTGAAGGAGGACATGGAAAGGGCCCTGGACTTTTTCGAGAGGCTGATCGTGCACGCGGTTACCCGAATGGTGGAGCGAAACGACGAGGACTTGAAGACTCTCGGCGTGGCCCTGGAGATTCCGGAGCGTCCCTTTCCCCGCTTTCGGCAGGATAAGGCCCGAAGGATGTACGGCCGGGGAGCCGAGGCGCGGCTGGGCGAGGAGACCGGGGCGCCTTTCTTCTGGATTACAGGGCTTCTGAGGGAGAACTACGACTTGGTGTACCCCTATCTCCAGGCCGAGGGGAAGATCGCTCTCAGCGCCCTCACCTCGGAGATGATCTACAACTACGACATTTGCGCCAAGAGCATTCAGCGGGACACGGGCAAGCAATCACCGGCGCTGGAGATCCTCTCCGGAGGCATTCGGGAGTGGATCTACGAGGCCATTGTGGAGCGCCTTCTGGACAACGGCGTCATTCCCGCGAGGCCCGTGATTTTTGAAGGCAACATCAAGAACATCGATGAGATCGGCGGGTACGGCCCGTTTCTGCTCATGGCCTCCCAGAAAGACGCCCAGGGCCGACGCCTCTTCCCTGAGACCTTCGGCGGAGGCATCGGGATCGAGCGGGCCCTGTACGCCATGACCCGGGGGCCCGTGCTGGAGAAGATCGATGATATCACCTGCTTCGGCAAAAACCCGGACAGTCATCAGATCTACATGTTTTAGCCCTGAATCGAGCGATCGTCGAGTTTGACCAAGATGCAGGGATATGCAGTTGGAAACGCTCGATTCAGGTCAGAGGAAGGAAGGCGCTGTGGGTGCACATGGGCGCGATTTGCAGACCGTGATGGGGCTGCCGGCGGCAAGAGGCCTCTACGACCCGGTGAACGAACACGACGGCTGCGGCGTAGGCTTCGTGGTCAACATGGACGGCACCCCCACCCACGAGATAATCGAAAAGGGAATCGAGGTCCTGGTGAACCTCCAGCATAGAGGGGCGATCGGCGGGGACCTCATGACCGGAGACGGGGCGGGAATCCTCTTTCAGCTCCCCCACGCCTTCTTGCGTTTCGAATGCGAAGGGCTGGGGTTCACCCTTCCGGAAGCGGGGGGCTACGGGCTGGGTATGTTTTTCCTGCCCCGCGACGCCGAGCTTCGCCGGGCGTGCGAGCAGACAGTGGAGCGATGCGTGTCCACGGAGGGGCTCGCCTTTCTCGGATGGCGGGACGTCCCTGTGAACCAGGGGGTGATCGCCGGGCAGGCCGAAGCCCAGCAACCCTTCATCCGCCAGTGCTTCATAGACGGCGGAGGCCGTCGCGAAGATCACCTCGAGCGGACGCTCTATCTTCTTCGAAGGGACATCGAGAAGAAGGCCCGGGACGTGGTAGGGACACGGGACTGCTTTTACGTTCCCAGCCTGTCGGGCCGCACAGTGGTGTACAAGGGGCTTTTTACGGCCGGTCAGATCAAACGCTACTATGCGGACCTGGGCGATTTTCGTGTCACCAGCGCCCTTGCCGTAGTGCATCAACGCTACAGCACCAACACGTTTCCCTCCTGGGAGCTGGCCCAGCCGTTTCGTTATTCGGCCCACAACGGAGAGATCAACACCCTTCGAGGAAATCTCAACCTCATTCGATCCCGGGAACCGCTGCTGGAGAGCGATCTGTTCGAACAAGGGCTCCATCGGGTTTTTCCGGTCATCGATGAGCGCGGAAGTGACTCGGCCTGTCTGGACAATGCCCTGGAGCTCCTCCGCAGCGCAGGCCGTTCCCTGCCCCATTCCATGCTCATGCTCGTGCCCGAGGCGTGGGGGGTCAAGTACCCCATGGGACCGGATCAGCGAGGGTTCTTCGAGTACCATGCAGGACTCATGGAGCCCTGGGACGGACCGGCCGCCCTGGCCTTCACCGACGGCACCCAGGTGGGCGCCATGCTGGACCGAAACGGCCTGCGTCCGGCCCGCTACACCATCACCAGGCAGGGATTCATGGTCTTTGCCTCGGAGGCGGGTGTCCTGCCCTTTGACCCGGCGGATGTGGCCGAAAAGGGCGCCCTCAGGCCCGGCGAGATGATCGTGGTGGACACCCGCAAGGGGCGGGTGCTCAAGAACGGGGAGATCAAGACCCTGTGTGCGCGCCGGCAGCCCTACCGGCGCTGGGTGGAGGAAAACCGGATCACCCTGCGCGGGTTTTACGGCAGTGTATCCTCGTTTACACCGGACTTCGAAGGGCTCCTCTTTCGTCAGAAGCTCTTCGGGTACTCCCGCGAGGACCTCCGAATGCTCATCGAGCCCATGGCCTCCAGCGGGTATGAACCTGTGGGCGCCATGGGAGCGGACACTCCCCTGGCGGTATTCTCCGACAAGAACCCGCTTCTCTACGAGTACTTCAAACAGCTGTTCGCCCAGGTGACCAACCCGGCCATCGACCCGGTTCGAGAAGAGCTGGTCATGTCTCTGATGACCTTCATCGGAAACCCCGGCAACATCCTCTCCGAGGTCCCCGGACACAGCCGGCTGATCAAGCTGCTCCACCCCATCCTGTCCAACGAGGACCTGGTTCGTATTCAGCATCTGGACTTACAAGGGTTTCGGCCCCGGGTCATTTCCATGGGTTTTCCGGCCGGAGGGACCGGAAGCAAGCTGGCTGCGGCTGTGGAAGACCTGTGCGGGCGCAGTGAACAGGCCCTGGCCCAAGGGGATTCCCTGCTCATTCTGAGCGACCGGGACCTGCCTGAGGGGACGGCGCCGATTCCGGCCCTCTTGGCCGTATCCGCGGTCAACCAGAGGCTCGCAAGACGAGGTGTGCGCACGTCCGCCGGTCTGGTCGTGGAGACCGGCGAAGCCCGCGAGGTCATGCACATGGCGCTTCTTCTGGGGTACGGGGCCACGGCCGTGAACCCCTACCTGGCGTTTGACACGGTGGCGGCCATGGATCTGCGCCGGGAACTCAGTCGTCCCGTGAGCGTGGGTGTGGCGCTGGAAAACTACATAGGCGCCTTGTGCAAGGGACTCCTCAAGATCATGTCCAAGATGGGCATTTCCACTCTTCGAAGCTACCGCAGTGCACAGGTCTTCGAGGCGGTGGGCCTGAACCGGTCTGTGGTGGACCGGTTCTTTTCAGGGACCGCATCACGGATCGGCGGCATCGGTCTGGACGAGATAGCCCGGGAGGCCAATGCACGCTATGACCAAGCCTGGGACCGGGCCCCGGGAGCTCCGGCGATTCTTCCCAGCGGCGGGCGATACCGGTTGCGCGTGGACGGAGAACATCATCTGTGGACCCCCGGCTCCATCACCCGCCTTCAGCAGGCTGTGCGGACCGGCGATTACCAAGCCTACAAAGCCTACGCCGCCCTTATCAACGATCAGTCCGAGCGGCTTTTCACCCTGCGAGGGCTGTTCCGGTTTCGCACCACCACGCCGGTTCCTCTGGAAGAGGTCGAACCGGCCTCGGATATCGTGAAACGGTTCGCCGCCAGCGCCATGTCTTTCGGCTCCATCAGCCGGGAGGCCCACGAGACCATAGCCGTGGCCATGAACCGGCTGGGCGGCACGAGCAACAGCGGCGAGGGGGGTGAGGACCCGGCCCGCTACAAGCCGCTTGCCAACGGCGACAGCCGGTGCAGTGTTGTCAAGCAGGTGGCGAGCGGCCGCTTCGGCGTGACCACCGAGTACCTGGTGAACGGACGGGAGCTCCAGATCAAGGTCGCCCAGGGGGCCAAGCCCGGGGAAGGGGGACAGCTCCCGGGGCACAAAGTGAACGAGGAGATCGCGCGGGTCCGCTACTCCACCCCGGGCGTGACCCTGATCTCCCCGCCGCCTCATCACGACGTCTACTCCATCGAGGATCTGGCCCAGCTGATCTTTGATCTCAAGAACGTGAACCCGGACGCACGCATCTCGGTCAAGCTCGTCTCCGAGGTGGGAGTGGGGACGATTGCAGCCGGCGTGTCCAAGGCCCATGCGGACATGGTGCTCATCAGCGGTTACGACGGCGGCACCGGGGCATCCCCCCTCTCCTCCATTCAGCACGCCGGGGTGCCTTGGGAGCTGGGCCTTGCCGAGACCCAGCAGACTCTGGTCCTGAACCATCTGCGAAGCCGCATTCGGGTTCAGGTGGACGGACAGATGAAGACGGGGCGCGACGTCATCGTGGCCGCGCTCCTGGGAGCCGAGGAGTATGGATTCGCCACGGCCGTGCTGGTGGCGCTGGGTTGCGTCATGATGCGCAAGTGCAACACCAACGCCTGTCCCGTGGGCATCGCCACCCAGGACCCGGCCCTGCGGAAGCGTTTCGCCGGACAGCCCGAGCATGTGGAGCGGCTCTTCACCATGATGGCCGAGGAAGTGCGCGGGTATATGGCGGTGCTGGGTTTTCGAAGGATGGACGATTTGATCGGCCGGACCGATCTGCTGGAGATGGACCGCGCAGTCGGCTTCTGGAAGACCCGGGGGCTGGACTTTTCCGGAATCCTGTGCCCTTCGGAGGAAGTCCCGTCCATCTCTCCGATACGGCGTTGTGTAGACCGGCAGGACCACGCAGTGTCGGATGTAATGGACCGGGAGCTTATGGAGCTCGCCCGGGACGCCCTGGAGCGCGGCAAGCCCGTGCGCATCGAGCGAAGCATTCGGAACGTCAACCGGACCACCGGGGCCATGCTCTCAGGCGAGATCGCCAAGCGGTACGGATTCAAAGGTCTGCCTGACGACACCATAGTGTGCCGTTTTTCCGGGGCCGCCGGCCAGAGCTTCGGGGCGTTCGGGGCCCACGGGTTGACCCTGGTTCTGGAGGGCGAGGCCAATGACTACGTGGGAAAGGGGCTGTCCGGGGCCCGAATCATTCTGAAGCCGTACCCGGGGGTCGATTTCCCTGCGGCGCAGAACATCATCGCGGGAAACGTCCTCCTGTATGGGGCTACGGCTGGAAGCCTTTACGCCAACGGCATGGTGGGTGAGCGGTTCGCCGTCCGCAAC